>JAQXRN010000234.1 GCA_029218545.1 Bacillota bacterium | reverse complement strand
CAATATCAGCTGAAGAATTGCTTTGAAAAGATAGAAGGATTTTATAAGAAATAATATAATAAGAAATAAA
The DNA here is from genome assembly GCA_029218545.1 of Bacillota bacterium. GTDB lineage: Bacteria > Bacillota > Clostridia > Peptostreptococcales > Anaerovoracaceae > Fimisoma. The sequence continues at coordinate 15,243 of JAQXRN010000234.1, read as the reverse complement.
AGAGACTCACTCAGCCGATGATAGGCATCATTGGCTTTGTGAGTCTTTATTTACTGAATGCTTTATTTTATAAATTCTTTACTTACTGAATACTTTACTTTCTTCTCTTGTAAATTGCGTCACGCATTCTTTCCATTCCTGTTTCAAGGACGCTTCTAGGCATTGCAAGGTTTAATCTCACGCAGCCCTCTGCATTTCCAACGAATAGTTCGTTTCCGCCTTCCAAAAGAATGCCTGCCTCGTTGGCAAAGAAGGAAGGAAGATCTTTCTCTTCAGGTAGGCACTTTGACATGTCAACCCATGCCAAATATGTGGCTTCAGGAATTTCAAATACAGCCTCAGGCAAGTATTCATTGAAGAACTCCTTAACATAGTTAAAGTTGCCATCCAGATAATCCTTAAGCTGCTTGAGCCAAGGACCACCTTTCTCATAGGCAGCCTTGTGTGCTTCTATAGATAACGGATTCAACCCGCCTGCCAGTTTATCTCTTGCAACAAACTGATTTCTAAGTTCCTCATCGCGGATGATTACGTTTGAGAATAAAAGCCCTGCCATATTGAAAGTCTTGCTGGCTGACATACATGTAACCAGCTTTTTGTATTCGGGCATTATTTTGCCCAGCGGTATATGTTTAAGACCATTGCGGACGATATCGCAATGAATTTCATCGGAAATAACCCAGAGATCGTTTTTTTCAACAACATCTGCGATTTTCTTTAGTTCCTCCTCAGTCCAGATTCTGCCACTAGGATTGTGCGGATTGCACAGCAACAAAAGCTTAACTTTAGGATCCGATGCTTTCTTTTCAAAATCTTCAAAATCTATCTCGAAATGTCCGTTATTTGAGATAAGAGGACTCTGAACCAGTTCCACATCATTGTACTCGCATGCGTGAAGGAAAAAACCATAAGCCGGTGTCATGGTCAGAACTTTTTCGTCCTTTGCAATAAGATCCTCTAAAATCTGGTAGAGTGCAGGTATTATACCAGGTGAATTAACAAGTTCTTCTCTAGGAAAAGACCAGTCATAACGCTCCTTGCACCATGAAAGGAATGCCTGGTAGTAATCTGCCTCATACAAAAGAGTGTATCCCAGGATTTTACGATCAAGTCTCGCTCTGATTGAGTCGAGAATTTCAGGTGCAATTGCGAATTCCATGTCAGCAACCCACATTCTTACGAATTCTTCATCTCTGAATTTGAATTTCTTTTCCGGTCCTGCATGAAAGATGTAACTTCTGAATCCATCAGTGTTCAGTGCATTAGTGTGTCGGCGATCGATGATTTCATCAAAATCGTACTTTGTTTTGTTTATCATTGACATCTTTATAGACCTCCCATGGTATAGATATTAATAGCCGAAGCAAGATGGTGTAACTGAGTTGTCAAGTGCGGCAAATCTGTAACCTTTGGATTTAAGACCTTCAATTATTCCCGGAAGAGCATCTGCAGTGGCGCCATGACCGGGACCGTCATGCATAAGCACGATGGCTTCCTTGTCTTTCGTAGTGTTAAGAACATTATTTTTTATTTTATCTGCTGAAACAGAAGGACCTGATGCATCGCCACTCGAAACATGCCAATCGTAATAAACATATCCGCGTCTAAGCATTTCTGCAATTAGTTCCTGATACAGTCCCACATTATAGGAGTTGATTGAGCCTCCCGGGAATCTGAATATTTCGGGTTTTACACCTGTAACACTTTCAATCTTTGAAGAAATCTTTTCAAAATCCGCAAGATAAGCATCCACAGATGAGTAAATTGCATTGTAGCTATGACTTGATGTATGTACTGCTATGGTATGACCTTCATCAACGATTCTTTTATATAATGCTTCTTCAGCTTCACCTTCCTTGTATATTACAAAAAAGGTTGCTTTGACATCGTACTGTTTTAATACATCAAGAACTCTCGGAGTAACATTAACATTAGGACCATCATCAAATGTGAGATAAACCACATTGTCCTCAGACTTTACGAAGTTAAAGTCGTTTTCTACATATAGATCAGGATAGGATTTCTGATAGCTCAGAGATTCATTTGGATCTGCACTACCTAAAAACTTGATTAACCTGGAAATTTCCTGACTGTCCAGATTGTCATAGCTTTCAGTATTGACTAACTGTTCATTTTTAATAAGTTTCTTGTAATGAGCGTAACGAACTCCGTTAAAAATAGCGAGAAATAAAAGAATTGTGATAAGAGTAATTACACAAATTGTAATAATTTGCTTCCATTGCTTTACTGTCATATTTTTGAAATCAATTTTAGGATTACGCATTTTTCATGACACCCCTAGGCAATAGAAATTTTTCCATCAAGTTTTGCGCCCATTTCCATACCCATCTGAGCGGACTTAATATCACCTTTAACGACTGCTGTGCTTGCAAGACCAACTTTACCGGTTGCAGTTATATTACCTAACACAGTGCCTACCACTGTGATGTCTTTGCAAATTATAGCACCTGTAAGTGTAACTGATTCGTTGATTGAAACAAGGTTATTTGCTTCAATATCACCTGTAAGTACTCCTGATTCAAAAAGCAGGTTGGAGCACTTGATTTTACCGGTGACAGAACCGGATATAATTACATTACCTTTGGCAGAAATATCACCTTTAACTGTGCCCATTACAGTGACATGTCCCTTTGTAGTAATATTTCCTGTAACCTTTGTGGCTGCTCCGATGATCCCCATTTCATCGTAGATTTCAGGAACAATCTCCTTATTGTTTTCAGCAACTTCGACTTTCATGTCCATAGTATTATTTTCTGACATTAAAACTCACCTCCAAAATCAAATTCCGCCTCAGCATTTGGATCGTTAGAAGTAGTGGTAATTGTACCAATAATTTTAGCACCCTGCTGAGAAGTAATTGTGCCCGCTGTGATGTCACATATCATGTAGGCTGTCTTTGCAAATTTAGCACTATCTTCAACCTGACAGTTGCCCTTAACCTTGCCTGAAACTTCAAGATTCTGGCAGTTAATATCGCCTACAATAACGGAGTTTTCACCAACGAACAAATCCCCTTCAAGTGTTACGTCGCCTTTGATGCGACCATCCTTTAAAATAATGTTCTGAGCAGAAACATTACCGACAACAACGTTAGAAATATTCATATCAGATGAAGTTTTGATATTCCCTATCAGTTGACCGTTCAAGAAAACATGGTCGTCTGATTTTACTTCACCTTCAATAACCATTGTTGATGATAAACGAGTACAATCATCAGCTATTTTTTCGGAATAATCTTTAAATGTATATACTTCTGGTTTAAAAACTGGTTCTTCAAATTCTGTATCCATAACCTCGGAAAAAGCTACTGATGATTCTTCCGGTTCACCATCAAAGCCGGTAAGTTCCTTAAGAGCCTGTGTAAAATTACTTTTCATGTAAGTTCCTTCCCTCCAACTATATAATCTAAAACATTATACACCTATTATTGTGTATTTTTCAATAGATTTTGTGTTTTTAGCACAAAAAAGACGTTTAATTGACAAATCTTTGACATTATCGTTGTAAAGTGATATAATGTTGATGTCTTTGTATAAATAATTAGAATAGGAGAGTAATTATGGAATTAATTAACGGCATTATTAATGCAGTCAGCGGGCTGTTATACCAGCCATGGTGTGTTCCTTTGATTCTGCTCGCCGGTGGAATTTTGTTGACGGTTCGTTCAAAATTTATTCAGGTTAGATTGTTTAAAGAATCTTTTAAAGTTATTCTTGAAAAACCTGCTACTGAAAACGGCATATCTTCCTTCGGTGCGCTGATGGTTTCAACAGCATCACGTGTAGGTACAGGTAATATCATAGGTGTTGCAACAGCCATCTGTGCAGGTGGTGCAGGTGCTGTATTCTGGATGTGGGTTACAGCCATAATCGGTGGGGCTTCAGCCTTTGTTGAATCTACATTAGCACAGATTTACAAGAAGAGAAATGATGATGGTACAAGCTATGGTGGTCCTGCTTTCTACATGAGAGATGCTCTTAAGCAGAGATGGCTTGGAGTTATTTTCTCAGTTTTAATTATCATGACTTATGCTGTTGGATATAACATGCTGGCAGCTTATAACCTTCAGGATACGTTCTCAGCATTTGATTTTTACAGCAAGACTACAGCTGTAGTAATCGGAATCATCCTTGCAGTACTGTTTGGTATTATCGTAATCGGTGGTGCCAAGAGACTGGTTAAGGTTACAGAAGTAATGGTTCCTGTTATGGGTGTGCTTTATGTATTAGTTGCAATCTTTGTATTGATTCTCAATGCAAAACAGCTGCCTGGAATGTTTGCAATGATCTTTGAAAGTGCATTTGATTTCAAGGCAATCTTCGGTGGTTTTGCAGGTTCATGTATCATGAACGGAATCAAGAGAGGTCTGTATTCAAACGAAGCAGGTATGGGTTCTGCTCCAAATGCAGCAGCAACTGCAGACGTTTCTCATCCGGCTAAGCAGGGTCTTGTACAGATGCTCTCAGTATTCATAGATACTTTACTTATCTGTACCGCTACAGCATTCATGTGCCTGTCATCAGGTGTAGCATTTAATTCTGATATGGGTGGTGCTTCTTTTGTTCAGGCTTCAATGGCTGAAAACCTTGGAAGCTTCGGTCCTGTATTCCTGTGCGTGGCAATGTCATTGTTTGCCTTCACAACATTAATCGGTAACTATTCATACTGTGAAGGATGCTTAAGATTCATTTTAAACAGAGAGGTAAGCAAGAGTGGTATCCTGCTCTTTAGAATTATCGCAACAGTTCTGGTATTTGTAGGTGCTATTGCAAGTGCAGGTACTGTATGGAACCTTGCAGATATGACACAAGGATTAATGGTAATCGTAAACGTTCCTGTAATCCTTATCTTGGCAAAACCTGCAATGCTTTGTCTTGAAGACTACTGCAAGCAGAAGAAGGAAGGAAAGAATCCTGTATTTATCGCAAAAGATGCAGGTATAGATGCAGATTTAGATTATTGGAAATAAGATTTAAACTATTAACTGTATATATTCTAAGCTATATAAAAAAGTCTGACGTGTATGTCAGACTTTTTTGCTTATTCAATGCTTGCTGCTGCTTTTAACCTTTAACCTGTTGGCCGCCCTTGCCATCTTTGCTTGAGCCAGCCTGTAGTCTTGCATGCTCTTTTTCTGAAGAAGGGCTTCTCTTGCTTCTTCTTCATCGCGAAGGGCTCTCTTTTCGTCAATTTCATCGGGATTTTCGATAGTATTGACCAGAATGAGAACCTGATTGTTTTCGACTTTTAAGATGCCCTTTGAAACTGCAGCCAGATATTCATCGCCATTAGGCGTTTTGAATTTCAGAACCCCGGGAGACACTGCTGTAATCAGGTTGCTGTGACCTGCTAGAATGCCGTATTCTCCTGTCATAGTAGTGATTACGAGAGCTTCGCAGTCACCTTCATAATATGGATGGTCCGGAGCCAGAACTTTTAGATAGAAGGTTTTCATTAGAAATCACCAGCCTTAAGTTTCTCTGCTTTCTTAACTACGTCATCTATTGTTCCAACATTGAAGAATGCCGCTTCAGGGTACTTATCCATTTCACCTTCAATGATTGCTTTGAAGCCGCGAAGAGTTTCCTTGAGAGGAACATATACACCCGGCATATTTGTAAACTTTTCCGCAACAAATGTGGGTTGGGCAAGGAAACGCTGAATCATTCTTGCTCTCTTTACAGTAAGTTTATCTTCTTCACTTAATTCGTCTATACCTAAGATTGCTATGATGTCTTGAAGCTCTTTGTATTTTTGAAGTATTTCCTGAACAGTTCTTGCAATATAGTAGTGTTCTTCACCAACGATGGAAGGTTCAAGAATTCTTGATGTTGATTCAAGCGGGTCAACAGCAGGGTATAGACCTTGTTCTGCAATCTTTCTGCTTAAAACCGTGGTAGCATCAAGATGGGTAAAGGTCGTAGCGGGAGCAGGGTCCGTTAAGTCATCGGCAGGCACGTAAACAGCCTGCACAGATGTGATTGAACCCTTTTTTGTGGATGTAATTCTCTCCTGCAGAGCGCCCATTTCGCCGGCTAATGTTGGCTGGTAACCAACAGCAGAAGGCATTCTGCCCAGTAGAGTGGATACTTCACTGCCGGCCTGAACAAATCTGAAGATATTATCGATAAAAAGAAGAACGTCTTTGTTTTCTTTGTCCCTGAAGTATTCTGCCATTGTAAGCCCTGAAAGAGCTACTCTCATACGGACACCCGGGGCTTCGTTCATCTGGCCAAAAACCAGGGCAGTCTTGTCAGAAACACCGCTGTCCTGCATTTCATGCCATAGGTCGTTGCCTTCACGAGATCGTTCACCTACGCCTGTGAAGATTGAATAGCCGCCGTGCTCCATAGCCACATTGTGAATCATTTCCTGAATAAGGACTGTTTTACCCACACCGGCACCGCCGAACAGACCGATTTTACCACCTTTTGGATAAGGCTCAAGCAAATCTATTACCTTGATTCCTGTTTCAAGAATCTCTACAGCGGGACTCAGGTCTTCAAATGAGGGGGCATCGCGATGAATACCCCATCGTTCCTGATCTGCAGGGATTTCAGAACCTCCATCAATTGGCTGGCCCAATACATTAAACATTCTGCCTAAAGTTACTTCACCTACAGGAACCTGAATATTGTTTCCTGTGGCCTTTACCACCATGTTTCTGGCAAGACCTTCGCTTCCTGAAAGCATAATGCAGCGCACGGCATTGTTTCCGATGTGCTGTGCTACTTCCATTACCAGCTGTTTCTCATCTATATCAACTGTAAGGGCTTCATTTATCTTAGGTAGGTGACCGGCTTCGAATCTCACATCAACAACTGATCCGCTGACCTGTATGATTTTTCCTGTCATATACTAATTACCTCCCTCTTGTTTTTATCTCTTCTGTTTCAACGCCTTGGCACCTGAAGAAATTTCTGTGATTTCCTGTGTTATTGCCCCTTGACGTATATAGTTGTACTCAAGACGAAGCTTTTCAAGAAGCTCCTGAGCATTCTGATTGGCTGCATCCATTGCGGTCATTCTCGCGTTCTGCTCACTGCAGAAGCTGTCAACCAATGCGGAGTATATAAATCCTGATATATAGCTTGGCATTATGTTATCAAGGACCTCTTCGATTGAAGGCTCAAACTCAAAGACCGGGTCATCGGCATACTGATCGTCCGAATAAAAATGGCTTCTGTGGAAAGGAATCAATCTTAAAGAGCTGGCTTCGCCGCCGCTTAGGCCACCCTTGAAGTCCGTATATACGGCAAAAATCTTTACAAGATTATGCCTCTTAAAGTCTTCAAGAAGGACATCGCAGATTTCCCTGGCTCTTCCAAGAGTAGGGTTTTGAGCTGTATAGACAAAATTATGCTCGATGGGAATCTGATGAGCATCAAAATAATGGCGGCCATATTCACCAACTACATAAAGCTTTACGTCTTTGTGCTCATCTATGATTTTTTGAGCCTCTTTAATAACATTCTGATTGTATGCACCTGCAAGTCCTTTGTCTGCAGTAATTATGAGAATGCCATAGGTTCCTTCCAGTTCATCCTTTTCTGAAGGAGGGAAGAAGTATTGGCTGCTTACACCGTTTGCATGGCGGAAAATTCTTTTGATTTCTTCTTTCAGGGCACTGAAATATGGTTTTGTGTTGTCCAGCTCGCCTTTTGCCTTCTGCATCTTGGTAGATGCGATTAAATACATGGCATTGGTAATCTTTTGTGTATCGTGGACACTCTTTATTCTGTTTTTAATTTCTTTAGTGTTAGCCATAAGAAATCACCTTCTAGTTAGAAATGAATTTTTCAAGGAAAGCTTTAGATATCTCACTTATCTTTGCCTTATCTTCTTCCGAAAGCACCCCGGTTTCATCTATTCTCTGGCAGATGTCAAAATGTGAGTCTTCAAAATATGCTATAAGCTCATCCTTTACATTTTGAATTTTACTAAGAGGTATGTGCTGGAACAGATACTCAAGGGCAGCAACTAAAATGATGACTTTCTGATGATGCTTAAGGGGATTGTACTGTGGCTGTCTTAATAGTCTCATAAGACTCTGGCCATAAGCTAATTGGCTCTTGGTTGCATCATCTAAATCGCTGGCAAACTGTGTGAATACTTCCATTTCACGATATTGGGCAAGGTCAAGTCTCAGTGCTCCTGAAGCTTTTTTCATAGCCTTTGTCTGGGCATCTCCGCCTACACGGGATACGGACAGACCAACGTTTACAGCAGGTCTCTGACCGGCAAAGAACAGGTCGCTTTCAAGGAAAATCTGACCGTCAGTGATGGAAATAATATTTGTTGGAATGTATGCTGAAACGTCTCCTGCCTGTGTTTCAACAATAGGCAGCGCTGTAATACTTCCGCCACCACGCTCATGGCTTAAGTGAGCAGAACGTTCGAGCAATCTTGAATGAAGGTAGAATACATCCCCTGGATAGGCTTCACGTCCGGGAGGTCTTTCCAGCAGCAAGCTGAGGGTTCTGTATGCCACAGCGTGCTTGGATAAGTCGTCGTAAACGATTAGGACATCCTTTCCCCGGTCCATAAAGTATTCACCTATGGCGCAGCCTGCATATGGTGCAATGTACTGCATAGGTGCGGCATCGCTGGCAGGTGCATTCACTATGATTGAATAGTCCATAGCACCGTGCTTCTTAAGTGTTTCTGCAATCTGTGCCACGGAGCTGGACTTCTGGCCTATTGCAACATAAATACAAATTATATCTTTGCCCTTCTGATTGATTATAGTATCTAGGGCGATTGTTGACTTGCCGGTCTGTCTGTCACCGATAATCAGTTCACGCTGACCTCTTCCGATAGGAAACATGGCATCGATGGTAAGAATACCGGTTTCCAGGGACTGATTTACAGGCTGACGCTCAATGATGGATGGGGCGGGGTGTTCTATTTCCCTGTAGTCATCAGTCACAATGTCTCCCATGCCGTCAATAGGCATACCAAGGGCATTTACAACACGACCGAGCATTGCTTCACCTACGGAGATGCCTGCAGTTTTACCGGTGCGCTTAACTGTGCTTCCCGCAGTGATTTCATCTGTATCGTCGAAAAGAATACAGCCGATTTCATTTTCTCTTAAGTCTTGAACCATACCTCTAACGCCTGATGTAAAGATGAGAATTTCGCCGTATGAAGCATTTTCGAGGCCTTCAACACTAGCAATGCCGTCACCTACAGTTATAACTGTACCGATTTCCTGGGAAAGTGCCTTAGGCGTCCAGTTTTCAACAGTTTCCCGAATCAGCGGGATAACATTACCGTTCTGCTTTGGAACATTGATGAGAGTATCCTTTAGCTGCTGAAATCTTCCGTTCACACTCCAGTCATATACTTCACCAGAAACCTCAAGTCTGAAGCCCCCGGGGAAGGCGTTACTCTTTTCCCATACCAGCTGGATTTCTTCACCATATTTCTTAGCCAGAAAGGCATTAAATCTTGTGGTCTGAGCTTCATCCGGTGGGGAAATTGAATAGAGAATAGCCTTTTTACTGGTAGATTGAGTCATCTGAGCTACCTCCTTCGGCTGCATCCAGGAACTGTTCAAAGGCCTCGGATGCACTTGATTCTAAAACAAGCTTTTCTGTAGCAGTTGTAACCATCTCAGATATCTCATCCTGAGCGCTTTTTAATATGTTTTCCTTTTCTTTTTCTGCATTATGGCGTGCTTCTGAAATAATCTTTGCTGCTGTTTCTTCTGCCTGACTTATTCTCTTGGCATAAAGCATATCCAGTTCCCGATGTATTTTCTTTTTTTCTTCAGATATTTCGCTGTCTGCTTCCATGCGAAGTGTCTGATATTCATTTTTTTGTTTAATAGCATCTGCAAGATGCTGATTTGCCTCTGCGTCCATTTTTTCGTAATATTCCTCGCGTTTTGCCATGAAGTTCTTAACAGGTCTGTATAGCAGATAGTAAAGGATGGCAAAGAGGAGAGTAAAGTTAAACAGATGCAGGAATATTTGCTGAAAATCTATGTTTAATGGCATAAATCTCACCTCGCTTTTACAGTACGAAGATGATAAGGATTACTACAAGCAATGCGTAGATAATGGCTGTTTCCATAAATACGATACCCAGCATAAGGGTAGTTCTTATCTTTCCTTCAGCTTCAGGCTGTCTTGCAATACCTTCAGCTGATTTACCAACAGCAATACCCATGCCCAGGGCACCTAGGCCCGCAGCAAAGCTGATGGCAATACCGCAGGCAATGGCCTTGTTGCCAAGAAGCGAATTCTCCGAATCTACCTGATTTACCACGGCTGTTTCATTGGCTGTATCTGAAGGAGTATCCGCATATACCGCTACAGGAAGGATTGTAGCTGCAATAATAAGCATTAAAGCAAAAATAAATAAAAATTTCTTTTTCATACCAAAAACCTCTCTTGTAATCTTAAATCTATGCAATAGAATTTTGACCGGAAACCTTAACAGCCGGTTCTGAAACTTCACCATAGAACAGTGAAGTCAGCATCGTCAGCACATATGCCTGAACTATTGCATGAAGCAGCGTAAATATTATTCCAACAACTACAGGAAGCCCGTAGCTGAGGCTAGAATAGTAATAGACCAGCTCCGTTACCAGTGCGCCGCTTAGAAGGGCGCCGAACAACCTGAAACTCATAGAAATAGGAAGTGAAAATTCTTTTAATGTCTTTCCGAGTCCTCTCAACCTGTTTCCTGCAATACCTCCCGACATTATTATTAGATAAGAGAGACATCCTATGGCAATTGCACCATTAATGTCTGAAAGAGGCGCAGGCAGTGAAATGGAAGCGCCGCTGACCGTTATTGCCTGAAAACCAAAGAGCTCGAACAAAGTGCTGACAAAGATGTAAACACCTACCGCAAAGCAATAGGCACTTACGAAGGTGTTTCTGTGAGGGCTGTTGCCTTTGACCATGTTGTCAAACAGGCTGACAATCTCCTCAAGAATCAATTGAAATTTACCGGGAACCATGGTAAATTTTCTAATGACGAAGATTCGGATAATAAGGCACACTGCAAAGAGCATACATGTAACTGCGAATCCCGAAATGAGGCCGGGATTAACTGTTAAAACTCCAAACAGGTTTATCCGGCCGGTTTCATGCAAAACTGCATCTCTCATTATTTCCTGAATGCTTTCAGGCCCACTGCCTGGATTTGCTGTAAAAAAGCTGGCTGTTAAAAAGACAATCATCAGACAGATAAAAAAGATGCCGCTTTTTTTCTTCTGCTTTTTTGTCATTGGCTTTACCTCCTGTCTGCGTTAGATAATAAGGGTAATACTTCTGTTCCTGACTATATAAGTATAGACCTTTTAATGTTTGCTTTCTGTATATTTTTTACGTATAAATGCTATGGTTATGTTAATGTTATTGTATACTGGTTTAGAGAAATAATTCCGGAGGTGAAAAAATCATGAAAACAGAAGGAACTTTATACAGACCGCCCCTGGAGGCGAAGACATTTTTGCTTCAGGTCACAGCGGGATGCACCCACAACGCATGCCGTTTCTGCAACATGTACAAGGATAAACAGTTCCACATGATTGATGATGAAACATTAATCCACAATCTTCAGGAGGAAAAAAGAATCTGCGATATCTATGAAAGACCCCACAAGAGAGTTTTTTTAATGGACGGAGATGTTTTTTCTTTGTCAGCAGATAGATTAGAGGAAAAATTCCAACTGATAAGAAGGTACATGCCGGCAATGGAGACTTTCTCCATGTATGCTGCCATAAGAAGCATAAAAGATAAAAGCGATGATGATCTGAGACGTTTAAAGAATCTAGGTGTAAACGATCTTTATATAGGTTATGAATCGGGACTCGACGATGTGTTGGAGTTTATGAACAAGGGAACGAGCCTTGCAGACAGCGTTGAACAGGCTCAGCGCCTCAATGAAGCAGGAATCAGACATAGGGCGCTGTTTATGCTGGGCGTAGCAGGAAAGGGACGTGCAGAGGAAAGCGGACTTGCTGTTGCAGATTTGATAAATCAGATAAAGCCGGATGTGGCACGGATTGCTACATTGACTGTTTTTCCGGAAACTCCTCTGGCAGAGGATATCCGGTGCGGAAAATTTGTGCCCGCAAGTGAGCTTGAAATTTTAACTGAAGAAAAGATAATACTTGAGAATATAAAAAATCAGCCTGACTTGAGATTCTGGGCAAGCCACATCCTTAACTCTGCACCTATGGACGGTTACATTGGAAGGGACAGAGAATGGATGCTCAAGCGGCTGACAAGAACGATAGACGAGTTTGATGAAGCAAGATTCAGAAAAGAATTTAAGAGAAATCAGCTATAATAGCATACAGAAAAAAGGCTGAAGTGATAAAGATGCTTCAGCCTTTTCTAAAAATTTTAATACTAAACGCAATTAGCCTATGCACTTCCTGCACAGGTTACATCCTGTCGGCGTAGAGGCATTGCCTCCCAAGGCTGTTTCTCTCAATTCAAATGGTAGGGATAATCCCACCTTATACATGGCTTCCACCATTTCATCAAAAGGAACCGGATGGCAAACACCCGAAAGGGCAATTTGGGCACTGGTAAAGGCGTTGGAAACACCTATGGCGTTTCTGCTCTGGCAGGGCGATTCAACAAGCCCTGCAATGGGGTCGCAAACGAGTCCGAGAAGGTTTGACATTGCTATGGCGGCGGCATTTAGGCATTGAGAAGGAGTGCCTCCAAGGAGCTCAGTCACTGCCGATGCAGCCATAGCAGATGCGGCACCTACTTCTGCCTGACATCCAGCCTCAGCGCCTGAAACAGAAGCGTTTCGCATTATAATATACCCTATGGCGCTGGCGTTGAGCAGGCCGCTGTATATGGCATCTTCGCCAAGGTTGTACTCCTCACATACGGACAGAACCGCGCCTGGAATGACTCCTGCAGAGCCTGCAGTAGGAGCTGCTACAATCAGCCCCATAGATGCATTTACTTCAAGAACCGCCATTGAATAGGCGATAGCCTTTGAAAGAACAGAACCACAAAGGGGCATAGAACCTGCCATAAAAGCATTGTCATAGACAGCCTTTGATTCTCCGCCCAGGAGTCCGCCCATGGAATTTACAGGCTTTTTTAAAGGCTCAGTAGTTGAATTTTTCATTATGCTGATGGAATATGCCAGCTTCTTATATACTTCTTCCTTGGTGGTTTCTCCCAGCTGGATTTCTCTTGCCAGCATAACCTCGGAAATTTTTTTATTGCTTTCCTTGCAGAGCTTTAATAAACCTTCTCCGTTAAAAAAATCCATAACACACCTGCTACTCAAAACATAGACAAAAGTGTCTATATCGAGATTTTTACTGCTTCTTCGTGTGTGCTTTTGAGAAGGCAAGCCTTTCTCTATTTGCAGGTTCTTTGCACACTCCACAGTCGTTAATTCCCGACTAGCCATCGGTACATGTGTATGTCTGCTTTTAGTTTGCAATTTCATACACTCTTGCATCTCTCAGATTAAGTGCTGCATTTAAATCTCTATCAATCACTTCTCCGCAATGAGGACATCTATACTTTCTATCTGAAAGCTTTAAATCAGATTTAATGCTACCGCATCTATGACATATCTTACTTGATGGATACCATGTATCCACAACTCTCAATTCAATGCCTGATGCTTTACATTTTGCATTGAGTTTTATCTTGAACTCATGAAACTTCTGATTTGCCACTGCTTTTGAAAGATGTCTGTTCTTCATCATTCCTCTAACATTCAGATTCTCAACAGTTACATATGATGGCTTGGTTTTCGCTATATCGCTTATGCACTTATTTAAGTAATCTGTCCTTATGTTATCCAGTCTTTGATGAAGCTTTTGTACCTTTATCTTTTGCTTTTCTATGTTATAATAGCTTCCTCCTTTCTTTACTCTTTTTTTAGCTTCCAGCTTTCTTGACAAAGCTTTCTGCTCTCTCCTTAGTTTTTTCTCAAGTTTCTTTACATTGGAACCTTTATTGATGTTTTTATAGACATTCCCATTTGAAATAACTGCAAAGTCTTTAAGCCCTAGGTCTATTCCTAATCCTTCTTCAGAAAGAACAGGTTTAACTTTTTCTTCCTCTGTTTCAATGAGAACCGATACATAGTATCTTCCTGCTCTTTTTGATACACTTCCCGACTTAATGACATACTTTTCAGAATTGCTTGGGATATATCCCTTCTCCTTAAGTCTTACCCATCCTATTGTCGGTATCTTAATTCTGTGTCTATCGCAGTGGATTACGGCTTTCTTATCCGTCTTTACAAAATACATTTTCGGGTCTGTTTTCCCTTTTTTCTTGAATTTAGGAAAGCCCGACTTATGTTTAAAAAACCTCCTGAAAGCCATATCCGCATCCATAATGCTTTGTTTTACAGCCTTTGAACTTACTTCTTTAATCCACACATACTCAGGATTATTGGGGATAAACTCATTATTGAGCCATACAGAAAAGGTTCGCCCTGAAACAAAGCGATTTTCTCTTTCATATAGTTCTTTGTTGTGTGCTATATAGAAGTTATATACATATCTGCACACACCAATAGTTCTATCAATGGCTTCCTTTTGCTCCATTGTGGGCTTGAGTTCCGTTTTGTAACTCCTTAGCAAGTTCTTCATCCTCCTTTATCCGCTTCTTGTATTTCCTTAAGCCATACAGCCTACAGCTGAACACATGAAGTATTGATACTATGTCTTGAACCAGTTCTTCCTGTGGTGAAAGGTCTTCGTTATTTACTACCAATATTTTGGTGTTGAACTTACTGCAGAATTTCTCAAACCAGTCATAACCAAATCGTACAAATCTGTCTTTATGAGTTATGACAATGGTTTTTATCTTTTGCTCCATGACCGCATCAAGTAACCCGTTCCATTTCGTGCGATTATAGTTTAGACCGCTTCCATAGTCCTCAATTACGGAATCCACTATTATTCCTTTTGAATTGCAGTGTGTTCTCAGAAATTCTACTTGATTTTTCAAATCATCTACCTGATTTCGTGTCGAGACTCTGGTATAAATGACAGTTGCTCGTTCATCAGATGCAATATCAATACCTTTAAATTGTAAATATTGGTCGTAGGTATAGTATCTTCTATCGGTTGGAGTACGATATGCTTTTAAGATATTTTCCCTATCCCATCGTTGCAATGTCTTTACTGATACACCTAGCAGTTCAGCAAAAGCCTGCGGTTTGTAGTTCTTAATATTACTTGTGTTCATATTCTCACCTCTT
>JAQXRN010000233.1 GCA_029218545.1 Bacillota bacterium | reverse complement strand
CAAATATTGCGTTGCCAAATATTTCATGATGAGAAGGAAGCACCACGACCTTTGCCGCATCGTAAGCAGATGCCATTAACGGATCATTATGATTGATCCATCCTGTAAAATAACAGTTCGGGCCTGCTTCGTTTCGGCATTTCTCATAATACTCTGGTGCAGAGGAATCCGGACCTCCAACAAAAACAACAGGGATATCTGTACCAGCTAAGGCGCGAATCACAGATAACTGATTCTTATTCGTATCGAACCTGCCAACCTGTAACACAAACGGTCTGTCGATACCAAGGACCGATTTGATTAGCGATGCGTCACCATTTAAGATTTCTTCAGAAACGCCATTAGGAATGACATAAATCTTTGAAGGATCCGCATTGAATGCTGAAATTATAAAATCTTTCTCTTTTTGGGTCTCAGCAATAATTGCATCCGCCAGAGAAAGCATATCCTTACACTTATTCTCGTTGGTATATAAACGAAAAACCTTTCCTAACCAAATTTTGAACCTCGTACGTTTATCGTCACCAATTGTTACAATCGAAGAGATTACAACTTTTTTACCAAGTTTTTTGGCCAATAACATTTGATCATAAAACTCAGTTTTTAGGGCGAAATAATGGACAATGTCATAATCCCTGATTTTGTCTTCCCATATGTCAAATGGCTTAATGATGTATTCTGGAAAATCTTGTGATGATTTTATAAAATTACACACTTTTGAGTATACACCGCCTGCAGTATTTTGAGCAAAATTCAGATAACTGTTTACCAATACCTTCATATTCTATCTTCGCATTAAAAATTTGGATACTTTGTACCTAATTGTCTCCCTTTCTGAAGCATTAAAGCCTATAAAATAAGAGCATACGACTACTGACAATACACAAGCAACTGAGACCAATAAAAAAGAGCCGAATCCTTTTGGTAAAAAATGATAAAGTAGCGAAGGAGTGATTGGTGCTATTAGGATAACACCGAGAACATAATATATTACATTCTTCAGGTATGTTTTGAATGTAAAATGAAGGAACCCTCGACTCAATGCGACTCTTGCAAATTGTACAATACCTGACAAAATAATTTGAGCGACAAACACCGATTCTGGCCTCAGGCCTAATTTGAGTAAGATATACCCGATAGGTATCACTGAAACACATATTCCCGCTTCCCACATTTTAAACTTTTTAATATCTCCGGTTGCATTATTAGCAACGCACAATGGATTAGCTAACGGGTCTAACAAAATCGCTAGCAGGATTAGCCGAAGAAAAGAGACCGTATGTTCTGGGACGTCTTTAAGCCAAATATCCAGTAAGTACTCAGCTTCAATAAAAACAGGTAGCGCAATACACAATAGTAAGTAAAAAGATAGTTTCGAACTGTTAAATACCAACTTATTCAATCTATCTACATCATTACTTGCGTATGACTTTATTATCTGCGGTGTTACGGCCGTCTGGAAATTTGTGACAAAATTCTTAACTATGCCCTGTACTTGAACGGATACTCCACGTGCTGCATTTACGGCTGGCCCAAAAAACAAATTCAATATGATATTGATGCCCTGAGAATAACACACAGTTGCAAGATTTGGTAGTAGAGACCATCCAGCAAAGCCAAGCATCTCCTTTGTCTGATTACAATTTCGAAAACTAATATGCTTGGCTTCAAAGAATCTGCTACGACAATAGAATTGATATACTAATCTTTCTGCAATCTGAGCAATAAGTAGTAAAGCTGCGTACAGAATCAACTTATCAGAGGATGAAGCCTGGACAATAAATACAATACCTAACTTAACTATCGCATATAATATCGAAATGAATGAGAAGGCTCCCATTTTTTCATGAGCAATAACTAAAGCATTGTATGGGATACTGATTACCGATACAACACACGAAATAATTGAAAATTGATAAACCCATACTGCTGCGGAAAACCTTTCAACTGGAATAACCATCTTGTTGTATAGAAACCACAATCCAACTGTCTCTGACAAGAACAAAATGATAATAGCTATTACCCAATGAACAAGGCAAGTTGTATTAAATACTCTTTTTAATTCATCTGCATCTCCTTTTCCCAACGCATATGTGATAAACCTCTGAGAGGAATTACCCATTGCGGAACTTAGAAAAGTAAACATTGTCACTATTCCGCCTACAACATTATATAGGCCATAGTCCTCAATTCCAAGAGTTGACAGTATGACTCTGCTGGTGTAAAGTGAGATAAACATCAGCAGAATCATCCTTATGTAAAGCAGTATCGTATTCTTAGCAATCCTACTATTCGCATTCTGTGAATCCTTATTCCCCATTATCAATTCTATATGCTTTTGTATTTATTTACGAATGCATCCCAAGTCATCTGATTCAAATCGCTATAAATATCATGTCTGCCCTCTGGCATTTCTGAAGGGATACGCAATTGATTGTTGTATGATGCCTCTAAATCGTAGTTGATCGGGATGTATTCAAGTTCTGCGTTAATCTTTGCCCATAACTCCTTACCACTTTCAGTATTAATCATTATAGAAGATTTGGCATTGTTTGACAGAAACTCAGAATAATTGGATTCGCTATCGAAATCGCCTATAGTAAAGTCACCTATCCGTTCAGGTTTCGCATATTTGCAATAATAGCAGGACATCCTGAAAGACAGATTCCTAAGAAACGTTCTATAAAAGACATCGTCAGAATGACGTATTTGAAGTTCTTTGTTATCTGATAATAATGCTGTCCCTACAAAGGATGTCTTACCAACGCTTCTGTTATTTCTATTCCGGAACTTAAATTCTTTCAATTTTCCTTTGTATGTTTCGTCGATATACTTACTCCAATAACCAGGACTTGGTACACCATGACATATCAAACTGACCGTGAACAATAAATCTGATGGACCTCCCATGTAGGACAGAACAGAAGCTACTTGGCAAGGTGTACCAGTAAATAGAACATGTCTTCCACTATGTAAGTCTTCTTTGATATGCGCATATGTAACTTCGATGTTGCTTTGCACATATTTGCTATTCTGCATCTTTTTTACATCTTCCATTGTAGATGCTCTAACATGAACACAGTGCAGATTATCATCAAAAACAGCCCCATATACAACCCCATTTAGGATTTCAATGAAATAACGAGCAATCGTAACGAAAGCGCCACCACTCGCTGAATCACTCACTAAACAGTCTTTTGAAACAGCCGCATATGCTGCAATCGGAAGGTGAGAATATGGTTTCTCATTAATAGATGGACAAATTGAAACACACTTATGACATTGCCTACATATATCAGTATTTACTAGAGGAATTCTGAATCCTTCATCATCATTGATCATAGATATTGCAGAAAATGGACAAGTGGAAGAACATAATCCGCAACCAGTACAATCCTTAGTAGAAAGTTCAGACACATGATGAATCTGAGGTCTATCACTTAATTTTTGACAAGATGCTGCTTCAACAATCTTCGAAAGAAACGATAACGACTTTTTCCGCTCTCTCTCAATAATCTGATTAATTATATGATAATCTAATTCGAAGAACGAATCAGGAATACTCGTATTAGCATCAATATATCTCACAGATAGATTTAGCAAATCCAAAATATTGGACATGCGCTCTTCATTGGATTTCCACTGATTGTTACTTTCCCTATGTATCAAGGCAAAGGGAGTTTCCGATATCAATGAAAACATTAATCCATGATACGTATTAGTTATTATAAAACTTGCATTGAGAAATAGTTCTACAAATTCTCTCGGCCCATATCCGCAAATATACCCATGATCAATCTCATACTCGCGTTGTGCCATTGTCATTGGTACATATCTAATCTGATAACCATACTTCTTTGCATAAGAGGATATGTTTGCCTTATGAACTTTCGAAAGTTCATCAAACATATAACAGAGAATGTAGGGGTCCGACTTCTTATCAATTGAAAGATTCAAATGAGATGCCCAAGATAATTTATCAAACAATAGAGTTGGATCTAGAGTAAGGGTAGCCTCTTTCTCAACATTCTTTTGGACATAGTCCACACCTTCTCTTTCTCGACAAGAAATTATATCCATCTCTCGGATATACTTCTGAATCCGACTATGCTGTTCTTCAGAAAACTTTTGCGTTCCCGTCAAACTCGGGGAATATGAAAATCGTTTCCCATTATCTGCAAATTGCAAAAAATATGCTGGCAGGTTCTGACCAATAGGTGTCCAAACCATATCGCTTCCAGTGACAAATCCATTGTATCTTGTATTTGCTTCAATTAAGTCATTATAAGAATAATACGGTTCATTTGACGTTATTAAAAACTGCTTATGAAAATTCTGAAATGCTCTATCCGTCAAAACACTTTTCCCTCTTAATTTTAGCGTTCTCCGAAAATTGAATAACAGATTAAACAGAAAAGTGGGATTATGAAAGAAATTATACAAATGAGAGTGATGAACTGCCCTTTTCTCATTATGCATATCAAAATACCTAATCAGTTCTGCATCTGCAC
>JAQXRN010000232.1 GCA_029218545.1 Bacillota bacterium | reverse complement strand
TCGCTTACAGCCGCACCAAAGATAAGTATGCAGTCTCTGTCAGCCTGTTCTTCAATCATGCCGGCAATTTCGCTTACTTCAAGCATTCCTAAGTCATAACCGCCTGCAACATATAAGAGAATTGCCTTAGCTCCAGCGATGGATGTTTCAAGAAGCGGACTTTCGATTGCAGACTTGACTGCATCCTTTGCTCTAGTTTCGCCCTTGCCGCGGCCTGTACCCATATGTGCAAGGCCTCTGTCAGTCATTACAGACTTAACATCAGCAAAGTCTACGTTTATCAGTGCAAAATCAGAAATCAGATCTGAGATGCCCTGTACACCCTGTCTCAGCACATCATCTGCCATCTTGAAGGCTTCAAGCATGGAAGTGTTTCTTTCGCAGTTCTGCAGCAATCTGTCGTTAGGTACTACTACCAGTGAATCCACATATCTCTTCAGGAAGCTGACTCCAAGTTCTGCCTGCTTTCTTCTCTTAGCACCTTCGAAGGAAAACGGTTTGGTAACAACCCCTACTGTAAGAATCCCCATATCCCTTGCCGCTTTAGCAATGATTGGAGCAGCTCCGGTTCCTGTTCCGCCTCCCATACCTGCTGTTACGAAAATCATATCTGCACCTTCCATAAGAGCAGTGATTTCGTCCAGTGTTTCTTCGGCAGCTCTCTGTCCGACTTCAGGATTTGCACCTGCACCAAGCCCTCTAGTGAGCTTTTCACCTATCTGTATCTTTGTTTCTGCTAAACATCTGTTTAACGCTTGTCTATCTGTATTAACAGCTATAAATTCTACACCCTGAAGGCCGGCTTCCACCATACGGTTAACCGCATTGCATCCGCCGCCACCGACACCGATGACTTTTATAACTGCAGCTTTTTCCATTTCAGTTTCAATCTGTAGCATTTTTATCCTTCCTCCTTGGATTTCCCAATTATCCTAGATATTGTATCATAAAACACAGTCCTATTCAACCGACGGATTGAAAGAAATATACTCTCCACCGCTGATTTTTATAACACCTCTCTCAATGTTTTTCTCAAAAAGAGATGCTACCACTTTTTGAACGCTCTCATTCTTCAGGGCCTCCATAATATTCTGTGGAGAGCCTTGACAGATAAGGTTTTCCAGTACATAAGCATTGACTCCCGCCTTGGTCATAACCACCTTTGTAAAATACATATCGTGAGAGTTTGCTGTATTAATCAGTTCCAGGGTCTGTCTGAGCTTTACCTTTTCCTCAACTTCTATAGGCACTCCTACCTCTATCTTGCTGATGGTAAGCCCCTGCACTAAAGTAACCTGCGGTTCTACCTCGGTTTTTCTCAGCACAAGTCCACTATCATCAATAACTACAAAGTTGTTGCCGTACATTACAGCTGCAACCTGCGTTCTCTCTTTAACTGAAATCTGAACAATATCCGGAAGCTTTCTTTTGATTTTAACGCTTTCAATATAGGAATCTTTTAAAAGCCTTGTCTCTATATCCTTCAGATTGGAACCCCAGAAAATGTTCCTGCCTGTCTTGCAGTTTCCCATTACCAGAATTTCCTCTTCGCTGTAGTATTGGCCGCCGTCAACAGTAAATTTCTTCACGTTAAAAAAAGGTGTTGCCGAAATTGCAAAAACTAAAATGGCAATACCGAGCACTATAAGTATTTTTTTAAGAGGACTAACCCTTCTCTTTCTTCGTTTATGTTCTTCTTGTTTCAATATATCCACCTAATGACCTAATCCCCTTTTCAAAATCCTCATATCCTCTATGAATATGAAAGGCATCTTCAACCACCGTTTCTCCTTCTGCCATAAGCCCGGCAATGACAAGTGCTGCACCGCCTCTCAAATCCAGTGCCTTTACCCTTTTTCCATCTAATTTTTTGCTACCCTTTATTATAGCATTTTTGCCGCAAGTTTCAATATCCGCACCCATTTTATTCAAATCATTTTTATGAGTAAAACGGCTATCAAATATTTCCTCTCTTATGGTGGTTAACCCTGTTGCCGTAGAGGCGATACTCATAAGCTGAGGCTGGCAATCCGTAGGAAATCCCGGAAAAGGCTGTGTTATTACAATACCGGGGCTTTTCAGTCTTCCTCTTGACCACAGTTCAATCATTCCGTCGCAAGTCCTTATTTGCGCACCCATTCTTTCAAAGACATCAAGAACCGCCTTCATTATTTCCGGTCTGATATTCCTGAACACTGCCCTTCCTCCTGTGCCAAGAACAGCGCTCATGTACGTGGCCGCCTCAATTCGGTCCTCCAAAATAAAATACATCCCCTCCGCACCGGAAAAGCCTTTCATTTCCTCCCCGCTTCCCTTAACAAAAATCGTATCTGTGCCTGCACCGAACACCTGAAAACCAATGGTTCTCAAAAACCCCTGCAAGTCCGCAATTTCTGGTTCAATAGCACAATTTTCAATTATGGTATCAGAATTACCTGACAAAGCAGCCATAACAAGGTTTTCCGTTGCCCCCACGCTTGGATAAGGGAGGGTTATCCTGCCCCCGCTGCACTTTCCCTTGCATGAAATACGTTCTCCTTCATCTGCACCCTCATCCACTTCAAAACCAAGCT
>JAQXRN010000231.1 GCA_029218545.1 Bacillota bacterium | reverse complement strand
CGTGAGTTTTCCTTATACTCAGCGAGTAAATCTTTGTCTTTTTCAAGGGTAGATATGAAATCCACGATTCCATCCATATTTTCACGTCCGAAGCATTTGCCCACACAATGAACCTTCGTCATTTTGCCCAGTTCCGTATTGTCAGCTGCAAGGCACAATAATGTGGCACCTGTAGCGAGATAGGTGTATGTTTTGCTCGGGACAGACAGCCCCGACTGCTTTGCATCAGTAGTAACGACTGCTATATCAGCAGCACCCATGGAATATGGCAACACGTCCAAAGGCTGGAAAGGCAAAACAGTGCAATTTGTCAATCCGTAGTCTGTGATTTTCTTCTCAATTATCGGTTTCTTAGCTCCTTCGCCAATAAAAAGGAAATGGATTCGCTGATTATCCTTCAAGTGGTTAGCAACGTCCACCATGATATCAATGTCGTGCGTCATACCCATATTACCCGAATAAAGTACAATGAACTTGTCTTGCAGATTGTGGTTGGCAAGGAACATGTTTTCTATTTTCACGATGGGCTTCATGTGTTCATTATGAGCCCAATTATAGACTATTTTGATCTTATCCTCACTCACATATTGAGCCACGGCCTTCTTCATGTCCTCGCTAAGGGTAAATACACAATCAGCTTTAGAAAACACTTTCTTGTTTGCATTCGTCCACCAGCGGCCTATAGCTGAATTCTTCTTGATAAAGCCTTGAGAGAACAAGGAATCGGGATAGAGGTCATAAACCACAAAACTGAACTTTTTTCGCGTAAACAGCGGAACAAATACAGTAAGGGGAGGATTGGAGACCAAAACCAATTGGCAGTTGTTTCCCCTGCACCACACAACCCATAACAAATGTACAAATGCACCAATCCAAGTAATTAACCGCTTTAGGGTATTATCCTTGTTGTACTTAATGGTCTTAATCACTCGAACGGATGAATCCGGGACTGATGGCCGGATATTAATCTGCCCGGCAAACAGCTCCACCTTGTCGTATTTCCCTGATTGGACATACGCATTGACAATGTCAATCATTAGGTAACCAGAACTCTGATTAACCAATAATACACTTTTTTTCATTATTTCGTAATTTCTTTACAGAGTTCAAGTATCTTGATAGCCCGTTGTTGCGCAGAGCCGAATTGGCTGAGTTGTTCCATACCCTTTGACACGAGTTCCACTTGTTTCTCGGGAGAGTTCATTAATTTGATAATCTTATCTGCCACATCATGGGCATCATCGGGATCAAAATAAACAGCCGCATCCTTGCATACAGTATGAGCGAAGCCAAGGTCTGAAGTAAGGATTGGTTTCTTCATCACCATCGCCTCAGCATATGAGGCAGAGAAACATTCCAGAAGTGTAGGGAGGAACATGAAGTCACACTCCTTATAAAGCGAGGCACCTTCGAGAGTAGGTACAAAGCCTACATTGATAATATGGGGAGAAGGACTGTCTCCAAATGCTTCCTTGAATTGTTCGTCCGGCAGTGTCACTACGAACTTCACATTTGTAATGCCTCTTGACTTCAATACCTCTATCGTCTTCGGGATGATTTCAAAGTTCTTATGTTTATAATAAGCAGAAATAGTCAATAGCCTTATTTCACCCTCTGTTCTTGATGGAAGTTTATTGGGATACTCTTTCTGAAGGTCGTATGCATTGTTGTAGGTGTTGGAGATGGTATAAATAGGTATCTCCTTCAATATTCTGCTTAACCGTTGATTAACATCCTCTGTCTGTACAAATATGGCAGCAGCCTCCTTTTTATACCTTGCAATATGGGTTGCCCATCTCACTTTCCAACGAAGTCGCATCCACAATGGAATACGCTTGAAATAGGGTGACTCAGGATAGATGAGATGCGGCAGATTGTAGCCAAGCAACATCGGCTTCTGGGGTGTCCAATAAACCGGTCCGGAAGAGCAAATCACACAATCGCAGTTAGACTCCTTCTCTATCTTCGAAAGGTAAGCACCTCTAAGATAAGAGTTGAGTAATCTTATTTTGGATGGATATGGCAGATCATAGAAACGAAAGTTGCCGGGGAACTCAATCCCTTGCAACTGCCTCTTCACCTCCCTGCTCATAACCACATAATAGTTATTCTCAGGAAACTTCACAAACTCCTTAATTAGAGATATCACCACCTGAAGAGACCCTCCCTTGAACTGGACGGCACAGATAAATATGTTCATCGTGTTGTTATTGTTGAAATGTGTCTTTTATCATTCGCTCCCAAGCATCACCAAAGCATTCTACTGTAAATCTTGAAGCAGACTTTATGGCCTTTTGAGAATAGGCATTCCGCTTATCTTCATCCCCCATTAACTCTGATAATGCATTTTTGAAAGATTCAATATCTCCATCAGTAATCACATAGCCAGCCCCTTTCTCAATCATTTCTTCCGAAGCCCCACCTACATTGAATGCCACACAAGGACATCCTTGCGACATCGCCTCAAGAAGAACCATAGGGAAACCCTCTATCCTGGATGGGAGAGCGAATATCCCCGAATGAGAATACAGCGTCTTCATATCATTGACCTGTCCAAGGAACAGAGTGGAATAATCCAAGTGACGCTCCCTTACTAAACTCTTGATATAGTTGACAGTCTCATCTTTTCCGGTACCGGCAAATACCAGTTTCCAATCAGGATACCTGGTATGAAGGTCAGACCATATATCTATAATCAAATCAAATCCCTTTATCTTCCAAATATCAAATCGCCCCACACAGAGAACCGTTTTCTCCCTTGTTGTCTTATCTTGAAGTAATGGATATGTCAGGGGATTATAAATAACTCTTTTATGAGGATACTTCTTACCAAGAAGTTTCTCGTCTCTTTTAGTGAGGATAGAAAGGCCATCAGCGAATTGGTAAAGGTAGTGCCGGGTGAAGGTATTTATTATATCCATCTTTCTCTCAAACGAGGTATGATCAACTGCAATAATAGGAATTCCAGTTCCTCTGTTTGCTATGAAAGTTCGGATATAACCATTCCCTTGAATTGCCAATATTAAATCGGGGTTTACATTCTTAATAAGTAGCCGAATCTTCTTTGCCGTATCGAAGAGAGAAAGAACTCTTGCAAGTGTTCCCGTCTTCTTACTAATGAATTCTACTGAATGAATTCTGATGTGTTTCGGCAAAGTATAACTGATAGAGAAGTTGATATTGTCTGTAATTATCTCAATATCATATCCTCTCTTGGACAATTCGCAGCACATTGTTGCAGTAACACGGCCGGCTCCTCCGTTTTCGAATTGATCATTTACAATGAGTAATTTCATTATAGTTCTCTGTTCATATTATTCTTTTGCCACCAGTTCTCCTGTTCAAACTTTATAACCTTTGCTGGAACTCCAGCAATAACAGCATGTGGTTCCAAAATAGATTTGTTCACTACGGCATTTGCACCTATGTAGCACCCATCGGCAATCTCAATTTCTCCGTATATTACCGCTCCGGGGCCGATATAAACATTGTCTCCAATTTTTGGAGCTTTTGAGCTGCCCGCATTGGCTCCTATGTTAACATTATTCATTATACAACAATTACGGCCTATTCGGGTTGCGGCATTTACGACAATACTTCCGAAATGATATAGAGTAAGTCCCTTTTCACAGGAGTTTTTTGAGATCGAAATGCCGGCTTTCTGAGATAATTTTAAATATCTCCAATAAACGAAAGGCAATAATAATTTGTGATACATACCAGGGGTATTGTAGTGGTACTCAAGACTGCGTAGCGATTTGAGAAATGCAAACGCTGGCGGCGTAAATATTCTATATACCACTGATTTACCAGCCCCTAGTTTGGATGGGTTGTAAATATCTGATTCATAATGCAAATAAGCCTTATAAGATAATCTATCTTTTATCATGACTCTTCGATAATGTGGCCTAATTTATCTGATGACATAAACTCAACATCTGGCCATTGTTTAACAATCCGTTGCAATAATTCCTTAAACATTGGGAGATTCCTATCCGTATTAGTTTTATCTATCGAACCAATAAAGTTGAGTCGATGGGCGCAGATTACAGCAGCCTTTCCCCAACGAAAAGCAAGATTAATTCGGTGTAAGCACTCATCAACCGGATCAAGACTCGGGTACTGTGATGGCTCAAAGAATGCATTCCTCATTAAATAAATTAACCCATCTCTGCTTTTGGCACCTTGAAAACTCCTCTTACGGAATTCAATATCACAATCATCTCCATGTGGGATTTTCTGAGTAACCAATCCCTGCAGATACTTTACTCCATATTCCTTCAGATATTGTTCAATCTTCGGACTCCAGGTGTAGGTGGTTGCAATGAACGATTCTGAGCGATACCCGAAGATTCTCTCAAAAATCTCTAATCCATCCCATAAGATTCCTTTATAATCAAAAATGTCCTCATCAAGACCCGAATTGAACGCACCCATATAGTTATTCCGGACAGAGGGGTCAACTGATGATGTTAGCCCGAATGAACCGTAATCAAAGGCAAGACAAGTAGATTTATGGCCACCTTGAAGTGTCTTCATCCACTTCTTTACATTCAAGTGTTCGCGGCCATGAAATTGTGGATGGAAAAAGCCTTTTTCCATACCTTCTTTCCACATATCAAAAGCCCCCTCATGCCTTGGGCTCTTCTTTAGAGTTTCGGTAAACAGCTCATAGTAATATCTGGTGAAGTCTGTTCCCCTGATTCTTTCAAAGTCAGGATTAACTACAACAGAGTCTGCCGTAAGTACAGCAGGATTACCATTCATATCCCGGACCGAGTCCAATATTTCAAAGAGATTGGCTAAATCTTCTTTTGTTGCAAGACCATCATATCTGCAGTATGGATCCCTATCAACTCTTATCCCTTTCTTTAGAAGGGCATTATACGCCTCTTTTGAAGGCATTCGAATACTGCCCCAATCATCGCTTTCTATGACAACAATGTGACGTTTCGTGTGCCATCCGGGAAGTAATACGACATTATGGGCGAAAGCACTTAGTATTTTCATTGATACCTCTTAAATTCCATAAGTATTTGTGGAAGTCTGGACTGCTTCGATAAATTCTGCGAACCAAAAAATGCTATCTTTTCGCGAGAAAAATCATTCTCAATTAGGCGGTTTGCATCAGCCTCTGTTAATTTAAAATCCTTAATCTTTATACCAAGATTTTCTTTTACACATAACTCTGAATAATCTCCAACGCCCTCCGAAATTATGGTCGGAAGACCGCAAAGAATATATTCTGCAAATTTAGATGGAGACGCGACATTGTTCATAATGACATTATCCCTGAATAATAGTCCAAAATCTGCAGCGTTAAGATAATTCACTACTTCTTCATTCGGTACACATCTTACAGTAATCTTCCCTTTTAAATACGAATAATCTTTAAGCAACTCATTTTCATCATATTCATCTTTTGAAAGGAAAAGGAACCGTGCTTCCTTATCATTTTTCGCAACGTTGTTTAGAAATTCTAGGGTTTCTCCGACCAGATGATATTTATTCTTTAATCCACCCGAATATAGATACACATGAGCATTTGAATTATATCCGAGCTTTTCTCGCATATTCTCCCTCAATGTTTGAGAATAATAAAACTTATTTGAGTCGGATAGACATGGATAAATAAAGAATTTATCCTCGTTTACCCCATACTCTTGTGATAAGTATTTCATCAACACATTAGATACGCAAAATATTCTGTCGGCATTTACTACAGCGTCACGTTCCACTTCTGAAATATGATTAAGTAGTTTCTGCAGCTGAACTTTGTTCATCCCTTTTTTTGTAAGGTCATACTCATGTTCTGCCTTCGAAGCCCCTCTTGCATCATAAATGAAAACTATTTCTTTTGATGATAAACGCTTCAGAATCTTAATCTCTTTGCCATAAAGCATTCGAGAAAAAATAACAACCCTATCAGAACCTTTGCACTTTGTATTAATAATTCTGTTTAGAAGGTATGCATTTACTCTAGGGAAGAAGAACTTCTCAGGTAACGTAATGGAGACATTCTCAATCTGAGGAATCACTGTGCGAATCTTTTCCAAGTGGCTTTTCTTCCAGTCAGTCCTAAAAAACTCTTTACCATAGAATTGATGAAAATACATAAATGTAATTCCATTCTCGCTATATAGTCTCAGCCAATCTGCAATCTGTGTAACGAAAACAGTCCCATCATAATGCTTCGTATTCAGGTAAATAAAAGATGTTCTACTCATGCTGTTGTAATTTTATATTTTTTGCCCATTTGAATGCATAGCGCAAGAATAAGGATAACTACAGTCTCTCTAAGATCCGAGCTAACCATAGACCTTAAAAAATATGATAATAATAAAAGAATAAAAGGAGCGTAGGTTTGAATATGATGTTTTACAAAATTATACGAAGCCAATAAAGGTTTAACACACAAGATAATAAATATCAGAAAGCCTATAATACCCAATTCTGTCAACAACTCTACGAATAAATTATGTTCGTTACAACCATATTCTCCCATATGATAGAATCTTCCAAATCCAACGCCGAAGATTGGATGTTGATAGAATTGGCTCATAGCATCCTGCATAATCCTATCACGAGCTGAATTCTTTCCCTCAGTGGAGCCCATAAGGAAGCTCAGAGAGTCAGAGTCTAAATTTTGAAGAAGGACATATCCACCCAAAACCAGCAATGATACAATAAAGACATTCTTGATAGAAAGGCCTTTATATATGACAAAATATGATAGAATAATCACTACAAACAAAAGGAGTGCTTGCCGAGCGGCAGCATACCACACTACTAATGTGGAAAGAACGATTACCAAAGTTTTAAACAGTTTCGATTCCTTTTCAGATGAGAACAAAGTATAAATCAAACCCAAACACCCATGAATCCCGATACTCTGATAACTAACATGGAACACATCTTTATCGCCACCAAGATACTCATTTATGTCCACTCTGAATCCTGCAAAAGAAAATAATAATGTATTGAGATTGACCTTAACGCCCATCTGTTCATTCATAAAACCTAGAAGGAATATGCTGAACAAGACAAACATAAGACCAATATGAGTAAAGGAGTGTTTTTCCCGATAAAGCAGTAAATGTGTAAATGCTATTGTATAGGGTATCACATTCATTATCATTGATATAAACTTCTCTGAGCTATATGTTCCACCGCTCGTGGTTAATATCGAGATAATGATAACAAATATAAAAAACGCCAATGGATAGTAATGGGTATACCAATGTCGTTTATATTTCAATAAATCAGCAAGCAAGATTAAAGCAGAGCCCCATATTAGCACAGATCCTACAAAACGAACACCATTTTGAGCATAAAAAGCTCCAAATGTTGAGCCCAGCAATAGGAAAATGAAAGTAGAATCTTCCTTGCGCAAACAAAGCAATTGCACAACAATGATAATAAAGGAAAGCACCAGGCTAGAGGTAATGTTGAAAAACAAATTACCTGTCAACAACAATGCAAGTGCTAAAAGTATGTATTTTTTAACTGTTTCGCTCATAATTAAGCTGTTCACCAACCTTCCTAATTGAGTAAATATTGTTGATTTTGGACTTCAACGAATCCAAGAATTCTATGTTGTTACTATTGTGAATGTATCCTGAAAGCATTAACAATTCTTGTGTAGATATTTTCTTAAATAATTCAGCAGCGTAATAACCCGTATTGATTGCATTTAATCTTTCTTGGAGCATATATCTTTTGTCTGGCATCTTCTGTGAAACGTAGTTCGAATCAAAATATCGCCATTTATATATCTGAACATTCTCATCTAAATATGAGGCATATACTTCATTTGATTCGACACAGGGCACTGATATATGATATAGTAATACTTGATATTCTACAGGAAATGAAATGGTTGACAGAGCCTCCACTAATGTATCAAAAACATATCTGTGTTCCCAGTGCCAATCAATGGGTGACGGAGCTATAATAGCATCATATTGATTCTTTGCTAACAATTCAGAGAGTGTGCTATCAATACAATCCGATGTTATCAATGTGAAATGATTATCGCAAGAACATTGTTTGATTTCCTGATCTCTAACTAGTCGATTATCTTCATTAGTATTGTAACCATATAAACGATAATACAATACATCCACGGTCTTACATGTTTTGATTATTGAACTGCAACCTATCCATTCATCATCAGCATGAGGACACAAGATTAGTACCTTGTTCAAAGACAGCTGCTCAAGTGGCAATACTTGTTTAGCAAAATAAGATTCCCGAAGGCATTTTTGATACTGTTGCCCCCATGCCTTTATCTGCATCAAATATTGCCATTTGGAATAACATATTCTAAACACTCGCCTCAGAAAACTCATATCCTATTATATACTTTTATATGTTCTTTAAAAATTGCATTCAGTGAATACTTTTGCTTTACGTACTCCGCAAATTGCTCATCTATATCTCTATTGTAGGCTTTCATTATTGCGGAACGGATATCATCAACATCATCAGGATTTATTGGAATAGCATTCTCTGAAAATCCAAATTCATCCAAAGGAAGAACATTTGTTGCTACAATATTCGATTTTGTCATCGCTCCCTCAAATATTGCGTTGCCAAATATTTCATGATGAGAAGGA
>JAQXRN010000230.1 GCA_029218545.1 Bacillota bacterium | reverse complement strand
GTTCTTACTGTACAAACAGTTTCTTCTACAGTGAATTCGCCTTCTTCGATAGATTCAACCTTACCCTTGATTCCAACAGGAACCATGATGCGCTGTTCAACGATAACTGTTTCCTGAACAGTACCGATGATATCGCCTGCTTCAACTTCATCACCAACAGAAACCTTAGGAACAAATGCCCATTTTTTTGTTCTGGAAAGTGAAGGCACCTTGATACCTCTTGTAATATTTGATCCTGCCTGCTCTCTCATTGCTTCAAGAGGTCTCTGAATACCATCGTACATGGTTTCAATAAGGCCGGGACCAAGTTCTACAGAAAGGGGTGCTCCTGTTGATACAACAGGTGCTCCAGGTCC
Source organism: Bacillota bacterium (assembly GCA_029218545.1). Classification (GTDB taxonomy): domain Bacteria; phylum Bacillota; class Clostridia; order Peptostreptococcales; family Anaerovoracaceae; genus Fimisoma. The sequence continues at coordinate 13,757 of JAQXRN010000230.1, read as the reverse complement.
AATACCTGCAGTTTCTTCATATACCTGAATGGAAGCGTTGTCGCCTCTCATTTCAATTATTTCACCAATCAGACCCTGATCACCAACGTGCACTACGTCGAACATGTTGGCATCCTGCATACCTGATGCAACTACTAATGGACCTGATACTTTTACTACTTTTCCATGACTCATTTGTCTTATTCACCTCCAAATAGGATGTCCGCGCCAACGGCACGTTCTACAGACTTCTTAACTCCCTGTACGCCGATTCCAAGAGTTCCGTCTTTGCTTGGAACAGGAATAATTGCAGGCAGCTTACGGTCTATATATTCAGATGCTTCCTCTGTCATATCCTGATACAGCTGCTCCGTAACATATATGATAGCGTAATCATCCTTAACTACCTTACTAAGTACTTTTTTTGCTTCCTCTGAGCTGTCACAAGGGAAAACATCCAAACCGACAGCCTTGAAGCCAAGAACACTTTCTCTATCTCCAATTACGCCAATCTTATACATAAGTTTCCCTCATTCTTTCTTCAATCACTTCAAAAGGAGTGCCAGCGATTTTGCCGTTTAGAATCATTCTGAGATTCTTAATTTCGCTTTCCTTTGCAATGAGATGCGCTGCCGCAGGCTCAATTCCAAAGGTTACGAACTTTGAGTCCCTGATATATTCAATTATCATGTTGTCGCACAATTTTTCCATCAGCGAAAAGCTATTTTCATCTCTGGCAGCTACAGCTCCCTTTTCCATAATCTGTTCAAAGCCATATGGCGCGAATCTGTCTGCAAGCTGCTGATAATTTTCTTCATAGCCTGCTACAAAGACATCTTCTCTGATATTTCCTCCTTCGAGGAAAACCTTCTGGAAAAAGTTCCACGGCTTATTCATCTGCTTCAGTCTTACGAAAGTTGTAACATTGAGGATGTCTATCAGAAGCCTTACATATCCAAGGATAAAATCATTGCCGAAATCTTTGGCTCTTCTGTACATCTCACGGTAGCATGCCTTGTCCATGATGATATCAACTTCCTGAGGATCGCGTCCCTTGCCGAAAACTTCGATGGTTTCAGCTATGGCTTCCTTCATTTCTGTTGAAAGGAATACGAAGTTCCTGTCCTTTATCATTTCAACAAGACTTTCAGCTTCATAGATACCGCCCTTTACAAGATAGCTTTGAGGGCTGATTCCTAAAAATTCCGCCTTTAGGATTGCCTTAGCGTTGTGATAATCCTTTGTAAGCTTTAAAAACTCCAGTTCATCCTTTTCAGGCAATGCAGAAAAAACAAACTGGTATGCTTCTTCTTCAGCATCGTTTAATACCTTTACGAAATCTCTTGGATTTTCCAATGCTTTGCCGTCTCCGTAACCGTATGCGGAAACGATATTCATGGCTTCGCTTACGTCTCTTGCTTCTGCAGCCTTCAGCAATTCAGCCTTTGGAAGGAAGTTGTTTTCGCTTGCTCTCATAAGTGAGGCGCAAAATATATATGAGTCTTCTCTGTATTTACTCATAAAACATTCTCCTTAATTTTCAGGCGGAAAAAGTATATTAGCAACTTCTCCTGTCAATTCATTTTTCTTTTCCTGAATTACTGACTCCACAGAGTTGTCAATGAAGACCTGACCCTTCTGAAGTACATATCCGCCCTTAAAATTTCTCGTTTCCGATGATAAATCGAAATTACCGCCGGTTGCTGCTGTAAGAGCAGAGACAACCTTAGGACCTATTGTTTCCCTCTCTTCTTTGTTGAAGATAAGGCTTCCTTCGGTAAATCCCGTATTTTTGCCTAAATCTGTTAAGAACTCAACATATTCGCCTTCAGGAAGGTTTAAAATATGAGTTACAGCATCGTCAAAGCATTTGTTAATCAGCTGCTGCTTTTTAGCAAGGATTTTCTTCTTGCTGTCGATATCTGCAACTGACTTTCTTCTGCTTATTATCTTATCTTTTTCTTCTTTAGCTCCATTTACAGCAACTTCAGTTTCAATCTTTATTCTTTCTTCTAATTCTCTCATTATTGCCTCGCACTTAACATTGGCAACATTGAGAATCTGTTCACACTCAGCAGTCGCTTCATCAACAATTGCTGTTGTAATCTTTTCAATACCCATAATTCATCCACCTTTCGGGACAATTAGATTGCGATTCTTAACCAGATAAGAACTGAAACTAATAGTGCGAAAATCGCATATGTTTCTACCATCGCTGTATAAATGATACCTTTAACCATCTGATCCGGTCTCTTTGCAGTTAACTGAAGAGCTGCAGCTGCTGCCTTGCCCTGTGCAATACCTGACCAGATACCTACTAAACCGATTGGAATACCTGCCATTAGGAAGTATGCGCCCTGTGCCATTGTTAATTCAACCATTGCGCCTCCTAAAAGACCTATCTTCTGCATAACAAGGAATGAAATAATCAAACCATAGATACCCTGAGTACCAGGAAGAGCCTGTAAGATAAGAGTCTTACCGAACTTCTTAGGGTCTTCTGCTAAAACTGCTGATGCAGCCTGTCCTGCGATACCAACACCCATAGCACTTCCAATACCTGCTAAAGCTGCGATTGCAGCGCCTAATAGAGCTAATGTATTTCCATCAATCATATTCATTTTTTTATTCCTCCTCTTGGTCAATTCTGATATATTTTGTTTTCTTGCGGAAAGGATTGAAAGGCTCACCGCCGTCTTCATAGAACTTTCCGAAGAATTCTACATACTGCAGTCTGCTGGCATGAATAAATGCCCCAAGTGCATTGATAGCAAGGTTAAGGGTGTGACCAGCTACAAATACCACAATAAGTATAATCAATCCTACTACTCCGCCGCCAAAGAGTGAACCCATTGTGTTTACTACCTGAGCGATTACTCCTGTGGCAAGGCCAAGTGCAAGAAGTCTTGCATAAGATAAAATGTCGGACATGTAACTTGTAATGTTGTACAGATTTCCAAGTCCACCTGTAATCTTACCAAAGCCTTTGTTGTGTCTTCCTCCTGTAAGGAGAAGTCCTGCCATTCCTATAATAGCCATGTACATTCCAACTTTGGTCAGGCCAGGCAGAATCATTCCTCCTGCAAGCCATCCGATAAGACCGATTATTGTCAAATACCAGAATCCTTCATCGCATATTGCATCAAACCATTTGCCTTCTTTTATTTGCATATATGCTTTAATTCCCATACCGATAAACAAGTGTACTACCCCTAAGGCAAGTGAGAATATTAACAGCTTCATCGGGTCATCCAGCGGATTGAACCACAGTGGCTTGATTAAAACTTCTTTGCCTAAGATAGTTCTCGCAAAGACCGGAACAAAATCACCGAACCAGCCTCCGAAGAGTGCTCCCCAGACCGTAGTAGAAATACCGCAGTAGAAGAACAGTTTTATCATCTTAAAGGTAGTTCCTTCCAAATTGAACTTCTTAAGAACGATAAAGCATGCCAGTGTCATAATGATTCCATAACCTGCATCACTTAGCATCATGCCGAAGAAGATTGCATAAAAGGCTGCATAGATGCTGGTTGGGTCAAAACCCTTGTACGCCGGAAGGGAATACATTTCAGTAATAGATTCGAAAGGAACGAAGAAGTTCTTGTTATCAAGAAGAACCGGAACTTCATCCTCTTCTCCAGGTTCGCTAAATGCATAGTAACATCCTGTGTCCTGCAGGATTTTCTCTGCATCTTTAACTAATCTTGAAGGAACCCATCCTTCCATGTAGAATGTCTTTTCTGTCTTTAAGAAATTAGACTTAATCTTTTCCTTATCTGCTGCAATAGTCATAATATCGCAGTAATCTTCAATTGGTTTTCTTAAAGAAGCTTTAAGGGAAACTTCGTTTTCGATCTCGTTTATTTTTTTCTGTAATACATCTTTTTCTTTTTCAATTCTTGTTAAGTTTTCTGTTACAGATCCTTTAAATTCTCTGAAGGAGATTTCTGTAAAACCTCTCTGTTTCAGCAAATCGAAGGTCTGCTCTCCCACACTCTTAAGACACATAAGTCCGATGTAGCTTAAGTCCTTGTCCTGATTGACAATCTTAATAACTACTCCAGGAATATCATCAACCTCTTCCACAAGAGCCTTTGCGTCAACTGCTGCAGGTACAACCCCCAGCTTTGTAATGGTCTTTGTGGTTTCAACTGCTTCAAGAGGCTGGTCATATTCCTTCCATGGTTCAAGCATTATGCCATCCTGCTCCAGCTTGTTGATCTGTTCCTTTGTGTCTCTTAGCTTTTCTTCAAGTTGCAATACTTCAAGAATGTCAGCTTCTGCTTCCTGCTGACGGGCCTTGATTTTATCACCGGCGGCCTTGCTTATTGCTCTCCTTGTCTTGAAAAGCGGTGCTTTCGCCTTATCATACTTTTCAAGGAAGGATAATGCCGCTTCTGCCTGATTGATTTTCAAATCCAATTCTGCTGCCGCTTCCTGTGCTTCATCTGCCAGCACTAAACTCTGTAATTCTTCATCAGCTAGCTTGGATTTCTGATCAGTAAGCTCAACAGCTCCAAAATCCATGAGGCGTGTCATAATGGATTCCTTGTGTTCGTCAAGTCCGATTATTGCAACCTTTTGCATTTTAACGATTGACACTTGAACCCACTATCCTTTCTGTTATTAACTTGATGGCTTTTGCCTGATTGTCAGCAGCCTGTTTTTCAAGAGCTTCACAAATATTATCAGCATCTTTTAATATGCCATCATAAAGTTCCTTCGCAATACGCTGTCCTTCATCAATCAAAGCCTGACACTTCTGTTTCTCAACAGCAAAGGCTTCTTCAACCCTTCTGTTGGCTTCATCATTGGTGTCATGTACCATCGTCTTCGCTGATAGCTTGGCATCTCGACGCATCTGGTCAGCCTTTGCTTCAGCTTCTTTGATTAATTTTAGTTCGTCTTTAAACAAATCTTTACCTCCTAACGTAGGTTTATTGTTTTAAAACTGCGATTAAAAAACAAAAATTTTTCCCTCAATATATACTATACCACCAAATCAACCAAAAAGATGTTTTTTTGTGTATTTTTGTCAATATTCCGCCATAAAATCTTAGCAGAATCCTAGCAGACTATTGAAATCACAGCTTGTCAGCAATTTCCATTATTTTTTTAATTCTTCCGTTAATTCCCGATTTTGAAAGAGGTGGCTCACACATTTCGCCGATGGAAGCAATAGGGAGACTTGGGTTTTCCTTTCTGAGAAGCGCCACTTCCTTAAGTTTCGGCGGAAGCCAGTCAAGACCCTTGATGCTTTCAATCTTCTCCACAGCCTGACTCTGTCTGATAGCGGCCTCAACTATTCTGTCAAGATTTGCATTGTCGCAGTTTGCCATTCTGTTAACCCTGTTTCTCATGGATTTTTCGACAAGAGTATTGGCTATGGTCAAGGAGTGGGTATCTGCACCCATTATTCCCAGCATATCACCTATATAGTCTGCCTTTTTCATATAGACAATATACGATTTGCCTCTTTTTGTCTCCTTTGCCTGAAGGTCAACAAAGGAATTAATCAGCTTTTTCAAATCCTTAGCCAGTGTTTCGGTTCTTAAAACAAATTCAAGATGATATGACTTTTCGGGATTGCTCATGGTACCTGCGCCCATGAAAACCCCTCTCATATATGCTTTTTTGCAGCATTTGGTTCTTACCAGTCCACTGTATATGCCATCAGAAATATAGTTATTACCTTCTCTTACCAGAAGTATTCCCGTCTCTCGTAAGATTTGTTCACTTCTGTTAGCGGCATCTATTGTAATCGTATATGCCCTTTTCTTGCCTACTGAATTGCCTTCACCTACTTCAAGTGTTGTTTCAATGTCAAAGTAGTCGTGCAAAAGCTTCTTAAAATGCCTTATTACAGCGGGGTTTTCGGATGTAACCATTATCTTGAATTTACCAAGACCTGCAAGACCGATGCTTCCTGCTACTCTTAAGAAACCTGCTATTTCGGCCAGCTGGCAGCACTTTTTCTCAGGTTCTATATGGGCCAATTCATTTTTTACTTCTGATGCGAATGACATAAACGCGTCCTCCTCGTATTTAGGTATACCTTATTCTATCCCATTGATGCTCCAAAGGGAAGAAAAATTATACGCATCCGGGCATTTTAAAAAGGCACAGATAGCATGGTTCTTAAACACCTTGCGTCTATGCCTTTCGTTATGTTCATATATTGTTACCTGTTATTTTTCTATAAATGTTGAAAACACCACCTGTGTTTCAGTCTTACCGAAGTTCTGCAGCTTGCCTAAAAAATTTTCCAGCATTGAAGTGCTCGAGAAGGCCGCTTTAACCAGCATGGAATATGGTCCGGTAATATGGCTGCATTCCAAAATGCAGGACTGCTTCATGGCAAATTCCTGAAACTTTTTAATATCCTCAGGTCTGACAGTTATAAAAATGTATGCCTTAACCACATATCCGAGTTTCTCCAGATCGATATCGGCATGGTAGCCTTTAATGAAGCCTTCTTTTTCAAGCTTTTCAACTCTGGCGGAAACAGCAGGTGTTGTAAGAAACACTTCTGCAGACAAATCCTTTAGCGGTATTCGTGCATTATCTTTCAGTTTTTTTAATATGGCCTTGTCTATTGTGTCTATTTCTCTCATAGCTGGTCTATTCTCTTTTCCACGATATGTTAGTCATTAAAGTTCAATTAACTATATCACAAGTATAGCATATATATACAAGAAAAAAAAGCGACAACTAAACAATCTTAAATCAACCCATAGCCTTTTTGATTATATCGGGTAAGCCTTATTTTTATAGTCGAATTTATCAGGATCTAAGCCTGCTTTTTTCGCCTCCCTGCGCTTAAAATATCCCGGAGCTACCTGTGGGAAAAGAGCATAGCTTAAAACATCTTCATCCTTTTCTTTAAAATCTGCAATTTCTTTTTCCAGGCTTTCCATTTCAGGTGACAATAGATCTGCAGGTCTTATAGTTATAGGCTTTTCGTCGCCAATGGCTTTTCTTACAACCTCCTCATTAAAAGGTACCGCAGTTTTTCCGTACTCTCCTCTTAAGATTCCCTTTGTTTCCTTTGAAATAAGCTTATATCTCTCTCCGCTGAGAATGTTAAGCACTGCCTGAGTCCCAACTATCTGAGAGGATGGTGTTACAAGAGGAGGCTCTCCAAGGTCTTCACGGACTCTCGGTATCTCCTCAAGAACTTCAGTGTATTTGTCCATTGCCTTCTGCTCCTTTAACTGCGAAACCAGATTCGAGAGCATTCCTCCGGGAACCTGATACAGCAGACCTTTAAAGTCTACACCCATTACCTTCGGATCTATTATTTTTTCGTCAAGGAATCTGTCCCTTATTGGCTTGAAATAATCGGCAATCTCTGCAAGTGCCACTTGATCAAGTTCCGTATCCTGACACGTTCCTTTAAATGCTTCCACCATTACTTCTGTTGCCGGCTGGCTGGTTCCATGGGCAAATGGAGAAATTGCAGTATCAATTCCATCGCAACCCGCAGCAACTGCCTCCATGTACACTATGGGAGCTGTACCGCAGGTGCAGTGGCTGTGCATCTGTATTGGAACAGATACTGTCTCTTTAAGTGCAGTAATGAGCTTACCTGTTTCTCGTGGAAGAAGTATTCCTGCCATATCTTTAATGCATATTGAATCCGCTCCCATGCTTTCCATATCTGATGCTAGCTTTTTCCAGTAGTCAAGAGTATATGCCTTGCCGGTGGTGTAAGCCATTGCAAGCTGCACATGTCCACCTTCTTTTTTTGCGGCCTCAACAGCTGTCTCCAAATTCCGAAGATCGTTTAGAGCATCGAAAATTCTCAGTATGTCAATTCCATTTGAAATGGACTTGCGCACAAAGCATTCAACGACATCATCTGCATAATGTCTGTATCCAAGCAGATTCTGTCCTCTCAGAAGCATCTGCAAAGGTGTTTTTTTCACCCTCTTTTTTATTTCCCTAAGACGAATCCACGGGTCTTCATCCAAAAATCTAAGACACGCGTCAAAGGTAGCACCGCCCCAGCATTCAAGGGAGTAGTACCCTATTTCATCCATCTTTTCAAGGATAGGAATCATATCCTGAGTGCTCATACGTGTTGCTGCCAGTGACTGATGACCATCTCTAAGCGCTGTCTCGGTTATTCTAAGCTTTTTCATTGCGTTTCACCTCAAATTCTAAATTCCAAAGATAGCCATAAATACGCCGGCTACCACTGCAGTTCCTATTACGCCTGCAACATTAGGTCCCATGGCATGCATAAGAAGAAAGTTTGTTGGATCTGCTTCTGCTCCCACCTTCTGTGACACGCGTGCAGCCATAGGAACAGCAGATACTCCTGCTGAGCCAATAAGAGGATTAATTTTACCTTTGGAAGCCTTACACATTATCTTACCGAAAATCACTCCGGAAGCCGTTCCAAAGCAGAATGCAGAAAATCCTATAATGACTATCTTTATTGTATCCCAGTTTAGGAATGCCTCTGCACTTGTTGTAGCGCCTACTGAAGTACCCAGCAAAATAACTACAATATACATAAGCGCATTGGATGCTGTTTCTGTAAGCTGGCGAACTACTCCGCTTTCTCTAAAAAGATTACCCAGCATAAGCATGCCTACCAGAGGTGTTGTGGATGGCAGAAGACCGCATACCACAATTGTTACTATTATAGGGAATAAAATTCTTTCTCTCTTGGAAACAGTTCTCAGCTGTTCCATCTTTATTTTTCTTTCCTCTTCAGTGGTCAGTGCCTTCATGATAGGTGGCTGAATTATAGGAACCAATGACATATATGAGTATGCTGCAACAGCAATTGGTCCCATTATTTCAGTTTGTCCAAGCTTCATGGCGAGGAAAATGGATGTTGGTCCGTCTGCTCCTCCAATTATGGCAATTGCAGCTGCCGCCATATCGTTAAATCCAAATACCATGGCTGTAATATACGCTGCAAAAATACCAAACTGAGCTGCTGCTCCAAGAAGAAAGCTCTTAGGATTTGCAATCAGTGGTCCAAAATCTGTAAGGGCACCAACCCCGAGAAAAATCAGAGAGGGCAATATTGTCCATTCGTCCAGCATGTAAAAATAATGGAGAAGTCCACCTTCCTCCATTATTGGAGGATAAATATTGACAAGCATCATTCCAAATGAAATAGGAAGCAGAAGCAGCGGCTCGTATTGCTTTGCAATAGCAAGATACATGAACGCACATGCTACAATAATCATCACAAAATTTCCTATGGTCAGGCTCCCAAAAGCAGTCTGTCTTGCCAAATTCTCCAGAGTTTCAAATACGTAACTCATATCCGACCTCTCTTTCTATTGCTCAGGTGCCACCATCGCAATATCTTGTCCTGCTTCAACAGAATCTCCCTCTCCAACCAAAATACAGCTTATAGTCCCTGCTTCAGGTGCAACGACAGGTATTTCCATTTTCATGGATTCCAGAATCACAATGGCTTCGCCTTTGCTTACTGCATCGCCTTCTTTTTTTACGACCTTCCATATTTTACCTGTTGCACCACTTTTAACAGCTTTGCCGTCCTTAACTACAGGTTCTGCAGACTTTACCGGCTCGTCAGATGTGATTATTTTTGTAGCAACAGCTGCTCCGTTTTTCTCTTCAACCTCAACTTCATATGTTTTATTGTTTACTTTAATTATATATGTCTTCATTTACTTCACCTTTTATTAAGTTTTCTGGCAGTGAACTGGTGCGCACCTTCACTTTTCAGTATATCTTTTTTATCCTCTTCAAAAGCATATATGGCAGCAGCTATTACTGCCGCAATTTCATCATCATAAGATGCTTCCTCGTCAGATGCTTCCTTGTCATTACTGCCTGTATTTTTCATTTCAGCTTCCTGTTTAGGATTTTTGTCTGCTCCATCGGGGATAAATTTAAACATGTAAATAATGCAGCTGATAAAAAGCAACATGAAAAAAACTGTTCCCATTCCGAGACATGTATTTAATATTGCTTTAGATAGTATTTCACCTATTGTCATTTGCTCTACCTCCTGACATTAGCCAGAGTTTCAAATGCTCCTATTAGATACTTTCTACTCTCTTCAGGTTTTATAATCTTATCAACATATCCCTTTGCAGCCATAGCCTCGGCGCTACAGCTGTTTTTTTCATATTCCTTAGCCTTTTCTCCAAGTTCTCTAAGACTAAGATTAGGGTGCAGAATATCAGCTGCAAATAATGGGTTCATAAGCTGTACTAAAGCTTCGTTCCACATAAAGGTATAACCCCTGCCCTGTCCTTTACTGCTGAACACGCTGTAACAACTTCCACATGTATTGTCAGGAATCAGGTCTACTGTCATCGCTTCTGAGTCCACCAAAGCTTTTACTATTGTATTTGCGCTTCCAGGATCTTCAAAGCCTCCTCCACCTATTATATTTAATAGAGGAATTTGGAATTTGGAACACAGACTGATGAATTGGGAGGTTTTGATAGCAGCATCTCTGCTAATAACAGAGTCTGGCTCTGCTGCAATTGCGCCTACGGTTCTGCCAGCAAGTGCAATGAAACAATTAACTATTCCTTTTCCCTTTTCCTGATTCACTTCTATCAGAAAACTGTCATCAGATAATTCTCTGAGCATATGGATTCTACTTTTTCTTTTTTCATCAATTGAACTGCAAAGCCTGTTCAAATCATCCCGGCTTTCAATTGACGGAATGTCTCCCGATGTACTTGCAGGAAGTCTTTTTATCAGATTGAATACTTTTTCTTTTACTTCGGCACTATTTTCGGCACTATTACTAATTACCACATCAGAAAAAGCAGACATTGTTTCCATGCTTCCTATACATTCTCCGCATTTTATCATTATCTGCAGTATTTGCTTACTTGCCTGTGCCTGAATTTCGTATACAGCAGCCAATGCATTCAAAGCATCAAGACCTTCTTCAATTCGTATACCGCAGCAATTCAAAAAACCAACCACCGGAGCTTTTGATTTGATTGCCGCCGTGTATAGTCTTACCAGCTTATTTGCCTGGTTTTCTCCAAAGCTTCCGCCTCTGGTGCTGTCATCCTGAGCAAAAACATACACAAGGTCACCATCAAGGCTTCCATACCCTGTAATGACTCCGGCTTCAACTTTTTCTCCTATCTCAACAAAACTGTCCGAGTCAAGAATGCATAGAATATTTTCGATTGCTGTTTTATCATTTGATGTTAATTCCAGCATATTTCTTCCTCCCTCGTTTGATTTGTCAACATTTTATTAAAGTAAAAAATCCTTGGCAATACCTCTGAAAACAATACAAAAAAACGAATTTTTTTGAAAATAATTCTTTTTTATTTTTAAAAAAAAATAATATTTCTTAGTTTTTTAAAGTTGTATGCATTATGCACAAAATAAAAAACACCGATGGAGTCAGGTGTTTTGCATTTCCTTGTTTAATTTCAAAAAAAGGTGGCCGATAAAAGCCACCTTTCTTAATTCATATGTAGTTTTAATTATTTAAGAGGTGCCAATCCTAAGATTTCTCTAGCTTCTGCAGGAGTAGCAATTTCTCTTCCTAATAATCTTGCAATTTCAACAGCCTTAGCAACCATCTGTCCGTTTGATTCAGCTAATACGCCCTTTTCCATATATAAGTTGTCTTCGAAACCAACTCTTACGTGTCCACCCATAGCGATTGTAGCTGCACAAATGTGCCATGCGTTCTTACCTAAACCTGTTGCTGTCCAAGTTGATCCTGGAGGGATTGATCCTACCATGAATACTAAGTCTCTGATTGTAGCACTCATCTGAACGCCAAGTACGAAGTCCCAGTGAAGTGGGTGAACTAACAGACCTTTTCTGTCAGCTACCTTTAATGCTGTATCGATCATACCCTTATCAAATACTTCTAATTCAGGCTTGATTCCTCTTTCCTTAAGAATTTTTGCGAAGTTTTCGATTGTAGTATCAGTGTTTGTAAATACTTCATCTCCGCCGAAGTTGCAAGTACCACAGTCTAAAGTAGCCATTTCAGGTGTAGGAACTACTTCTGTTGAAGCTAATCTTTCAAGGTCTGTCATGCCAACTGCACCGCCTGTTGAAGGCTGGATGATTACATCTGGGCATTCCTTTCTGATTGCGTCGATACATTCCTGGAATCTTGCAGTATCCTGAGTAGGAGTACCGTCATCCCATCTTACATGTAAGTGGATTAAAGCTGCACCTGCATCATATGCTGACTTAGCTTCTCTAACGATTTCTTCTACTGTGTAAGGAACGTTAGGATTCTGTTCCTTTGTAACTTCTGCACCGCAGATACAAGCACTAATGATTAATTTGTCCATTGGTCTATCTCCCCTTTATTTCATAATAATTAATAAGCTCTTATATTATAACACTATAATTCCTTATGTTCAAGGGTAACTCGCCAGCCTTCTTCACTAAATATGCGATAAAATTCATTGGCAAGGGTAACAGATCTATGCTGTCCTCCCGTGCAGCCAAAGGCGATGGTCAGGCTGTACTTGCCCTCCTTTGAATAATAAGGCACAAGTCTTAAGATACCTTCTTTCAGACCTTCAATAAAATTCTTTGTCACATCGTGCTTAAGCACATACTGCTGAATCTTTTTATTATTTCCTGTAAGGTGCTTAAGGCTAGGAACATAATATGGGTTTGGAATGAATCTCACATCGATTACCCAATCAGCTTCAGAAGGCACCCTGTATTTATACCCGAAGGACATGAACTTAAGCGTAAAGGAATCCTTTTTAGTCTTTTTGAAGAAAAGGTTATCCAGTTCGTTGTGAAAGTCCGCAACCTTGAGAGTAGTAGTGTCAACGACATAATCCGCATTGTCCTTAAGACTTTTCAGCTTATCCCTTTCCTCCTGAATTGTCTTTGCAGTAATGATGTTTTCAGAAAGAGGATGCTGTCTTCTTGCTTCCTTATATCTTCTTACCAGACTCTGGTTGGATGCTTCTATGAAAAGAATCTTAAAATCCAGTCTTTCATCATTTCTTAATGTGCCGATGACATCCTTAAGCTCATCGAAGAACTTGCCCCCTCTTATATCCACTACGAAGGCTGCCCTCTCAATGTCTCTGTTTCCGGAGCATGTCAGATCTATGAAATTTTTAATCAACGCAGGCGGCATATTATCAATGCAGTAATATCCCTTATCTTCAAACCAATCTGCTGCCTTACTCTTTCCTGCACCTGATAAACCTGTTATGATTACAACTTCCATTTTTGTGTCCTTTCTGCTAGTCTTTTACAATATTTACAATGCGCTCCGATTCAAGCCCTGCTTCAAGAGCCCTCATAAGCGGTTCTTCAAAAGAACCGACATTTGAGGCAATGTGCGCATCGCTTCCGATTACAAATTCAACATCATATTTGGCCGCAAGCTTTATTTCTTCTACGGTAAGATGCTTGTGTTTTGCATTTATTTCAATCTTTGTTTTTGTGTCCTGACATGCCTTTGCAATTTCTTCGATATCAAAAGGTCCCTTATCGCCGGGATGTGTCAGTATTTCGATATCGTTTTCATATAAGGCATTAAGGATCATTGCTGTATTTGAAGCCTTCAGACCGGAGTCTCCGCCGAAAAGGCCTGTGTGCGCATTAATGTAGTTTGGCACCATTCCTGCCTTCAAAATCCCAAAATGATATCCGGCCAAAACTATATCTAAAAGCTTTTTATCTTCTTCAGTCAAGTCAATATACGGTGCCAATCTTAGGGTGTTGGCCTCCACACCAAGGAGAATTTCCATGTCAGGATAAAGAGGCTTTAACCTTTCAATCTCCTGTCTCATTTCAATGAGCTTGCT
>JAQXRN010000229.1 GCA_029218545.1 Bacillota bacterium | reverse complement strand
TTACGGCATAGGAGAGGATATAGACAAATATATGGCGGCATCTTATGTACTTGAACTTACGGAGAAGCTTCTGCCTGAAGAAATACCACAGCCCAGAATCTTTACACTTCTGACCGAGTTTCTTGAATGCCTCGAAAAGCGGAGCAAGCTGCACGAAACACTGGTTATAGCATACATTGTAAAGATACTGGATATACTTGGAACTATGCCGGAGCTTTCCATGTGCACATCCTGCGGCGAAGAAAACCCTAAAGAAAACTCTAAAGAAAACCCTGCCGGCAGCGAAAAGAACAATAATAATCCCGGAGGTGGAGAAAAGTTTTTTTTCAGCATAAAGGAAGGTGGCAGGATATGTCCCCGTTGTGCCAAAGTATTGTCATCTCAAGGCGATGGACCATTGATTTATACACTTGAAATTGGTATAATAGACATATTAAAGTATTTTCAGAAAATGCCTGTTAAGGCCTTTGAAAAAATCGCGCTGGACCAGAAGGTTCAGGAGAAAATTCAAAAGCTTTTAAAGGACTACATATCCTACCATTTGGATATAAGAGGACTAAAAAGCGAAAGCTTTTTCTAAAATAAAAGGAGTATAGGAGGTTCTACTATGGAAATCACATTAGAAAAAATCGAATTAGTTAAAGACAGAACAGGGGTATCCTACAAGGAAGCTAAGGAAGCTCTTGAAGCTGCAGAAGGTAGCGTTGTTGACGCTATTATCGCTATTGAAGAAACAGTTAACATTAAGTCAGGCAGCAAGGTTAACGAGTTTGCTGATGAGACTGTTGCAAAGATCAAGGAACTTGTTAAGAAGGGTAATGTTTCAAAGATTTCCGTTAAAAAGGATGATGAAACTCTGGTTAACATTCCTGTAAATGTAGGTCTGCTGGGAACATTAGTTGCTCCTTGGGGCGTTATTGCAGCATCAATTGCAGCATTCGGATTCAAGTGCAAGATCGAACTGACAAAGGACGATGGTACAGTAATCGATATCAGCCAGAAAGCTGAAGTAATTGCCAATGACGTTAAGGAAAAAGGTTCTGTAGTTGTTGATGAAGTAACTCGCAAAGGTGCAGAAGTTTACGAAGATCTTAAGGAAAAAGCACCTGAATCCTTTGAAGAACTTAAGGAAAAGGGCGTAGATGCATACAACACAGTAGTTGAGAAGGCTACAGGCGTATGGAAGGACATTACAGATAAGGCAGAGCCTGAATTCGAAGTTGAATATATCTTCGATGATGCTAATGAATTCTTTAATGAAGAAGACAAAGAGGACGCTTGCGAAGAAGCACCTTCCGATGAAGAGAAAGAAGAAAAAACAGAAGAATAAAATATAGATAGGTGGAGTAACAAAAGATGAAAAAAGATGTAACAATGGAAAAAATCGTAGCTCTTGCAAAGAACAGGGGATTTGTATTCCCCGGCTCTGAAATTTATGGAGGTCTTGCAAACACATGGGATTATGGTCCTTTGGGCGTTGAATTCAAGAACAACGTTAAGAAGGCTTGGTGGAGAAAATTTGTTCAGGAATCCAAGTACAATGTTGGACTTGATGCTGCAATCCTGATGAATCCGAAGACATGGGTTGCATCCGGTCACGTTGGCGGTTTCTCAGACCCGTTAATTGACTGCAAGGAATGTAAATCAAGACACAGAGCAGACAAGCTGATTGAAGAATACATGCACGATCACAATATCGAAGGTGTAGTTGTTGACGGCTGGTCAAACGAAAAATTAGAAAGCTATATCGCTGAAAACAACATTCCATGCCCTGAATGCGGCAAGACAAACTTTACAGGTATCCGTCAGTTCAACCTTATGTTTAAGACTTTCCAGGGTGTAACAGAAGACTCCAAGTCCGAAATTTACTTAAGACCTGAAACTGCACAGGGTATCTTTGTAAACTTCAAAAATGTTCAGAGAACAGCAAGAAAGAAAGTTCCATTTGGTATCGCTCAGATCGGTAAATCTTTTAGAAACGAAATTACTCCGGGTAACTTTACTTTCAGAACAAGAGAATTTGAACAGATGGAACTGGAATTCTTCTGCAAACCGGGTACTGACCTTGAATGGTTCGCATACTGGAAGGAATACTGTGTGAGCTTCTTAAAGAGCCTGAATATGAACATGGAAAACATCAGAACTCGTGACCACGAAAAAGAAGAACTTTCACACTACAGTAATGCAACAACAGACATTGAATATCTGTTCCCATTCGGCTGGGGTGAATTGTGGGGTATCGCTGACAGAACAAACTTTGACTTAACTCAGCATATCAACACTTCAAATCAGGATTTAAGCTATGTTGACCCTGAAACAAACGAAAAATACGTTCCATTTGTAATTGAACCGTCACTGGGTGCTGACCGTGTTGCATTGGCATTCCTGGTAGATGCATATAACGAAGAGATTTTAACAGATGCAAACGGTAAGGAAGATAAGAGAGTTGTTATGAAATTCCACCCTGCACTTGCTCCGTTCAAGGCAGCCGTTCTTCCTCTTGCTAAGAAGCTTGCACCTATTGCCGAACCTATCCATGAAGAATTATCCAAGTACTTTATGGTTGACTACGATGCATCAGGTTCAATCGGTAAGAGATATAGAAGAGAAGATGAAATCGGTACACCTTTCTGCATCTGTGTTGACTTTGACACAGAAACTGATGGATGTGTAACTGTTCGTGACAGAGATACAATGCAGCAGGTTAGAATCCCTGTTTCAGAAGTTCGCAGCTATATCGAAGAAAGACTTGAATTCTAACGACATTATTATTAGAAGAAACAATTTATATACAGTAATTAGGAAGGTCTGATTATGAGCAATAAATACATTTATTCCTTCAATGAAGGAACCAAGGAAATGAGAGATCTACTTGGAGGAAAAGGCGCCAATCTGGCTGAGATGACCAAAATAGGTCTACCGGTTCCTTTTGGTTTCACTATTACAACAGAAAGCTGTAATCGATACTATAAAGAAAACAGAACTATTGGCCAGGATATTATCGAAGGAATCTATGAAAAGATAGAGGAGCTCGAAAATGTTACCGGCAAGACTTTCGGAAGCAGTGAGAATCCGCTTCTTGTATCTGTCCGCTCCGGTTCTGTAATTTCAATGCCGGGCATGATGGATACAATCCTTAACTTAGGTTTAAATGACCAGAGTGTGGAAGGTCTTGCAGCTCTTACAGAAAACAGAAGATTTGCAATGGACAGCTATCGCAGATTTATACAGATGTTCGGAGATGTTGTTCTGGAAATTTCCAAATCAAAGTTTGATGAAATTTTTGATGGTCAGAAGGCTGCTAAAGGAGTGGAATACGACGTTGAACTTACAGCAGAAGACCTTGAAGAAGTAATCAAAGGATATAAAAAGCTTGTAAAGGATGAAACCGGGGAAGATTTTCCTCAGGAACCTAAGGTACAGCTCATTGAGGCTGTTAAGGCTGTTTTCAGGTCATGGAACAATGACAGAGCTATTCTTTACAGACAGCTCAATGGCATTTCCGACAGCCTTGGAACTGCAGTAAACGTTCAATCCATGGTTTTCGGCAATATGGGTGATACATCCGGTACAGGTGTTGCATTCACAAGAAACCCTTCTGACGGTACAAAGAAAATATTTGGTGAATTCCTCGTAAATGCTCAGGGTGAAGACGTTGTAGCAGGCGTAAGAACTCCTCTTTCCATTGAAAAGATGGCAGAAGCCTTTCCTGAAGCATACGGCGAATTCGTTAGAATTGCAGAGCTTTTAGAAAAGCACTATAAAGATGTACAGGACATGGAGTTTACTGTTGAGAGAAACAAACTGTACATGCTCCAGACAAGAAATGGCAAGAGAACTGCACAGGCAGCGGTCAAGATTGCCGTTGATATGGTTGAAGAAGGCCTTATAGACAGAGAAACTGCAATCCTCAGAATTGAAGCTGACCAGATTGACCAGCTTCTTCATCCGACTTTTGACAAGGAAGAATTGTCAAAGGCTATGGAAATCGCCACAGGACTTCCTGCATCTCCTGGTGCAGCATGCGGAAAGATTTACTTTACCGCTGAGGAAGCAGCAGCTGCAGCTGAAAGCGGCGAAAAGGTAATGCTGGTTAGAGAAGAAACTTCACCTGAAGACCTGGCAGGCATGGTGGCTGCGGAAGGCATTCTGACTGCAAGAGGCGGTATGACATCCCATGCAGCGGTAGTTGCAAGAGGTATGGGCAAATGCTGCGTAGCAGGCTGCTCAGCTGTACTTGTTGACGGAAACAAAAAGATAATGACCGTTAAGGGCGTAGAATATAAAGAAGGAGATTGCATCTCCATCGACGGTTCTACAGGCCACGTTTACGAAGGTCAGATTAAGACGGTAGAACCTGAAATTTCCGATGATTTTGCAAAGCTTATGGAATGGGCAGACGAAATCAGAGTGCTTAAAATCAGAACTAATGCGGACAACCCAAAGGATGCTAAGCAGGCTGTACTCTTTGGTGCTGAGGGAATCGGCCTTTGCAGAACTGAGCACATGTTCTTCGAAGAAGAGAGAATTCCTGCCATAAGAAGAATGATTCTGGCAGACACTCTTGAAGAAAGGGTAAAGGCTCTGGATGCTTTAAAACCATACCAGCAGGGTGATTTTAAGGAACTTTATAAGGTAATGGGAGAAAGACCTGTAACAATCAGACTTTTAGACCCGCCGCTACATGAGTTCCTTCCTCACACAGAGGCAGAAATGAGAGAAGTTGCGGAACTGATGGGCGTACCATTCGAGAAAATTTCAGAGAAGGTAACTGAACTTCATGAGCAGAATCCTATGCTTGGCCACAGAGGCTGCAGACTTGCAGTAACAGCTCCTGAAATTGCGGCAATGCAGACAGAAGCAATAATTGGAGCAGCCATTGAGGTTGTAAAAGAAGAAAAAACCGAAATCGTTCCTGAAATTATGATTCCACTTGTAGGATCAGAAGACGAATTAAAGGCTGTTAAGGCTACTGTTGTAGAAGTGGCTGACAGGCTCATTAAGGAAGCTCAGGTGGAAATGGAATATATGGTAGGTACTATGATTGAAACTCCAAGGGCGGCGCTGGTTGCAGATGAAATTGCTAAGGAAGCTGAATTCTTCTCCTTTGGTACAAACGATCTGACTCAGATGACCTTTGGATTCTCAAGAGATGATACAGGCAAACTCATTGCTGAATATGTTAAGAGAGGAATTATGGAAGAAGATCCTTTCCAGACTCTTGATGTTAACGGTGTAGGAAAGCTGGTTCAGATGGCGGTTACTTTGGGAAAACAGTCAAGACCTAAGATAAAATTGGGAATCTGCGGTGAACACGGCGGTGACCCTAAGACCATTGAATTCTGCAATAAGATAGGCTTAAATTACGTTTCATGTTCGCCATATCGAGTTCCGATTGCAAGACTTTCTGCAGCACAGGCAGTTGTTAAGCAGAAGATGACAGAACAGAAAGGATAACAGAATGTTTTCGTTGTGGGGAACTACATGGGGAAACATAGTGATGACTTTTGTTATCTCTATGGTCCCTGTTATTGAACTTAGAGGAGCTATTCCTTTAGGTGTCCTGAACGGTCTTGATGTAGGCACTGCTATGGTGGTTTCAATGATAGGAAACCTGGTGCCTGTGCCATTTATCATTATTTTCATTAGAAAAATATTTAAATGGATGCAAAAAAAGAGCGAGACTCTAGCAAAGATTGTTCACAAGATGGAAGAAAAGGCCAACAGGAAGAAGGATCAGGTTCTCAAATATGAATTCTGGGGACTGTTGCTTCTGGTGGCAATTCCGCTTCCGGGAACAGGTGCATGGACCGGTGCTCTCGTAGCGGCCATGCTGGATATGAAGCTTACAAGGGCTTTTCCTGCTATTGCAGTAGGCGTTTTGACGGCAGGTATAATCGTTACCATAGCAACCTATGGTGTTGCATCTGTGATATAAGTGCCGGGCAGGCATTATATCTATAGGAAATTAACTTAATACACAAAAAACAATAGGCTCCGGGAATTCCCGGAGCCTGATTTTTTGGAATTAATTATGCGATATCTGCAGCTTCTTTATTGTTTGTGTTGTGTTTCTTTAATCTTACAGCAGGTTCAGTTGGTAACTTGAATAATGGAATGAATCTATCCCAACCTGTGAATGTTAAGATTAATAATGTACCTACAGCGATATAAGCCATAAAGTTGTATCTTAAGAAGTCCATGTTAGTGATTTCAACTAGTGGATATACACCTGAAGCGATACCTACGTAGAATCCTAAGTATACGTGCCATGGAATTAACTGAGAACCGAATACACCCATAGCATCGCCGAATGTAGCGTTTCTTAAGTACAGCTTGTACATATCTTCTTCAGAACCTTCAACGTTTTCTTCAGTGATCTGCTTGATAACAGGTCCGATAGTAACGATCTGAGCCATTTCGTCGGCTAAGCAAGCGTTACCTGCAATGGATAATACAGCATTCCAAGTTAACAGACCTCTTACTCTCTTTGACATTCTTACTACGAAAGCTGCAAGAGGAGCGAAAGCGTCCATCTTCTGCATTACGCCACCGAAAGCAGCAACCCACATCATCATGATTACTACCCAAGCACCGGCTTCTTCGAAACCTGAGTATACGATGTCATCTAATAAGGACTGGATTGAACCTGCAGTACCTGCGAATACACCTAAGATGTAAGCGGAAACCAGACCGGAACCGATGCAGATAAATGTGTTGAAGCCCATAACAGCTAAGCCGATTACAAGGACTAGAGGTACAACCATGTAGATAGGAACACCGGCAGATACCTGTTCAAGTAAAGGAATAGCAGCAGGTCTTTCAGCTTCTAATACTGTCCAAACATGTTCTGGAATCTGAGATACTACAGCAGAACCGTCAACAGTTTCGCCAGGTAATCCCATTACAAAGCCTGCAGCAATAAATGAAATTGCAGCTAATACAAGGCAGGATACGGACCAAACACCCTGATGTCTGATTCTGTCTACCACCTGTACGCCCTGGATACCGGAAGATACGATAGTTGTATCGGAAATAAGACCGATGTTGTCGCCGAAGCAAGCACCACCGGCGATAGCGCAGACTGTGAGGTAAATGTCTCCGCCTACGATGTGTGATAACCATAAGAAAATTGGTGCGCATGCAGCGAAGGTTCCCCATGAAGTACCGGTAGCAACTGAAAGTAAAGCGGTGCAAACAAGTCCTACGCAGGCAACGGTCTTAGCAGTTACACCAAGCTTTAATGCCAGGTTTACTACTGCAGCACCTACACCGAAGCTGGTGAAGCAGTTAACCATAACATAGGCTATCATGAGAATGAATAAAGCCACTAAGATGTTCTTTACAGAGTTCATGGCAGCATCTAAGCATTCCTGCCACTTTTTCTTTGCAACGGTCATTGCAACAATTACCGCACATATGAATGCGATGGGAGCTGCAATC
>JAQXRN010000228.1 GCA_029218545.1 Bacillota bacterium | reverse complement strand
AAACACTAAAGTGAAATTCCTGTACCAAAGAGGAATATTATCGCACTTCCTGATTCCAAGCCAGCACAGCATACTTACCATACAGTGAATTGACGGAAACAAGTCCAGAGGCGGGTCAAGTAAATAAATTAGCGCCATCAGTGAACACAGTAATCCGCTTCCATCAATTTCTGGTCTGACATTTGTGGTGGGAAAAGCGATGAATATTATACCGCATATGGTCTTTGCCAGCATATCCGCAAAGACAAAACGGAACCAATCTTCTTTCGTGTTTTCCTTCGCGGCTATAATATAGCTTACCGCCCAGAAGGGATAACTCAAAACATATATTAAAACCCATCCGGGCCTAAATGGTATCATATTATCCACTGCAGAAGTAATATCATATGTATTTAGCCCCATGCCAAGGATAATTCTTTGAGTTCCCCAATAAATCAGGCAATTATATACAAAGCATCCGATTAGCGAAGCGAATGCATATGCAGGAACCCATCTTGAAAGATGTGCATCGTACCATATGCTCCATTTTGTTTCTTTTTTCCATCCCTTACCCATTTCTAAGAGCCCCCTTTTTACAAACAAATTAATTTTATCACATATTTTGCTCTTTTTCTACAAAACAAAAGACACCGCATCAGTATATGCAGTGCCTCCTGAAATTCTATAGCAAGTATATTTTACCTTTTTTACATTCTTCAATCATTTCATCAGGCCAAACCGATGCCTGAACTTCGCCTATATGAGCTTTTTTCAGGAAATACATGCAAAGTCTGCTCTGGCCTATTCCTCCTCCTATGGAAAGAGGAAGCTCATCCTTGATTATTGCAGTATGGAATGGCAATCCTTTTCTGTCTTCTGCCTCTGCTTCCTTTAGCTGCTTTTCCATTGCAGATGAATCTACACGTATACCCATGGAGGATATCTCAAAAGCATCCTTTAGCACATCGTTCCAGAGGATGATATCACCGTTTAGCTTCCAGTCATCGTAGTCCGGAGATCTTCCGTCATGCTTCATTCCTGAAGCTAATAATCCTCCGATTTCTTCAATGAAAACAGCTCCCTTGTCTTTGCAGATGAGATGTTCTCTTTCTTTTGGAGTTGCATCAGGATACATATCTTCAAGTTCCTGAGTTGTAATGAAGAAAATTTCTTCAGGCAGATCAATATTTATTTCTTCGTATTCACCGGAAATGAAATCGCCTGTTTCCTTAAGTACGCTGTAAATATCCTTTACGATGCCATGTAAGAATTCCTTTGTTCTCTGCTCCTTCGTAACTACTCTTTCCCAGTCCCACTGGTCAACATATATGGAATGAAGATTGTCTACTTCCTCGTCTCTTCTTATTGCATTCATGTCGGTGTATATGCCGTAGCCCGGCTCGATTTCATATTTTTTTAGGGCCATTCTCTTCCATTTTGCCAGAGACTGAACAACCTCCAGCGTCTTTTCACCATTATCCTTCATTGTGAAGCTTACTCTTCTTTCAACTCCGTTTAAATTGTCATTTAAACCTGTTTCAGGGTCTACAAAGAGTGGTGCAGAAACTCTGTATAAGTTCAGTTTTTCTGAAAGGTTTGCCTGGAAGAAATCTTTTAATTTCTTTATTGCCTTCTGTGTTTCCATAACACCTAACAAAGGTGAATAGCCTGCTGGTATAACTGTTTTGTTCATTGTTCTCACTCCCTTTTTTATTATAATGTATTTTATTTTTGTATTATCTTTGTATTTCGCTCTGAAAGCTTCATTTCAAAGCGTTCTTTTCTGTTATCCTCATATACTCTGGTCGGATACTCACCACTGAAACATGCCGAGCAGAAGCCCTCATGACCAATCAGTTTATCCAAATCTTCTAATGGTAAATAGCCTAGGGAATCGGCACCTATCTGCCGGCATATTTCATCCAGGCTGTAGTGGCATGCTATGAGGTTCTCCTCTGAATCGATATCGGTGCCGTAATAGCATGGATGTAGGAAAGGAGGTGCTGAAATTCTCATATGTATTTCTTTTGCTCCCGCTTCCCTGAGGAGATTTACAATTCTTTGGCTGGTGGTGCCTCTCACTATGGAGTCATCAATAAGTACTACCCTTTTTCCCTCAATTACACTTTTAACAGGGTTGAGCTTGATTTTTACCTGATCTACGCGATTTTCCTGTGTAGGGGAAATAAAGGTTCGTCCTATGTATTTATTTTTTATCATTCCTATGCCGTATGGAATTCCCGATTCTTTAGAATACCCAATGGCTGCATCGAGACCGCTGTCGGGAACTCCTATTACAATATCAGCATCTACAGGGAAATTTTTTGCAAGGAGCCTGCCTGCGCATACTCGTGAATCATGCACGGAGATTCCCTCAATGATTGAATCAGGACGAGCGAAATATATATATTCAAAGATACAAATCTTTCTTTCGGCTTTGTTGCAATGCTCTGTTATTGATTTTACACCCTTGTCGCTGAAGACGATTATTTCACCCGGGGCAACGTCACGAACAAACTCAGCTCCCACCGCATGGAGAGCGCAGCTTTCGGAAGCTACAACATATGCCCCATCTTTCGTCTTTCCGTAGCATAAAGGTCTGAAACCATGTGGATCTCTTACAGCAATCATCTTTGATGAGGACATTACCACTAAGGAATAAGCTCCTTCAAAGTATTCCATAGCCCTCTGTATGGCCACTTCAATGCTGGGCGCTGTCAGACGTTCTCTTGTGATTACATATGCAATTGTCTCTGTATCGCTGGTAGTATGGAATATGGCACCTGACAATTCAAGCCTGTTTCTGATTTCCATGGCATTGCTCAGGTTTCCGTTATGAGCAAGAGCCATCTTACCATTCTGATGGTTTACTTCTATGGGCTGGCAGTTTTTTCTGTTAGATCCGCCTGTGGTGCCATATCTGACATGACCTATTGCCATAGTGCCCTCCGGCATGTGTTCCATTACTTCCTTCGAAAACACATCATTGACAAGACCCATATCCTTGTGTGATGTAAATATTCCGTCATCATTTATTACAATGCCGCAGCTTTCCTGTCCTCTGTGTTGCAATGCATACAGGCCGTAATAGACAGTTTCTGCAAGCTTTTCATTTTCTCTTGTCCTTATTCCAAAAACTCCACATTCTTCTCTAATGCTCATTGTCTCCTCCGCTTCGCTGTAATGCTGCCTCTATAAATCCTGTAAACAGCGGATGTGCCCTGTTTGGTCTGCTTTTGAACTCAGGATGGAACTGAACCCCCACATGGAAAGGCCTGTCTGTGAGTTCTACAGTCTCAACCAGCCTTCCATCAGGTGAGGTTCCACCTATGGTCAGTCCTTTGCTGGTAAACAGCTCTCTGTATTGATTGTTGAATTCGTATCTGTGTCTGTGGCGTTCAGAAATATTCTGCATGCCATAACAGCGTTCCATGGTTGTTCCCGGTGTAATGACACATTCATATGCACCCAGACGAAGGGTTCCGCCCTTGTTGATGGTGCCGCTTTGTCCCGGCATAAAGTCTATAACTTTATTCTGGCATGCTTCATCGAACTCGCCTGAATTTGCATCCTTAATTCCTGCAACATTTCTTGCAAATTCAATTACAGCAATCTGCATACCGAGGCATATGCCGAAATACGGAACATTGTTTTTTCTGGCATATTCTGCCGCAAGGATCATTCCTTCAATTCCCCTGTCGCCAAAGCCTCCCGGTACAATTATTCCGTCTGCCTGTCCTAAAACCTCTTCCACATTTTCTGCAGTTATTGATTCTGAGTCTATCCACTGTATGTCTATATGCGCATCAAGACCATATCCTGCATGTCTCAAGGCTTCTGCCACAGAAAGATATGCATCGTGAAGCTTTACATATTTGCCTACTAAGGCTATGCGAACCACCTTATGCCTGTTTTTAATGAGTTCGACGAGCTTTTGCCAGTCTTTAAGATCCGGGTCCCTGCTTTCAAGTCCCAGCTCTCTGCATACGATGGCAGAAAAGTCTGATTCTTCGAGCATAAGGGGTGCTTCGTACAAGTAAGGCAGAGTTATATTTTCGATAACGCAATCCTTTTTTACATTGCAGAAAAGGGATATTTTATCGAAAATGGATTTTTCAAGATGCTGATCACATCTCAGCACGATAATATCAGGATTTATCCCCATTCCTCTCAGTTCCTTTACGGAATGCTGTGTAGGCTTGGATTTATGCTCTTCAGATCCGCTGAGGTAAGGTACCAGGGTCACATGTATAAAAAGGCTGCTTTCCTTTCCAACCTCCAGAGCAACCTGGCGAACTGCTTCAAGGAAAGGCTGAGATTCAATGTCACCTATGGTTCCGCCGATTTCTGTAATGACTATATCTGCATCACTTTTTCTTCCCACACCATAGATAAATTCCTTTATTTCGTTTGTAATGTGTGGAATTACCTGCACAGTGGATCCAAGATATGCGCCCTGTCTTTCTTTATTTAAAACATTCCAATATACCTTTCCTGTAGTCAGGTTTGAATACATATTCAGATTTTCATCTATAAATCTTTCATAGTGACCTAAATCCAAATCTGTTTCTGCACCATCCTCGGTCACAAATACCTCTCCATGCTGATAAGGACTCATTGTGCCGGGATCTACATTGATATATGGGTCGAGCTTTTGTGAAGCCACTTTAAAACCTCTTGACTTTAACAGTCGCCCTAAAGAGGCCGCAGTAATGCCCTTTCCCAGTCCGGAAACAACACCACCTGTAACGAATACATACTTAGTCATACAAATCATCCTTTCCCAGATGCATAATTTTCCTGCTCATTAAAAATTGATTTCGGCAACATCTCTTGATATGCCTGCTAATAAAGGTCTGATTTTCTCAACGTAATCAGATACCTGCTGGCCGCACCTTCCTGTGTAAAGTTCAGGCTTCAGCAGCTGGTTTATTTCATCTTCTGTCATTCCAAATGCCGGTTCTGCTGCCAGACGCGCCGGAAGGTCGCATTTCTCACCATTTTTCATTCCGGAAGTAGCTTCCATAGAACATTTACGAATCACTTCGTGCAAATCCTGACGGTTTCCGCCTTTTTTAACTGCCTCCATCATAAGGTTTTCTGTAGCGATAAAAGGCAGATACTCTTTTACTGTATTCTCAACGATTTTTTCATTTACGTGCAATCCGTCTGTAACGTTTTGTGCAAGTCTGAGTATGGCATCAGCACACAAAAAACCTTCAGGCATGGAAATTCTTCTGTTAGCTGAATCGTCCAGTGTTCTTTCCATCCACTGTACTGATGCGGTCATAGGCGCATTCATGGCATCTGCCATAAGATAACGTGATAAGGAGCAAATTCTCTCGCTTCTCATAGGGTTTCTCTTATATGCCATTGCTGAAGACCCGATTTGATTCTTTTCAAAAGGCTCCTCAATCTGCCTGTCATGCTGCAGCAATCTGATGTCATTGGCCATACGATAGCAGCTCTGTGCCACAGAGGACAGACAGTTAAGGATTCTACTGTCGAGCTTGCGCGGATAAGTCTGTCCGCACACGTCAACTATATGATAAAAACCAAAATCCTGGCTTATCATCTTGTTCATTTCATCTATTTTTTCAGTGTCCCCTTCAAAAAGATCCATAAAACTTGCTTCAGTACCTGTTGTACCGCGACATCCCAAAAACTTCATGTTTTCTATAACAAAATCCAGTTCTTCAACATCATTCATAAAGTCCTGCAGCCACAAAGAAGCTCTTTTTCCCACTGTAACCAACTGTGCAGGCTGATAGTGAGTATATCCCAAAGTAGGAAGGTCTTTGTATTTCATTGCAAAGTCTGCGAGATTGGCTGCCACCTTGAGCACTTCTGTCCTGATATACTTTAAAGCATCTTTGTATATAACCAGATCGGCATTATCTGTAACATAGCAACTGGTGGCTCCCAAATGAATAATGCCTGCAGCTTCCGGTGCAACTTTTCCGTAAGCATAAACATGAGCCATTACATCATGTCTTACTTCCTTTTCGCGCTCCTTTACGCACTGATAATCTATGTTTTCTATGTTAGCTTCAAGCTCGTCAACCTGCTTTTGTGTTATTGGCAGTCCCAGCTTCATCTCTGCTTTTGCAAGAGAAACCCAAAGTTTTCTCCATGTCTGATATCTTGTATCCTGTGAAAAAAGCTTCAGCATATAGTCTGATGCATAACGGGTGGATAATGGTGATTCGTATTTATTAGTCATTTTTAGCACTCCTCATTTCTATAAATAATGCTATCCCTTTCCGGTCCAACTGAGATGTATGTAATCGGACAGCCTATACTCTTTTCTACAAATTTAACATATTCTTTTGCTTCTTCCGGCAATTTATCCCAATGTCTTACATTTGAAATATCCTTTTTCCATCCCGGCAGGTAGTCTACAACCGGCTCTGCATCTTCAAGTGCCATCGGGAACGGGAATCTGTCTGTCAATTCCCCGTCTACAACGTAGTGTGTGCATACAGGAATTTTATCCATGTAGCTTAGCACATCCAGCTTTGTCAGCGCTATTTCTGTAGCCGCCTGCACTTCTACTCCATATTTTGTTGCGACAAGGTCTATAGGGCCGACTCTTCTTGGTCTTCCTGTTTTTGCTCCATATTCAAAGCCTGCCTTACGCAGTTCCTCTGCCGCATCACCAAACATCTCGCAGACGAAAGGTCCTTCACCTACGCAGGTGGAATAGGCTTTTACAACGCCCACTATGTTGTCTATCTTTGCGGAAGGAATGCCTGCTCCTACGGGAGCATATGCAGCTGTGGTATTTGAAGATGTAGTATAAGGATATATGCCGAAATCCAAATCTCTTAAGGAGCCAAGCTGTGCTTCAAAGAGCAGCTTCTTGCCCTTTTCCTGCGCCTCTCTCAAGAATTGGCTTGTATCGCAGATGAACGGCTTGATATTTTCACAATATTCGTCTATCCACTGCTCAAGCTGCTTCATTGTATATCCCTCTTGTCCATATACCTTTGTAATGGTGAGGTTCTTCCATTCCATCAGGTCCTTCAGGTGTTCCTTCAGCTTATCGGGATAGAACAAATCACCTGCAAGTATAGTCTTTTTCTGGTATTTGTCAGAATAAAACGGTGCAATTCCCTGCTTTGTGGAACCATACTTTTTGTCCTTAAGTCTCTTTTCTTCAAGCTCATCCAGCAATCTGTGCCATGGCATAAGAATGGATGCTCTATCACTTATCTTTAGGTTATCAGGTGTAAGAGAAACTCCCTGCTTCATTACCTCCTGCATCTCTTTCCAAAGATTCTCAGGATCCAGTGCTACACCGTTTCCTAAAATATTTACAACGCCTTTTCTAAAAATTCCTGAAGGGAGCAAATGAAGTGCAAACTTGCCATATTCGTTGATTACAGTATGACCTGCATTGCCACCTCCCTGAAATCTGATAACGACATCGTATTCCTCTGTGAGGAGATCTACCATGCGGCCTTTGCCTTCATCTCCCCAATTTATTCCTACTATTGCACAATTTGACATAATTGTCCTCCTACTAAATATGCTTACCTAATTAATATGTTTATCAATTAAATGTGCTTCATTAGCCTGTTCATAACTTCTTCATAGGCTTCTTCAACTCCGCCCATATCACGTCTGAATCTGTCCTTATCAAGTTTATCACCTGTTTTTTTGTCCCAAAGTCTGCATGTGTCAGGGCTGATTTCATCTGC
This sequence comes from Bacillota bacterium, assembly GCA_029218545.1. Classification (GTDB taxonomy): domain Bacteria; phylum Bacillota; class Clostridia; order Peptostreptococcales; family Anaerovoracaceae; genus Fimisoma. The sequence continues at coordinate 1,895 of JAQXRN010000228.1, read as the reverse complement.
CAGAACAATGGTTCCGTCTGCCAGTCTTCCGAACTCAATCTTAAAGTCTACCAGTGTGATTCCGCATTCATCCCAGAACTCCTTTAATTTGCTGTTTATTTCAAGGGAGTAATGCTTAATTTTATTGAGCTCCTCTTCTGTAACCAGCTTAAGCGCTTTGGCATGGTCGTCATTCATCAAAGGGTCGCCCAGTTCATCATTTTTATATGAAAACTCAACTGCCGGTTCATCAAAGACAACGCCTTCTTCAACACCATAACGCTTGGCGAAGGAGCCTGCAGCAACATTTCTTACTATAACTTCCAGAGGAACGATGCTTACCTTCTTCACCAGGGTTTCTCTGTCACTGAGTTCTTTAACAAAATGTGTTGGAATTCCTGACTTTTCAAGAAGCTGCATAAGCAGATTGCTCATTTTGTTGTTTATTACACCTTTACCTGAAATAGTACCCTTTTTTAATCCATTAAATGCTGTTGCATCATCCTTATATGACACGATCAGTTGCTCGGGATCATCTGCCAGATATACCTTTTTTGCTTTTCCCTCGTATAGCAGAACTCTACTGTCCATATTTTCACCTGTCCTTTTCATTTATCTAAGTAATTTTTAAACAAAAAAGACAAGAGCGCCTTTAATGCTGTTAACATTAAAGACGCCTTTGCCTTTACCTTGTCATAATACACCCTTAATCACCAAAATTCAACCGTTTTCTGAAAATTTTTTAAAATATATTTTTTGTCTTATTGTCAATCGGCCCGCTTGGTTATATAATGATGCTGTGAGCAAAGGCGTTCAATCTTGCACAGAAAATGTAACATGTTCTGTGTTATATTGAATGCCTTTATTCGTTGATTTTATTGGATGAGAAAGAAGGTAAAATTATGAAGTACTCAAAGCAAGAAGTTATTCAGTTCGTGCAGGAGGAAGATATTAAGTTTATAAGGCTTGTTTTCTGTGATGTATTCGGCAAGCAGAAGAACATAACAATAATGCCTGAAGAACTCCCTCGAGCTTTTAAATACGGCATTGCCATCGATGCCTCCGGTATTGCAGGTTTTGGAGATGAATACCACTCCGATTTACTCCTCTATCCCGATGCGGATACTCTTATGATGCTTCCATGGCGACCTGAACACGGGCGCATTGTCCGTATGTTCTGCAGTATTTTTTATCCCGATGGTTCTCCATTCAAATGCGACACCAGAAGCCTGCTAAAAAAGGCAATTCATGAAGCTGAATCTGCGGGACTTCATTTTGCCTTTGGCGCCGAGCAGGAGTTCTATCTTTTTAAGCTGGATGACAACGGCAATCCTACCAAGGAACCTTATGATAATGCCAGCTATATGGATATCGCGCCTGAAGATAAAGGTGAAAATATTCGCCGTGAAATCTGTCTGACTTTAGAACAGATGGGGATTCAGCCGGAAAGCTCACATCACGAGGTTGGTCCCGGCCAGAATGAAATAGACTTCAGATATTCCGATGCACTGACTGCTGCTGATGATGCTATGACATTCCAGTCAATCGTCAAAACCATCGCCCACAGAAATGGGCTTTTCGCAGATTTCAGTCCAAAGCCGATAGCCGGAAAACCGGGAAGCGGCTTTCATATCAATATTTCAGTAAAGTCCGATGACAATTCCGACAATATGTCTCACATGATTGCGGGGATTTTAGATAAGATTGAAGATATAACAGCATTTCTTAACCCGACGGAAGAGTCCTACAGCAGATTCGGAAGCAGCAAAGCTCCGGGCTTCATTTCATGGTCAAGTGAAAATCGTTCGCAGCTTATCAGAATTCCTGCAGCTTCTGACGAATACTGCAGAGCAGAGCTACGCTCACCGGATCCGTCAGCAAACCCATATCTGGCCTTTGCTCTTATGATTTTCGCA
>JAQXRN010000227.1 GCA_029218545.1 Bacillota bacterium | reverse complement strand
CTGATGGCGCTAATTTATTTACTTGACCCGCCTCTGGACTTGTTTCCGTCAATTCACTGTATGGTAAGTATGCTGTGCTGGCTTGGAATCAGGAAGTGCGATAATATTCCTCTTTGGTACAGGAATTTCACTTTAGTGTTTGCGATACTTATTTTCGCATCGACGCAATTTACAAAGCAGCATTACATTGTTGATGTCTTCGGTGGAGTTTTATTGGCAATTGGGTGCTATTATTTGAGCAGGCATTCTAATGGTTATAAATTGCATTGAAACGCATTTGTGATGGATTTGTGATGCAAAGAATGATATAATTTATGTGCGATTACCATGGGTTGTTATACCCAAAAGGCAGTAAGGAGCGAAGTATTTATGAGTTCAAAGATAAGACATTTTGAAGATGACGGTTGGGCTGTATGGATCGACGGTGATGAAAAAAGTACAGTATACTTCAATGAATGGATTAATCCGTCGGGGAGGAATTACGTTGATGTAGGAATCAGAATGTACGGAGCTCAAAAAGCCAGTGAAGTCAATGTATACATTCCTTTTGATGTTACATCGAACGAGATAGAAGACCTTTCTCCTAATCTAACAGATGAAACCATATTAAGGGGACTATTTAATAATCGCTGCAGTGTTAATGATTTTGGAGAAAAAGGCATATTTGAAGTGACATATGGCAGGCATATACTTAATATCATTAAATTTACCGAGCTGTCCTTTAATGTAAGCAAGTTGTCATTTGGTGCTAAATTAACTATAAATCTGTTTGAAATACAAGAAAAAATAACAGGGAAAGAATTATATGTCATATTCAGGGTGCCACATAAATCCATGGATAGAATATTCGAAAGAAAGAAAGAAATGCATAGTCCTGTCAACAAAATTCATGAAGCCATAACGTCTCCAATGGTGACAGAAAAATACGGATATGCAATCAGAATTAATGAGGCAAGACTTCTTCCGCCTGAAATCAGTAATATAGAGACACTTCATCAGCAGAATTTGCGTAAAGCATTAATTTCAATTTCCATTGACGAAAACTATGAATTAAATGATTTCAACTGCTATAAAATAAGGCATCTTGAGACTCAGCTTTATGATGGATATGCACCACAAGGCTTTGATTGTAATTCGGCCATAAATTATCAATGGGTAGAAGAAAGAGATGCTGACATGAAGGCTCATTTCAACTTCTATTTTGATATTTCACGCAGCACTGTGAGTAAGAAGAGCCTTACATTATATTTTTTAATTGTACTTGCTAGCTCTCTGGTCGGAAATACAATATACGGGTTATTATCAAAGCTATTTGGAACGCTCTTTGGATAAATGAAAGGATCAAGCTAAATGAATATAAAAGACAGACTCATCATGGATGAATACAGAGAGCAAAGAGCCGACTTCGTTAAATTGGGTGAAATAGTGCACACGATGTTGCGTTCAGTTGCCAAGGAGGCAGGCATTCCTGTCATGAGTATAGAGCATCGTATAAAAGACGAAAAAAGCCTGGAAGGAAAGCTATATAGAAAAGGAGACGGTTATCAACATCTTGATGACATTACGGATATATTGGGTGCAAGAATTATTTGCTACTTCAATGACGATGTGGATAGAATAGGTCAAATAATAGAACAAACCTTTGCGATAGACTATGAAAATTCCAGCGATAAAAGGGCACTAATGAGAGCAGATGCCTTTGGATATTTGTCATTGCATTACATATGCACTTTGCCGGATGAAGAAGACTATCCTGATGAGTTGCGTGGCAAGAGTTTTGAAATACAGATACGTACAATGCTTCAGCATGCATGGTCTGACATAAATCATGACTTAGGATATAAGAGTCAGTTTGGTGTACCTAGAACCATTACAAGGGAATTTGCTAGATTAGCAGGTCTGCTGGAGATTGCGGACAATGAGTTTGTTCGCGTCAGAGATGATATGAATAGATATACCGAAGAAACAAGGAGAAAGATTATTGAAAACGATGCAGATGATGTGCTGATAGACATGATTTCTCTTGATGAATATATGAGAAGCAACTGTGAGATTAGAGCATTTATCGACAGGCTGGCTGGAATTGAGAATTCTGAAATAAACGAAATCAATCCGGAGGCATATCTTCCTCAGCTCAAGTGGCTTAAATTGGAGACTATTGGAGATTTGAGCAGAATGCTAGAGAAAAATAAGGAAATCGCCTACAAACTAGCAGAGAAAACCCTTAAAGGTTCTGAACTGGATATCCTTGCATCTAATGTAGCCTTAAGATTTTTGTGCCGTGCAGAACTGGTAGCAAATGGATATAGTCAGGATGAGGCGGCAGAGTTTATTTATATTTCTGTAAAAAATAAAGCAAGAGCTGAAAGACAAGCAAAGCATCTCTTTACAATGTATAAAGATATAAAGGGTGACGAAAAAAATGAAGTACTCAGATAAATATAACAAAGCACTGGAATTTGCCCGTGTCAAACATGATGGGCAGTACCGAAAAGGTGGCGAACCTTATATCACCCATCCCATAGCTGTGGCGGATATTCTCAGAAAAAAAGGATTCGGAGAAGAATATCAGATAGCAGGTCTCTTCCATGATTTGCTTGAAGATACAGATGCAACGGAGGATGAAATAAGGGAACTTGCAGGTGAAGAAGTATTTGAAGCCGTAAAACTCCTCACCAAGAAGAAGGGCTATGTTATGGCAGATTACATAGCAGAAATTAAAAAGAATTCCATGGCGACGGCGGTAAAGGCAGCAGATAGACTCCATAACCTTCAATGTGCAGTTGTTGCAGATGATAATTTTAAAAGAAAGTACATACTTGAAAGCATAAACTGGTATCTGGACCTTTCGCCGGAAATTCCTTGTGCAGTAAAGTCCTTATCTGAAACTCTCGACACACCTGTACATAGTTTGCTTAGGGCAATGGCAGAAAAATCTTCAGCTGACAAGTCATGGAGCGCTGTTGAGGCAGAGAACTTAAATTCAAAATCCTTTGTTATCAGAGGAGACATATGTTACAGTATTTCTCTAAAAGAGATGGTAACAAAGGAAAATGCATATGCAGTATGCATAGATGGAAAATCATGCGGTGTATATGATACTCTGCCTGAAGAATACAACAAACTTCCTATATATGATTATGAAGGCAAGATTGTAATACCCGGTATGGTGGATATGCATGTTCATGCACCTCAGTATGCATTCAGAGGAACCGGAATGGATATGGAACTGATGGAGTGGTTACAGAACAGAACTTTTCCGGAAGAATCAAGGTATGAAGATGAAGACTATGCCTTCAAGGCTTACAGCATTTTTGCCGAGCAGATGAGAAGAAGTGCGACATCTCATGCGTGCATTTTTGCTACAAAGCATAGAAATGCAACAAAGATTTTAATGGACCTCATGGAAAGCACAGGACTAATAAGCTATGTTGGCAAAGTGAATATGGACAGGGCGGCACCGGAGGCACTTTGCGAACCGGGGGCCGAATACTCAGCCTTTGATACCTTTGGATGGATAAATAGCGTAAACGGAAAATATAAAAATACAAAACCCATATTAACTCCAAGATTCATACCATGCTGTACACCGGAGCTTATGGAGGAACTCAGAGAAATTCAGAACGCTTATGATTTGCCGGTACAGTCACATCTATCTGAAAATTTAGGTGAAATTGACTGGGTGCGTGAACTTTGTCCCGAAGCAGAATTCTATGGAGATGCTTATGATGGTTATGGGCTCTTTGGAGAAGACCATAGGAACAACAAGCATATAAAGACGGTTATGGCTCATTGTGTGTATTCCTCAGATGGAGAGGTAAAGAGACTTCATGACAACGAAGTATTTGTGGCACATTGCCCGGCATCCAACATCAATCTTTCCTCAGGCATTGCCCCAATAAGGAAATACATCGAAGAAGGGCTTAAAATAGGTCTTGGCAGCGATGTGGCAGGAGGACACACGGAGTCTATACTTAGAGCCGTATGCGATGCGGTTCAGGTTTCGAAGCTTTATTGGAGACTTGTAGATCAGTGTAAAGCACCGTTAACCTTTGACGAAGCCTTTTATCTGGGGACAAAGGGAGGTGGAGAATTCTTCGGAAAGGTTGGAAGCTTTGAAGAGGGATTTGAATTTAATGCGGTGGTATTAGACGATTCAAAGATACCTTACCCTGGGGAATTATCTCTCCACGACCGTTTAGAAAGAGCTGCATATCTTGCCTTAGATTTGACGGGTCTATGTGCTAAATTCGTTTCAGGAAGGATATTATTTGATGATACAACATCAAAGAGATGATAGATTAAGTTATTAAAGAAGAAAAGGGAGAAGAAAAATGACTATTAACAAAGAAAGAAACAATGGAACTCTTAAGCTTTCAATTGAAGGAAGACTTGATACTGTAACAGCACCTGAACTTGAAAAGATTGTAAACGAAGAAACAGCAGATGTTCAAGAACTTGTATTTGATATGACAGCTCTGGAATATATCTCATCTGCAGGCTTGCGTGTTCTTCTTGCTGCACAGAAAAAGATGAATAAGCAGGGAAGTATGAAATTAACAGCAGTATGCGACGCAGTAATGGAAGTCTTTGAAATGACAGGATTTGCTGATATTTTGGTAATTGAGTAGAAGGTATGAAAAAGAAAAAAGTAATAGAAAGCATCGTTGTTATTATGCTTATTACGGTGCTTTTGGGAAGTCTTCCGGGATGCGGCCGCCAAAAAAATGATTTTGACAGTCTGGATGACTTCGACCATGCAACCATTGGACTTTTGACAGGATCGTCATTTGCTGAAATGAGTAAAAAAACTTTCCCCGAAGCTGAGTGCAAATATTATCTGCTGATTACAGACATGGCATTAAGCTTGCAACAGGGTAAGATTGACGGTTTTCTCATGGATACTTCTTTTCTGGCACCTATCATGTGGGAAAAGGGTGGAATCGATTACATAGATGAAACTGTTTACGAGTCCAGCTATGGCTTCGTGTTTAAAAAAGGCAGCACAGGTCTTAGGGAGGAAATGGATAGGTTTATTCGCGCGAAAAAAGCCGATGGTACTATAGAGGCTCTTGAGGCAAAGTGGTTTGGAGAAAAGGAACCTGAGGATGACAGTGCCATGGTGGATTTGACATCTCTTACTGCTGAAAACGGAACCCTTAAAATGGCCGTTTCCACTTCAACAAAGCCTTTTGTGTGTCTAAAGAACAACACATATACGGGATTTGATATAGAACTTGCAGCAATGTTTTGTCGTGAAAAGGGCTTCGGACTTGAGATAATTGACATGAGCTTTGAAGCAATTCTGCCGGGTATAATGTCAGGCAAGTATGACTTTGGAGGCGCAGGAATAACCATGACAGATGAACGCAAAGAAGGAATAGATTTTTCGGAGGTTTATCATATAGGAAACGTGGTCATGGCCATAAGGGGGCAGGAAAACAGCGGCGGATTTATCGAAGAGATGAAAGCCAAGTTTGACAAGACTTTTATCCGTGAATCCAGATGGATACTGCTGGTTAAGGGTATAGGAAACACAGTTTTCATCACTATTGCCGCAGCAATATTTGGAACAGCCCTTGGTTTTGGCTTATACATGTTAAGAAGAGCCTGGGGTGATCGTGTTGCGAGGATTGCAAAGGTATATACAAAGATTATGGCAGGAACGCCAATTGTGGTGGTGCTGATGATACTGTTCTATGTTATATTTGGTAGCTCCGGAATTGACGGCATATGGGTTGCAATAATTGCTTTCACGCTTACCGTCGGTGCATCTGTTTATAACAATTTGACTGTGAGTATCAGTGGGGTTGATATAGGTCAGAGTGAAGCAGCTTATGCCTTGGGGTATAACAAGAATAAAACATTCTTTAAGATTGTTCTGCCTCAGGCGATGCATCAGTTCATGCCATTTTATCAGGGAGAGCTGGTATCTCTGATAAAGGGGACCTCAGTTGTAGGCTATATCGCAGTGGAAGATCTGACTAAAATGAGTGATATAATTCGAAGCAGCACATATGAAGCCTTCTTCCCACTCATATGTACAGCGCTCATCTATTTTTTCCTGATCTGGCTGATTTGGCTGGTAATGGGAAAGGTTACAATTTGTTTTGAACCTGAGAAAAGGAGTGAAGAAAAAATCCTGAAGGGAGTGGATATAAAATGATTACGATTAAACATTTAAAAAAGGAATATCCAAATGTTACTCCCCTTAAGGATGTAAATGCTCATATAAATAAAGGAGATGTAATATCGATAATAGGACCCTCAGGAACTGGAAAGTCAACCCTTATAAGATGTATTAACATGCTTGAAGAGCCAACTTCAGGAGAAATAATCGTAGATGGTGAAAATCTTACAGATGGAGGCTGCGATATTAACAAGGTGCGCCAAAAAATGGGTATGGTTTTTCAGTCATTTAACCTGTTTAATCATATGACTGTAATAGAGAACCTTATGGCAGCACAGATGGATCTTCGGGGAAAATCAAAGCAGGAGGCATATGACAGAGGTATGGAACTGCTTAGAGCTATAGGTCTTTCTGAAAAAGCCTTGAATTACCCTCGGCAACTGTCAGGAGGTCAGAAACAGAGGGCTGCTATTGCAAGAACGCTCGCCATGGATCCTGAAATAATACTGTTCGACGAGCCAACTTCAGCCCTTGATCCTGCAATGACGGGAGAGGTTGAATCCGTTATTAAAGGTCTGGCAAAAAAAGGACTGACCATGCTTATAGTGACCCATGACATGCGTTTCGCAAGGGAGGTTTCAAATAGGGTATTTTATATGGATCAGGGTGGTATATATGAAGATGGAACACCTAAACAGATATTTGAAAAACCTGAGAAGGAATTGACCCGTAAGTTTATTAGCCGCAACTTTTCACATGAAGTGGAGATTCACTCACATGATTTTGACTTCCTTGGAATGGTTACAGAACTGGAAAAGTTTGGACAGAGCCATTACCTGTCCCGCAGAACTTTAAATCACATGCAATCAGCTTTTGAAGAAATGTGCATTCAAAGCATAATGCCACATCTTGAAGATGAATTTAACATGAAAATAATCTTAAGCTGTTTGGCGGCAAAGGATCAGGTTGAAATGGAAATCAGTTATTCAGGCAAAAGCTTTAACCCTATGGATTCTGAAGATGAATTAGCTATGGCTATTTTAAAGAGTGTGACAGAAAAAATAGAGTACAGAGATTTAATAAAAGAAGGTAAGTCTGAAGATGAGTCATATACCAATATTATTCATTTGACGATCAAATAAGGAGGAAAAATACTAATGGATGCTTCCGTAAAAAACTATTATCTTGCCATAGGTAAAATACAAAAATGCATAGCAAATGCTGAAACCCTAGATGAGGCTTTTCAGGGGAGTCTTCGCATTATCATAGAAAATTGTAACGCGGAGCAGGCTGTCATCTGGTATGCTGATAAATCAGATAAAGACAGATTACATCCATATTATTGGATAAGCCCTCTTGATATGATGTCTAAAGCTCACTCCATCGGTGAGGGGTGTGTCGGAAGAGTATACGAATCTCAAAAGACAGAATTTATCGGGAATTTTAAAGAAAATCCGGATACTTGCGCAGAGGCAGACTTTAAAGGTGTCGAAATTGGGTCAATGATTTGCGTTCCTTTTTCAAATGAATACGAAAATCTTGGATGTATTCAGATTATCACTACAGCAGGCAATCGCACATTTACCGAAGAAGACGCAGATATGTGCGAAATCATGGTAATGATGGCGGCCATGGCAATAACTGAAAATGAAGATAGACTGGTTCCGTGGCATGCGGGTGAGGTAGTCATATCTTTAAGCGACATATGCAGAGAATTTAATAATGGAGAAGTCATTACCAAGGTACTAAAGGGAGTTAATCTGGATATTTATAAAGGAGAATTTCTCACACTTCTTGGAGAGTCTGGCTGTGGTAAATCCACTCTTTTAAACATAATAGGTGGGATGGATCAGGCTACCAGCGGAAAGTTTACATATCTGGGTCAGGATTTTTCCAATGCAACTCAGGAGCAGTTGACAGAGTTCCGTCGCAGCAATGTGGGATTTATTTTCCAAGGATATAACCTTATGCCTAATCTTAACGCATTGCAGAATCTTGATTTAATTGGAGAACTGGTGGACGATCCGATGGATTCATCTGAAGCACTGGATATGGTAGGTCTCTCACAGAGAAAGAACAACTATCCATCTCAGCTTTCCGGTGGACAGCAGCAGCGTGTATCGATTGCAAGAGCCCTTGTAAAAAAACCACAAATTATTCTTGCGGACGAGCCTACGGCAGCACTGGATTATGCAACAAGCATTGAAGTACTGTCAGTGATGGAAAAAATTGTCGAATCAGGTGCTACTCTGATAATGGTAACACATAATGAGGAAATAAGCCGTATGGCAGACCGAGTTGTTCATATGCGAGATGGCCGTATGTATGAAGTAACAGTAAACAGACACCGTGCTAAAGCAACGGATCTGGTTTGGTAGGGTGATACTATGAAGAAGACGCAGATATTAGAATTATTTAGCAATATAAAAGCAACCTTCATGTCATTTTTTGCTATCATGCTCTTCGTTGTTTTAAGTGTAGGAGTTTTCTCTGGAATAAGCTGGACATCGCCGGCTTTACAAAAAGCTGCTGATAAAGAATACGATAAAGGTTCTCTCTATGATATCGAAGTGCAGTTTCCTAATGGACTTACTGAAGAGGATATGGAAGAATTGAAGAAAGTAGAGGGTGTTGATGAGATAGATACCTGCTTTACAGCTCTCCAAATGCTCAAGTTAAACGGTAAGGAATATGTAACTAAGATTACCTCATTAATGGATAACATTAATGTTCCTATCAACGTTGATGGAAATCTGCCAAAGGCTGCAGGAGAAATAGCCCTCAACAGAGCATGGGCAGAAAAGTATGGTGTAAAGATAGGAGATACCGTAAACTTTAAGCATGATGCAGGAAAAAGTGATAAGGATGGAATGACTTATCTTGCCTGTGATACATATGAAGTTACAGCTATTGTGGACAGCCCTGCATATGTTTCTTACAACTTATCGTCCTATGGATTTGCCAACTTGGGCTCAGGGTATATCCAGTGTCTTGCCTTCACAGCACCGGAAAGCTTTGATGGTTCAGCATACCCGGGATATGTGCAAGCATACATAAGGAGCAACCAGCTTCGCGGATTAGGTACATCATCCGCTAAATATGAGGAAACCGCAGACAAAATAAGTAAAGAAGTAACCGAATTAGGAGATGCACTTGCAGAAAAAAGATATGGAGACCTCCTCAATCAGGCAAATAAGGCCATAGAAGATGCAGAAAAAAAGCTTGAAGATGCCAAAGCTAAAATCGAAAAAGCAGAAAAACAGATTGCTGATGGAAAGAAAGCTTTAGCTGATGGAAAAGCTGAATATTCTGCCCAGAAGAAGAAACTTGATGAAGGATATGCCAGACTGATTGCAGCTCAGCAGGAATATGATGATGCAAAGAGAAAATATGATAAATGTCTTGCCATGTATAATTCCATGGAAGCATATAATCAGAAATTAGCTGATGATACCTTGACATATGATGATATCATGTCAATGAGTGATGAGGTTGATGCATTTTTGGCAGATGAAGATACCAAGGACTTCAACTCTCAAGAAGTATCTGACTTGCACAATGCATTGAATACCTTTAGGCAGAATGTCACAGAAGATTTATGGAACAACAACGCGACACTAAGAGAATTGCATCGCCAAGAAATCCTTTCAATTACTAATGGCCTTTTAGCTGAGGCCGACGAATCCCTTAGAACTACAGGAGCAACTCTTTCAGAAAAAGAACAACAGCTCACATCCGGCTGGAATTTGTATTACTCAAGTGCGGCAAAACTGAATAAGGGCAAGAAACAGATTGAAGATGGCGAAAAACTGCTGACTAAGAAGATAAATGAACTGGAGAAGAGTAAGACTAAGTATGAAAAAGGTCTTAAGACCTTGGAAAAATATAAAAAACAGAAGGACAAAATAAAAGATTACGATTGGACTGTACTTACAAGGGAATATAACGGCGGTTATATGATGGTAAGACAGTATAGCGACCTTACAGATAATCTTCGTTTTAGTATGGCAGCTCTTTTCATAATAATTGGACTCTTGGTAAGCTACTCGTCTATTTCACGTATAGTACACGACCAGATTATTTCTATCGGAACCAAAAAGGCATTAGGCCTTCGCAAGAAAGAAATTATTTTCAGCTATCTTGCATATTCCGGCTTTGCAGTATTAATAGGCGGAATGCTGGGTCTTGCAGCAGGAACCTTTGGAATAGAACATATCTTGGCAAAAACAATAGGCAGACAGTTTATTATGGGTACATATAGCCCATACTTCTCTCTCTGGCAGGGAGCGCTGCTTATTATTGCTGAAATGATATTGATATTGTTAACTACATGGTTTGCCTGCAGAAATGTTTTGAAGCAGCAGGCAGTTGAGTTGTTAAAGGGAGAAAAACCTCCTTCAGCAAAACCAAGGTTCTTTGAAAACTGGAAAATATGGAGAAGACTTCCTCTTCTTACAAAGACGGTTATAAATAACTGTATAAACGATAAGCGTAGAGTTTTCGGAACTGTAATAGGAATTGCAGGTTGTACAGCCCTGATTGTTACTGCTCTTACAGTAGATAACAACATTCAAAAGAGTTTTAAATGGCAGTATGATGATGTATACAGTTATGACACTGTAGTACGTTACAATAATCAGACAAAAGGTGCAAAGGAAAATATTGAAGAAGCTTTAGATGGAATGAATATCGAAAGCAGTTCTGTATACACAAGTCCATATAAACTATTAACGCTGGATGGCAATCAGGTATCATCGACTGTCACTGTACCTTTTGAAGACAACTATGACTCCTTTGTTCATTTTAACTCAAAGACCGATGATAACAATTTAGATGGCGAAGGCGTTTGGGTAAGTGTTTCGTATAACGCTCATTTTGATGCTGAAGTGGGCGATCAAATTGAGATAATGGACAGTGAGGGACAGATTCATACCTTTACTATAGATGGTTTCTTTAACCACTATCTGTTTAATAATCAAATTGTGATGAGCCAGAGTGTGTATAATAAAGGATTTGGAACAGAAAGCGCCCCTAATGCATTCCTTGTAGATTCGGGAGAAAAGGATGTACAGGAAATAAAGAATGCATTATCAGGAATCAAGGGAGTGCGCATGGTAAAGGATGATTATCAGTCATCATTTGATGTTTTCGACGAGTTTTCCAATATTGCAGGGGCAGTAGTTGTGGTATATCTGGTGTTATCAGTGCTAATGGCAATAATAGTTCTGTTTGATCTATATTCAGTATTCATTGAAGAAAAGAAAAAAGAACTTATTATACTGATGATAAATGGCTTCTCAGTACGTGATGCAAGACAATATATTTCAAGAGATACCATCGTTCTGACTGTTTTTGGAATAATTCTCGGCATTGCCTTTGGAGTAATAATGGGTAATATCACAATTATAACTCTGGAACCTGATATAGCATATTTTGCAAAAGGAATAGATTGGGCTGCGTGTGGAATCGGAGCTGTAGTGAGTGCATTACTGGCAACCATTCTTTGCTCAATAGCATTAAAGAGAGTTTCAAACTTTAAGCTGTCAGATATTAATAAGCTTTAGTTTAATACCGTTTTATAAAAGGTTAAAGCAGGTGATCGATATTGCATAGAAGATGCAGTTTTCGGTCACCTGTTTCAGTTTTGTGAGAACCTTTATTATTGAAGAAAAACACTTTCTATGGTACTATTAAACAATATAGGAGGATGTTTCAATGTCAAATTGGTTTACAAAAAATAAGACAAGAGTGGCTGCAGTTCTGATGATTTTTGCATTGTCCTTCTGCTTTGCAGGTTGCACAGACAAACAGCCGGATAATATCTACTCTGATAATGATAATTGGGCATACCTTGAGTCCGATATGAAAAACAAAGAAGCAGATTTGTTCTTTATCTGCCCGACAGTTTACGGCGGAGATGAGAACACCTTTAATATGTCGCTTGACGACCAGGAGGCAAAAGCAAGCTTTCTCGGTGCAACCAATATGGAGAAGGGCATATACGACGAAAGATGTAGAGTTTTCGCACCATATTACAGACAGGCTGCGCTCAATGTATATGAAATGGACATTGCTGACAGGGAAGAATATCTGGAGCTGGCATATGAAGATATCAAACAGGCATTTGAATATTACATGGAGAACTATAATAACGGACGCCCTATCGTAGTGGCAGGATTTTCCCAAGGGGCAGATTTAAGTATTCGCCTGCTGAAGGACTGTTTTGCAGATGAAGATACCAACAAGCTGCTGGTGGCGTGTTATGCCATTGGATGGAGTGTTACTGAAGATGAAATAAAGGAGTATAAGCATTTAATGTTTGCTGAAGGTGAATCCGATGTCGGCGTAATCGTTTCCTTCAACAGTGAAGCAGAAAGCGTTACCGACTCACTGATGATACCTTCGGGAACCAAGACTCTTGCTATCAATCCACTCAATTGGAAAACTGATGGGACTGTTGCAGACAAATCACAGAATAAAGGCGCATGTTTTACAGATTACGATGGCAACATTCTAAAGGAAGTCCCTCAACTGACAGGGGCATATATTGACAGCAAGAGAGGTGCATTAAAGGTAAAAGATGTAACACCGGCTGAATATCCACCTGTGCTTTCAATCTTTAGCGATGGAATATATCACCTTTATGATTACCAGTTCTTCTACAGAAACCTGCAGGAGAACGTCTCTTCAAGAGTGTTGAATTATATTGAGTTAAACAGTTAGAAAAAAATGATAAACGGAGGAAACGGACATGACAATCGATAAGAATATAGACGGAACAAAATTAGAAATATTATTGGAAGGAAGACTTGATACAGCAACAGCTCCTTTACTTGAAGCTGAATTAAAGGAATCTCTAAGCGGTATCACAGAATTAGTATTTGATTTTGCAAAGCTTGAATATATCTCTTCAGCAGGCCTGCGTATCCTATTGGCATCCCAGAAAATGATGAACAAACAGGGAAGCATGGCTCTTAAGAATGTAAATGAAGCTATTGAAGAAATTTTTGAGATAACAGGCTTCTCAGATATTGTGACTATTTTGTAGGAGCACCAGAATATATTCTGTTGTTTTTCTCTTTTTGCAATTATGAGACATTTAAATCAGAGAGGAAAACCATGGATACTAACTATTTGTGTGAGCTGAAACTTAAAAAGTGTTCACCGGAGTTGCATAAGAATTTTAGCAACAGCGTTTTATGCCTGCAGCATATGTTAACAAAGTATAAGAATATCTTTCCTACATATACTGACCACACTGCATTGCACTCCTTGGAGGTAATCGATTTTTGCAATAAACTAATCAGTAGTAATATTGATAAGATGAATGCTGACGAAATATATGTTCTTCTTATGGCCGCATATCTTCACGATAGCGGAATGGGCATTACAATGTCTGATTATGAAAAATTCAAGAAAAACATCGATTTTGGGGATTATTTTGTGACTCATTCCGGTGAGGATATTCCTGCCATAATCAGGGATTTTCATCAGGAGTTTAGTGCGGAGTATATCAAGAAGTATGCAGATTTTCTTGAAATTCCTTCCTATGAGCATGTTTTTTCAATTATACAGGCATCAAGAGGCCATAGAAAACTGAATTTATGGGACGAGACAGAGCTACCGGATGATTTACATGTTCCAAATGGCAATAAGATATGTCTTCCATATCTTGCGGCTTTAATAAGGCTTGCTGATGAGCTGGACATTGCGGTGGATAGAAATCTGCAGTTCATGTATGATATTGAATCTATTGATGATGAATTCAGTAAGATGGAGTTTAAAAAGCATCAGGCGATTAAGCAGCTTATTATCAAAGAGGATGCTTTTGTCATGGTTGTCGATACATCTGATGAAGTAGTGTTTCAGGGTGTGCTAAAACTCAAAGCTAAGCTTATGGAAACCTTGCAGGAATGTAAGGAAGTTGTTGAAAAGAGAACACCTTTTAAAATAACTCAGAGCGAAATACTCCTTGAGCCATTTGAACCATGATGACATAACGAGAGAGGAACAATAACTAATGTATTTGACAATAAATAGACATTTTCTTTCCGACAATGAAATTAATAGTGGTAGGCAAAATGAACTTGATTTGGCAAAGGCTGTCCTTGCATTTTGCCTCGCATTGGTTCATTGCATCATTGAGTGTACAAGCGATGAAGGATTAACCAGCGGAATACCATATCTGTTCGATACTATCATAGGTGGCCCTTTTGGCGCACCTATGTTTATGTTTGTTATGGGAGTAGGTATGGTTTACACTGCCAAAAATCGCCCGGAAGACCATCTTGCGAGAGGCTTCAAATTATTCGTGGGAGCATATATTTTTAATGCATGTCGATTCTTTATACCTTATATGATAGGATACGGCATTACGGGGGAACATGAAAAATACATAGAACCACTCATGTATAAGGTTCTTGGGAATGATATTTTAACCTTTGCAGGCCTAGCAATGATGCTAATTGCATTGCTCATTAAATATAAGGTTTCAAATGTTGGGTTAGTTGCAATCAGCATAATCTTTTCCGTTGTAGGAACCATGCTAATCGGTGTAGATGTTGGGGCACCCCTTGGAAATATTTTCTTAGGTTATCTCATTGGCACAGAAGATGCGGCAGGCATGGTTTTATCCGATTTCCCACTGCTTAACTGGCTTATTTTCCCTGCTTGCGGATATGCATTTGGTTCCGTCTTGAAGAGAGTAAAGGACAAAGACAGCTTTTATTTAATTGTGTCTATCCCGGCGCTGGTAGCTGCTGCCATTTATTTTGCATTTGGATTACATTACAACAGAGGAATGTTCGGGGAAGGGCAGAATTGCTATTATCATATGATTGTAGGGGATGCTCTTGCAAGCCTTGCTTTGAATATTGGCATGCTAGGCGTTTACCATTTTGTAAGCAAGGTTCTGCCGAGGACAATAATGAAACTGTCCCGGAATATCAGTGCAAATCTTACAGCAGTTTACTGTATTCATTGGGTACTGGTTTCGTTTATAGTAAACATTTTTATTTATATAGTAAGAGGAACACAGGAACTTCCGGCAGGATTAACCTTGCTTCTTGGAAGTGCCATTAGCGTAGCATCAATTATTATCGCACATTATTTTCATACCTGGAAGAAAAGACGAGGAGTGTAGATTATGAAAAAACATCACAAACTGCAAAATACTGTATTAGTAGGTTTCTTGCTGCTTACTTTGATTCTCGTTATCGTTATCAGCTTTGTGGTAGGCCTGCAGTACTATCAGAAGGAAATGAATAACAGCAGCAACACAGCCTTTGCTTATACAAAGGCGGCTGCAGAGTACATAGACGGTGATAAAATAGAAGGCTACATTGAAACCGGCCAAAAGGATGATTACTATTATGAAATCCTCGAATTTTTCAACGCATATCAGGCTCATTCTGACATTCAGTACTATTACCTGTTTGTGCCTGAAGAAGATTATCTGATTTATATCTGGGATGCAGATAATGAGGAAGGTGCATGCGAGTTCGGTTACAAAGAGGAATATATGGATGGCGGAAAAGAAGTTCTTCAGACAATATTCAAGAAGAACCCCGCTGAGGAAATATCGATAGTTAATGACGATACATATGGTTACATTGCGTCTGCCTACTCTCCGGTATTTAATAGCGAAGGAGAGCCTGTGGCAGTTGTAGGTGTGGACATGCTTATGCCTGACCTGCAGAATAATATCACGAAATTTCTCATTCGAGTTGTTATGACAATTGTTTTGATTGTGTTGGCATCCGTATTTGTATTCTTTTTTGTCGTTAAAATGCAGGTTGTTAATCCAATCAAAAAGCTAAGTGATGCATCAAAGAGCATGGTTGAGAATTTGGAAACCCAGGATTCAATTGAGGTTGATATAAAGACCGGCAACGAAATTGAAGAATTGTCCGACTCTTTCAAAGAAATGTTCTTTGAAATAAAGGACTATATTCATCAGCTTTCAAGGGTTACAGCGGAAAAAGAACGTATAGGGGCTGAGCTGAGCATCGCAACACAGATTCAGTCATCAATGCTTCCATGCATTTTCCCTGCATTCCCTGACAGAGAAGAAATAGATATATATGCAACAATGACACCTGCTAAAGAAGTGGGCGGCGACTTCTACGACTTCTTTATGGTTGATGACAGCCATTTGGCAATTGTAATGGCCGATGTTTCTGGAAAGGGTGTTCCGGCGGCACTGTTCATGGTAATAGGAAAAACTCTCATAAAGGATCATACTTTGCCAGGAAGAGACCTGGGAGAAGTTTTTACAGAAGTAAACAATATTTTGTGCGAATCCAACGATAACGGCTTGTTTATTACCGCTTTCGAGGGCGTGCTTGATCTTGTAACAGGTGAGTTCAGATATGTCAATGCAGGACATGAAATGCCATTTATTTATCGCAAAGATGGAGGATACGAAGCTTATAAAATGCGTCCCGGTTTTGTACTTGCAGGAATGGAAGACATTAAGTACAAAGAACACAAAATTCAGCTCAATATTGGAGACAAGGTTTTCCAATATACAGATGGTGTAACTGAAGCAACTGACAAGGATAACCAGTTGTTCGGTATGGAAAGACTTGCTAAGGTGCTCAATGAAAAATGCCTAGGCAGCAATCCACAGCAGACACTTGAAATCGTAAAAGAAAACATAGACATATTTGTAGGTGATAACGATCAGTTTGATGATATAACAATGCTTTGCCTTGAGTATACTAAGAAGATGGAGGGCGAACCCATGAGAGAGATAACTGTAGATGCCATTGTCGAAAATATAGGCACAGTAACTGATTTCGTAGAAGAAATCCTTGATAGCTACGACTGCCCAATGAAGGTAAAGATGCAGGTGGATATTGCTATCGATGAATTGTTCAGCAATATATGCCATTATGCTTATGGTGATGCCGTTGGCAAAGCTACCGTCAAAGTAGAAAAACAGGAAGAACCAAAAGCTGTCTGTATCACTTTCATAGACAGCGGTATTCCATATAACCCTCTTGAAAAGGATGACCCTGATATTACTTTGTCCGCCGAAGAAAGAGAAATCGGTGGCCTGGGAATCTTCATGGTAAAGAAAAATATGGACGAGGTGCACTACAACTATTGCGATGGACAGAATCAATTGTCAATAAAGAAGTATTATGAATAATGACAGATAAGATAATTATCTTACTTTTTAAGGCGGAATGTGGTAATATATAAGGACGTAATTCTAACAGAAGGAACAATAGAAATGAAATCCGTATATATTGCCGAAAAGCCAAGCGTGGCACAGGAGTTTGCCAAGGCTTTAAAACTGAATATACAGAGAAAAGACGGATATCTTGAGAGTCCGGAGGCTATAATAACCTG
>JAQXRN010000226.1 GCA_029218545.1 Bacillota bacterium | reverse complement strand
CTCCATAGTATGTTAGGGAATTATTAAGTATTATCTGTACCAGCATCATGGACATGTGATTTGCCAGCTGTGCCAGTCCTAAGGTGAGGGCATATCCTCCATACATCCTTCTTAGAACCATATGCTCCCTTGTTATCTTTCCGGCCTTATACATTCTCACATAGCGAATAACCATTATGCCTCCCACAATCTGACCTGTGATTGTTGCAAGGGCTGCACCTTTCATTCCCATATCGAGCGCAAAAATAAAAATCGGATCAAGAACCGTATTTATAACAGCTCCTGTCAGATTGCAGGTCATGGAGTAATTTGGGCTTCCATCTGCACGAACCAGATGGGATCCACCGCTTGAAAGCATAAAAAAAGGAAATCCCAGAGCCGTAATGCTCAAATACTCCTTTGCATATGGAAGGACCTCTGCCGGTGAGCCGCAAAGCAGCAGAATGGGTTCCAGAAACAGCTCTGTAATGAGAAATAGAGTAAAACCTGTTCCTAAAAGTAAAGAAACACCATTTCCAACAAAAAACAGTGCCTTTTTATTCTCACCGCGACCCATGGCAAGATTAAATGCTGATGCGGAGCCAATCCCTATCATAAGGGAAAGCCCCACGCAACAGGTAGTAACAGGAAATGCCACGTTGGTTGCGGCATTTCCAAGTTCACCTATACTTTGTCCGATAAAAAACTGGTCAACAATGTTGTATAAAGCGCCTACGATCATTGCAATAATACTTGGAATTGCAAATTTTCTAAGGAGCGTTCCTATATTATCTGTTCCTAATGAATTACTCACTTTAAGTGTCCTCTTCTCTCTGCATCACAAGGAGTAGAATACGTACTTGATATCTTCCTTCTTGCAGAAATCCATAAATTTTGTGAAGGCTTCAGTTCCTTCGAAGTTTTCAAGTATAAGTTCTTCCAGTGACTTATTTATGCCACCTTTTGCTCTGAGATGACATATGAAATCATAGGTATCCTCGTAATCAAGGGATACATAATATCTGTACTCATCTCCGCCTGTAATGATATTGCATCCAAGACCTACATCATGGCCTTCAAATGTCAGCTTGGCATCACTGATTGTTACGCATGCATAATTGGTATCTTCATCAACCAGGGTGCATTCAAAGTCATTAAGATCTGCATCACAGCAGTCCCAGAACACCTGGCTCCACTCTTCTTCAAGACTTTCTGCCTCTTCTCTGGAAATTTCCTCAGTGAAAACCGATGGTTTCTCGTCGGATAATTCCCATGTAGGAATTCCCTTTGTCAGAATGTGCGTTTCAGTTGCAGAAAGCTGGAATAAGACGCCTGCCTCCTTGTCGGCTCTGTATGTTACGAAGATTTCTTTGAAAAGCTCTGTCATTTCATCATAAATAGGTGCAATATCCTCAAATTCGCTGATATCCCACAATGCGTCATGAACCTTGCTGTAGTACCAGCACTGCTTTTCTTTAGGTGCATTAAAGCGGTCCCAAAGCTTTTCTCCCACTTCCAGATAGTTTGCATACATGCTTCTCATGTTTGAAACCTTATCTGCCAGAACAAGCATTTTTGTTCTCTTATCAGCTCGCTGAAGATCATCTATAACCTGAGTCTTTCTTTCGATCCAGCTGAGACTCTTATCTTCACTGTGATGTGTAACTAAAGCTGCAACATCATCACCGAATTTTTCTTCAATTTCCTCCACCGTAGTGCCTGTGTCCTCAACGGTGTCATGGAGGACTCCGGCAATAATCAGATTGTCATCAGCCTGCATTGCAGTAAGGATCTGCATTACTTCCATCGGGTGTGAAATATAGTCGATGTCTGTTCCTTTGCGCAGCTGTCCCTTGTGTGCCTTGTTGGCAAAAATGATTGATTCATGTAATAATTGCTTCATATGCCCTTCCTCCATTCTTAGACTGTGACGATAACTTATTCTATATTGTCTGCATTTTCTGTTTATTCAACATTATCTGCATATTCAACACACTTATAGCGGGGTTTTCCCAAACTTGTTTTGCCGTATTCTATGGCTTCCACCGGGCATTTACATATGCATGCCATACAATGGGTGCATTTTTCTCCCCAGACAGGCCTGCCGTTTACCAGCTTAATGTTATTGGTCGGGCACATCTGCGCACACTGACCGCAGCCCACGCACCCATCTGTTGCAAAGAAAGCTTTAGCCTTGACAAACAGCTTATAAAAAATAGGATTTACAGGTCCTGTCTTGATTTTGTCTATAAGGTTGACCTTTGTGTTCTCTATGCTTAGGCCTTCATTAATCTGCTTCACGACCTTCCTTAATGGGCGAGATGCTGCATTTACAATTCGCTTTGCTTCTTCCTTGTCAGGCACGTTAAACATTGCGATATAGTTTTCAGGCATCACGATTTCTGCAACGCCCTTGTAGTTGAAACCTTTTTCTTCGCAAAGTTTCTTAATGGAAGCTCCTGCATTGCCTATGTCGCTTCCGCAGGTCATTACAAAATAAGCGTCTCTGTTTCCTTCAAAGGATGAGTTCTTAATAAAGTCTTCAAAAATATGAGGAAGCTGCCAGCAATAGGTTGGTGCAACGAAAACCCATGGTTCTTCTGCTGTAAATTCTCCTCTTATCTGATTTTTAATATAGTCAAAGGAATTTACTACTTCGTCTCCAAGCTTTGCTCCGATGAATTCGGCGCAATACTCGCTGTTCCCCGTTCCGCTAAAATAAATAACCAAACTGCACCTCTTAAAATTTAAATATATTTACAAATATTATACTTTTCAAAGGGGACAAAGTAAACCATAATTGTGCTATAATAAGCCTTGGAAAATACAAATACTTCGCATTTATGCAGAATGGAGATAGAAATGTCAGAAAGCAAAACAGTAAAAGAACTAGTAAAGAATATAGTTGGTGCCTATGCTCTGGGCACAAAGATGGAAGAAATGGCAAATCAGGCATATAACATGGGTGCTGACTATGCCAGGACAAAACGCTTTGACAATTCAAGGCACTATCACAACTATCAGTTCAGAT
Source organism: Bacillota bacterium (assembly GCA_029218545.1). Classification (GTDB taxonomy): domain Bacteria; phylum Bacillota; class Clostridia; order Peptostreptococcales; family Anaerovoracaceae; genus Fimisoma. The sequence goes on along the minus strand of JAQXRN010000226.1, from coordinate 605 downwards.
TAGACGATGGAAGCAGCGTTTTATCCAGCAATTTTTTTAATATGTTTACTACCAGAAACCAGACAGAAGCATATATGGATGCTGAAAAGCATGTAAAAGCACTGATAGGTGATGAAGATCAGACTGTTTTCAGACTTGTGCGTGACAAGAGAATCGGAATCAACGGCGTATTCAAGGCAGTCCTGTCACCAAACGAACCTCAGCAGATTAACTATACAGATTATGTCCTAATCATCGCCTGTTTCTGCGCAGGGGTAGTAGAAAACAAGTAAAATAAAAGAGACTATACGAGAGAGAGGGGGCTACGTGTTAGCCCCTACTCCATTCTTTTTAGTGTAACAACAAAGTTGTTAACATTCATTGTGGTAATATATTGAACTTCACTTGCAAGTCGGCAAATCATGTTTATTCCCATATAGTCGCCGTCCTGAAGATTTTCTAACAATTCCATTCGTTCCATTGCAGTAAAGGTATTACCGTTATACTTTGTGCGAATTATTATATCATCATTATCGATATATACACGTATATCAATACTTTTCTTTTTTGAATCTTAAAAACCCTTTTCAAAGATAAGAACGACTATTTCTTCAATAAATAGTTCA
>JAQXRN010000225.1 GCA_029218545.1 Bacillota bacterium | reverse complement strand
TTTTTAAGTGAACTGTTCTTAAAAGCTATAATGCCTTTTTATTTAGTATATGAAAAGGAAGTCCATATATAACGGACTTCCTCAAAAGATTTGGTTTTTTATTACTTCTCTTTTTAATTCTGAAATGAAGAGTTTAATCTTTAAAGCGTAAATATTGTCAGTATCAAACAATTGATACAGTACCTCCAGATACATTCTACCATTTTCTGATGCGATTTTTTTAAGTTCACATATAAAATACAGTATCTTCTTTTTTACAGATACTTTTCTGGCATCAGGAATATATGTAAACTTGACGGTCGAAAAATGTCTGTCAATATATACTGTATCTAAGTTAAGTATGTACTCCTCAGGAAATATAAGATAATCTTTACACTCCTCCATCGCATTTGCAAGAAGTTCTAATACTGTCAGAGTATTCTCTGCGCTTAATTCTTGAAAAGAAGACAATTTTCTGAAGCCTGATGTGTCATAATATCCGCTTATGTTGTCTCTTTCTTTTATGATGCTTATTGGAAAAATGCTTTTACAGACGTTGCCGGAAAGGATTTCTAGCTTTTCCTCATACAACAAATCTTCCTCCTTCATTCTCACCAAAACTTTTTTAACCATTTGCAGCACCTATACATATTGTGCAAGGGGTAAAGCCTTTCCTATAAGCATCCTGACTCTCCATCTGTACAATCCGATATCCCTCTTTAATATTTTGCTTAATATACCTGCATCCTTTTATGTGGTACCTTTCTCCATATTTAGGGAAAATATACACAACTCGAGAACCTTCACCATTGCAAAATTCTGCTTCATCAAGTGGATTGATCTCATTAGTACTTCCATTAAATGCCCTTGCTCTTAACCTTTCGTTAAAGTCTATTATTCCGTTTATTCCAATATTACTGATTACTCTAAAATTAGCTGTAATATCAATGCTTATTAGATTATCTGTTCCGTTTTCAGCATGTAACACCCTGTAAGAATTAATTGTGATATCGCAAGAATCAGAAAAAGCCGTCTTAAGCTCGCTGCAAAGGGAAACTGTTTTTATTGACATAAATGATTCTATGCATAATTCTTTCATTTTATCCGCTGATGTAAAGCATAACTCTTCACATATTGCATAAATTCTTATAATCAGTATGATTGCACAAACACATATAATCAAAACAGGTAAGGATAAGGCTGCTTCAACTATATAGCTACCTTTTCTTCCTGAAATTCTTTTGCACAAAGGAATACTATATTGCTTAATAGCTGTCTTTAAATTCATGACAGATACCATTAATCTTCATCTGATAGTTTAGTCCGCAGTAGTAATCCTTTAGCAAAAAATAGTCAAAATATGTAAACTTCATATTCACCTGAATCAAATCCATTATTCTCAAAAGCTTTGTCTCTTCAGAAAGACCACATAGCAATACAGCAAGGTATTCTTTATAGTTCTGACCCTCTATGGATGCAGGTGATACATAGTCCTTTTTTTCTGTACCGTTAGCATCATTGTTTTGACTTTCTTCTGATTTATCGGAAACCATAAGGCTGCTACTGACATTTTCAATAGTTAGAGCCCAATTTGAATCATTTTTTATGAGCGGAACTGTCTTATTATCATACAGTATTTTCAAATCGTTCTCTGCCTCTAAATACGCCCAGAGTTCTAGAATGGCAGCCTGAGTCAATGGCGCTGCGGTGGGAGCAAGAGATGTTGCCAAAGTTAAAGCACTATCCCTCTTCTCAGGGCAAGAATAAAGATAAGCAAGATTAAGCATATTTCTTACCATTTTGATTTTACTGCCAGCGGTCCTCTTTGCCCTGTCATCGCTAAGCTCGCCTGAAAGAATATATTCGACTTCGCAATTAAAAAATGTATCTCCAACATTCCTGTCATTCATGTAGTCCTTAAAGAAATCAAATATATACTTGTCTATAGCAGCCTCTCTTGTTAACTCTTTTACCCCTATTCCAGCTTTTATTTTTTTAATCAACTCCAAAAGGTAAAGATCCTCTGTTTTTTCATGAGAAGGAAGACTATTAATTATCCATTGACTGCTTATGTACCTCGAAGATTTTTCTTCCTGGCTTTCTATCTGTATTTGCTCACTAGTATTTCTTTTTATACTATTTGCTGGTTTAATACCTTGCAAAACAATCATTTTAATCTGATCAGCAAGGTTTTCGGTAATGGTCATTTCATATCCTGTTAAATCACAAACAACAGGCTCATATTCTATATACTCTTTGTCTTTTAAAGAAAACTCCGAATATGAATTTATTTTTTCCTCTATGCTTGAGGTATCACCATAATAACAGAGCAGTCCATATCTCTCCTTCAGCTTAAGATCATATTCACTGAGTATATTCTTTGCCCATAGTCTGCCAAAGCTTTCTATGGAACTGCCTATAAAAATGCTTCTTGCTGAAGCTATTGCCGCAATAAGACAAATAACTACAGAAGAAAAGAAAAATACTGCAAATACTGTAAATGATCCTCTCTTATTAAAGGAATTTTTCTTAAAAATAATTTTCATTATTTCTTATCATCTCCATTTGAGCAGAGTAATCCTCTTCTGACAGTTTACGGATATGCTCATCTGCCTGTTTCGCAAACTGCCCATGAAAAAACATTATTAGGCATATCAGACCTGCAACAGTTAAAATAGTTATTGGTAAAATCATGGATGCTTCAATAAAAATACTTCCTTTCTTATTGACTATCCGGTGGTTTTTCTTAAGATTGGTTGTCATGAATTAAAATTTAGCCTTATTCAAGGCTCCAAAGGTGTTGTTTACAAAGGTGGTAATCTGCGATTTAAATATCAATCCCAGTGTTACCGCAATGGCCACAAGTATTGCAACCTGAACCAGCTCCATACCACGTTTATTATGTAGTATCTGTTTCAATCTGTTCATAATAGACCTCCTAAATATTTGTTTTAATTTATCTGCATCTGCATCATGGCAGGTGCTGCCATCATAAGAATTAAAGCCATCAGCAAGAGAGCTAGCGGAAAACTCATTTTCGTCTCCATAGTGCGTATTTTTTCAAGTGCAATTCGCTTTCGCTGTTGCCAAAGGCAATCCATTTCGTTTTTAAGTGTCTCAGAAAAATCTATCCCTCTCTTATCACCATCGATGAGTATCTTTGATATTCTTGCTATTTCTTTCACGTGACTTTCTACTGCAAAAATATCAAAAGCTTTTACAATGCTCATATTAGTATTTCTCGCTTTTTTCAAATAACTCACATAGCTCACAGTAAACAGATTCTCTTTTTCATTATCCATGTTTTCGTATTCCTGAAATATTTTTGTCATTGCTTCTTGCAGAACCATTCCGCTGTTTAACAGCAGCAGAAGTTGGTTTACAAACAGAGGCAGATGATATAATAATTCTTCTCTCTTGCTTTCCATATTCTTTCGAGTTTTATATTTCAATGACGTTCACCTTCTCAATAGCAATCCATCCAAGAACTATCATTATAAGGCTGATAGTCGAAACAATACGTCCTTCCATCGTCTTTGTTAAAGGCTCTAAATACGAAGGCGATAATAATTTGATTGCTGAAACCATGAGAAAAGGTGCAGCCGCAACAATTCGTCCTTCAAGGCGCTTCTGAGAAACAATGGCAGATAGCTCTTTTTTTATATTTATCCTATCAGTTATCAATCCTATAGATTTATTCAGCGCTTCAGCAGCATTTCCTCCTGTTTTTTTGCATGTCCTACATATCATGGCAACATCACTTGCATCATCCAAGCATGTTCTTAAAGCAAAATCCTCTATTAAGTCAACATCTCTGGCGTTGCTCTGGTCCATTTTGTTTATCATTTCTTTTATTTCAGACATGATATAGTCATCTTCATTATAGGTTCCTAACCAGAAAGAATATGATTCCTTAATTCCTTGTCCTATACTTCTTCCCATAGATACGCTTGATGCCAGTGAATATAAAAAATCTTTGAACTGATATAGAAGTTCCATTCTTCTTTTTTCCAAAAGATAGCTTATATAATATGGCTTTAGATAAGTCAGTAAAATAAATGTGACTATACCAATTTGAATACTGTTATAAAATAGCCATCCTATAAATAAACCTGCGGCAGCAGCAACACTATAAAAAAAACGTTTCTCTGAAGCATTTAAGTCCAAGTTCTCGTAATTCATCATCATACTTTACACCCTTTAATCGTATTTTTTTGTCATTGTACAATGGGTTTCCGGTAAAGACCAAGGTTCCATCGTTCCTTAGACACATCAATCTGTTTTTAACAAAAGACCCTTTTTCATATGCCAAGAGCTCTGTGATCTCTACAATCTGCCTTCTATCGTTAATCTTCTCTATATGTACTAAAACATCTATTCCTTCCGCAATCTGCTCTCTAATAGCTTGTACATCCATGGTAACTGCCATAAGATACAAGGTTTCCAGTCTCTTTAACATTCCATCTACTGAATTGCCATGCCCTGTACTCATTCCTGCATGTCCTGTGTTCAGTGCCTGAAGTAAATCACAAGCTTCCTTCCCACGGATTTCTCCTATAATAAGCCTGTCCGGTCTCATTCTTAGACTATTCTTTATGAGATCCGACATTGTTACCAGGCCTTTGCCAAGTGTATTTTCATTCCTGCATTCAAGCTGTACTAAATTGCTGACATTGCTTATCTTAAGCTCAGTAGAATCCTCAATGACAATAACTCTTTCATTCTTAGCAATATAATCACTCAAAGCATTAATCAATGTTGTCTTGCCGGATGAAGTACCTCCGCTGATGAAAATGTTATACCCGCATGCTACAAGTATTCTCAGTAGTCGGGCTGCTTCATCCGTCAGTGTTCCATTTTCAATTAGCTGCTCCATCCGCATATGTTTCTTTGAAAACTTCCTTATAGTCATTGTGTGACCATTTACTGCAATATTTTTATATACCCCGTTTACTCTCGAACCGTTTTTAAGCCTCGCATCCACAATGGGATGAAGCTCATTTATCTCTCTATGAACATAAGCAGCTATTGATTGCATTACGTCTTCAAGTTCCTCTTCATTGTCAAAAGATGTTTCATATTTGTAAATCAGACCATTTTTTTCATAAAAAATATTATCAAATCCATTTACCATTATTTCTGAAATATCCTCATCATCAATTAGTGGTTGAAGTATGTTAAGTTTGCATCGTATTTTAAAAAAGAGTTTTTGTATCAGCGTCTGTTTATCCTCATATGACAGATTCTCTATACCCTTAAAGGAAAAAACTTCTTCGGCAATTATTCTCAGGGCATCATCTTCATTTTTAGGTTCTTCCTGTGTGATGCGGGCAACTACGCCCCTCTTTATTATTTCCATTTTTTCTCTGTAATCTTTTTCCATTTCAATTGTATAATAAAACAGCTGCATTTAGAATGCAACTGTTTTTGCTCGACATAACTCGACATAAGATGAAATCGATATGCTGTTTTGTTCTGTGAAGCTAATAATAGTTTCAGCAATATCATTTATTGCCGAAAAGAATAACGAATCCTCTGTAATTTCTGATATTCCACTAACAACAGACAGCAATTCCTTGTCCCAGGGTATTCTGAATTTTCTTGATATGCTTTGCCATGCGCTTTTTTCAGTACAGAAATTTTTAATCCGAAATTCATTTTCTGCTAATTCATCCCATGATTTTTCAGGGTAATATTTCCCCGTAACTTCGATAATTATCCTTTTTAAATTACCGTCTTTAACAATTTCAGGTAAACATTTACCTCTGTCGACTATAAGATGGCTAAAATAGTTGGAATCAGCTACGGTTGAAATGATGTCTTTATCAGAAAGGTCGATACAAAATGAATTTTTTCTTAAATCCGGCTTAAAATAATGCACTGCCTTTTCATCTAGTAAAAAATATCGTTCTTCTAACACCGGTATATTCTTTTCCTTCATATACACATACTCTGACTTTGAAGCCACTTTTTCGTTTATATTTTCATCTTCTCGAAAAATCCATTTATAGTCATCAATGGGTGACAGATTGAGATAACATACCTTTCTGCCATAGCCCTCTGACAATATCCTTGACAATGCGATTGCAATTGTACTTACTCCTGTTCCTCCTTTCTCAGAAAAAAGTTCAATTACTCTTGTCTCTACATGAGACCTCAGAAGAAGTTCTCCCGTATTATCAAAATACATCTGTGATGCCTTTTCAAGCAAATGTTTCATAGAAAGCGTTTTATGTGCAATCTGGCTCTTTGGGTATATTGAATCGACATTATCTCTTTCGTCCTTCAGAAGCAAAATATGGCTGTCATAGGGCATATTAATATCTGTAATTAAGACACCTTCTGGCTGCATGTTGCTCAGTTCATCCTTGTCCTCGATAATCTTTACTGTTATTCCTTCTCCCTGAAATGCGATTCCCTTTGCTAGTGCTCTAGCGTAGTGTTTATTTTTCATACAAACAGAAAGCTGATATTTCATACTCTATCCTTTCCGTTTCCCTTTGCACTACAAGAAT
>JAQXRN010000224.1 GCA_029218545.1 Bacillota bacterium | reverse complement strand
CAGGCGGCGGCTTCGGCGGCGGAGGCGGTGGAAGCTGGTAGGACTTTAATCTGGAAAGTTAATAGGCATATAAAGAGGGCATTGAAAAATCAATGCCCTCAGCTTTTTTGAAATTATATTCAACTAAAGGATTTTAGTTATCTGTTGAAGATACTTCGATAATTTTATCGATGACATCCTTGTATTCCAGTCCAACGCCTGCCATCATCTTAGGGAAACGGCTTACGGAAGTGAATCCCGGAATGGAGTTGACTTCATTGAAGACGATTTTTCCTTCCGGAGTAAGGAACATATCAAGTCTGGCAAAGCCCTTGCATCCAAGAGCTCTGAAGAGAACCTTTCCTGCTTCCTTGATTCTTTCCTCAGTTTCTGCATCTATTCTGGCAGGTGAGTGAATTTTTGAGTCTATGCCTGTATATTTTCTCTCGTAGTCGAAGAAGCAACCGCTGAAGAGTTCAATTTCATCTACACGGCCGACTATTTCCAGACCTTTGCCATCTCCGATAATGGAACAGCCCACTTCGAAGCCGTCAATTTTTTCTTCGATTATTACTTCCGAATCATATTCCAGTGCATAGCAAACAGCTTTCATAAGCTGACTTTTGTCATCTATTACGGAAATTCCGTAGGATGAACCTGCGTTTACGGGCTTAACAAACAATGGGTATGTGAGGTCCTCAACTGCTTTCATTACAGTTTCTTCCCTGAAGTCGCCTACAAGGCTTGCAGCCTTTGGAACAGCGATTCCTGCGGCTTCCGCAACAACGTGTGCACGGTACTTGTCCATGCAGAGTGCTGAGGAAAGAGTTCCGCATCCCATAAGGTCAATGCCTGCCATTTCAATCAAGCCCTGAATAGTGCCGTCCTCACCGTTCTTGCCGTGGAGCATAGGGAAGGCACCGTCAAGATGTGTATAGACAGGTCCTTCAGCAGTCATTTCCACCATGCCGTGGATTGCGCGGTCAGGAAGAATGTAGCAAGGAACGCAGTTTTCTGTATCCTCATGCCATTTATCCTGCTTAATCAGTTCATAATCACCGTTGTAACGGAGCCATCTGCCGTCTTCTGTAATGCCCAGGGCGATTACATTGTATTTTTCTTTATCGATGTTTGTAAGGACAGCATATCCTGAGTTAAGGGAAACGCCGTATTCGCTGGAGTGCCCTCCAAACAGTACTGCTATTGTTTTCTTTTTCATGTGAGACTCCTTTGCTGGTAGGTAGTTGTAAGTTGTTATTTTAAATTTTCAGGATTTAAGCCTTTTAGCTCGTCGATTACAAATATTCCGTCTTTACGAACAAGAACGTCGTCGAAGTAAATCTCTCCGCCGCCGTATTCAGGTCTTTGAATCATAACTAAATCCCAGTGCACTGAAGAGTTGTTACCATTGTCTGCATCCTCGTAGCACTTACCGGGTGTTAGGTGGAAGCTTCCACAGATTTTCTCGTCGAAAAGGGTGTCCTTCATCGGTGTAAGAACATAAGGGTTAACGCCGATTGCGAATTCACCGAAGTAACGTGCACCTTCGTCAGTGTCAAGAAGCGCATTGATTCTTTCTGTATCGTTGGCAGTAGCATTAACTATTTTACCGTTCTCTATTTCAAATTTGATGTTTTCGAAGGTAAAGCCCTGTTCTTCAGAAAAAGTGTTGTATGTGATTACACCATTCATGGAATCTTTAACAGGTGCTGTATAAACTTCTCCATCAGGTATATTTCTTAGACCATCGCACTTAACTGCACCGATACCTTTGATAGAAAACTCAAGGTTTGTTCCAGGACCTACGATTCTAACCTTGTCAGTTTTGTTCATCAGATCAACGAGAGGGGTCATGGCGTCGCTCATCTTCTTGTAGTCCAATGTACATACATCAAAGAAGAAATCTTCAAAGGCTTCCTGAGATTTGCTTGCCAGCTGAGCCATCGAAGGGTTAGGATATCTTAAAATAACCCATTTAGTCTTATTTACACGATAGTCAAGGGTTGGACTTGTAAGCTTGTAGTACATGTTAAGCTTTTCTGATGGAACATCAGCAAGCTCGGAACTGTTTTCTCCTGCTCTCACAGCAATGTAGGCATCCATTCCCTGCATCTGATAGAGCTGGTAATCATTCTGAAATTCAATCTGTTCCTCGTCTGCACCTAAAAGGATTTCTCTTAGGACTGCACTGTCTCTATGATTTACATAAGGTTTTGCACCAAGCTTGTATGCATCTTTGATAAGCTGTCTAACCAGAGGCTTGCAGCATTCTCCTTCATAATCTATTAATACTTTCTCTCCAGGCTTCAAATCACACGAATATGAAGTAAGAAGCTCCGAAAGTTTTTTTACTCTTGGATCCATTTTATCCCTCCTAAATTTTTATACATAATATTATAACCCAGAAGGTGGCAAAATAAAAGAATTTTGGTAGCATGTTTAGGAAAATGATTTTAAAAGTAATATGTTTTTTACTATATTGCGATTAGGGGTAAAATTTTGTAAAATGAATCATATAGAATAAGTAATGAATGGTGAATATATGAAAGCAATTTTTATTCTAAACCCTAAGGCGGGCAAAGGAACGGGTCATGCAAGGCTGAAAGCAGACATTGAAAAAGCTGCAAAGGAATTATGCCTGGACACGGGCATATATTATACAAAGGCAGTAGGCGATGCGGAAGCTTTTGCAAAGCTCGCGTGCAAGGAGGCAGAAGCAAATGGAGAAGAAGTCAGACTCTTTGCATGTGGCGGTGACGGAACTGTAAATGAAGTTCTCAACGGCATGATAGGTTTTGAATGTGCATCCCTTGGCATTGTTCCTATGGGGACCGGCAATGATTTTGTAAGGAATTTCACTGAAGCGGGAGATTTTAAGGACATAAGAGCACAGCTTGAAGGAAACACTGAAAAGTGCGATGTAATAAGGTATTCAGGAATTTTAAGCGGCGAAAGCAAAACCAGGTATTGCATAAACATGTTTAACATAGGATTTGACTGCAATGTTGTGGATTTAACCGCAAAGCTTAAGGAATACCCTTTAATAAAAGGATCCTTTGCATATCTTGCAGCTGTTGCGGGGATTCTCATTAAGAAGAAGGGAGCAAACCTTAGGGTTAAGGTGGATGGAGAAGTCCTCTCGGAAGGACCTATTCTGCTTACTTCCGTTGCAAACGGTGGGTACTGTGGCGGCGGTGTAAACAGTTCGCCTGTGGCTTCCACAAAGGACGGGCTCATGGATGTAAATATTATTTATAATATTTCCCGAACCAATTTTGTGAAAAAATTCCCTTACTATTCTAAGGGAACCCATATGAATCTGCCTGATATAGATGATTTTTTATGTTTCAGACAATGTAAAGAGGTTGAAATTACTCCACTTGACGGCACTATGAGATTGTGCACAGATGGAGAGATTGAAGATGCAGGTCAGGTTACCATGCAGATTGTACCTGAAGCAGTAAATGTTGTAATTCCAAAGGCATAAGGAGGAGAAACCATGGATAAACAATTAATAATTTCTATTGGAAGAGAGTACGGAAGCGGCGGTCTTGAAATTGCTGAAAGAATATCGGAAATCTTTGATATTCCCGTATATGACAAAAACATAATTGAAAATATAGCAGCAGAAAAGGGTGTGCCTGAGGAATCTCTTGCAAAGTATGTTGAGGCACCAAGAAAACTCTTATTCTCAAGATCTATAGGAAGCCACTCCAGTTCACCTGAAGAGGCCGTTGCAGAGATGGAATTCTCATACATAAAGGAACTGGCTGCATCCGGCAAGTCATTTATCGTAGTTGGCAGATGTTCAGATGAACTTTTAAAAGACTATCCTGGTTTTGTATCAATTTTCGTTTGGGCAGAATGGGTCAAGAGAATAGAACGTCTTGTTCTAACTGAAGGTTATGAAGTAGATGAGGCAGAACGCAAGATGAAGAAAATTGATAAGGAAAGAAAAGCATACCATGATTTTTTCTGTGAATCAGACTGGGGAGAGAGAAGCTCCTATGATTTATGCATAAATGCAGGTAAGATAGGAATTGATAAGGCTGTTGACGTAATTGAAAACTATATTAGAACTGCAGTTTTATAATTTATTTACAATGCCTTGCCAAAACTTCACATTTTGTTCATTGAACCCTTATGTATTATACCGGGAAGAGTAGTATACTGCTTATTGGAATAATATAATTTTTTTGGAGGACACTTAAGTGGAAAAGAAAACAAAAAGACCTGTATTGGAAATCGTTTTTTATGTGTTTGCTGCTTTAATGGCAGTTATGGCAGTGTACAGTCTGTATGACAGTTACACTTATATTGCAGATTATGCGGCAATGTACGGCGCATCAATAGGTGATATGGGAGCTGAAGCTGTTAAGTACATCATTTCAGCTGTAATGCCATATATTGCTTATACAGTAATCATTTTCGGAATTGGCGCTGTATACGGTCAGGCAGCTCCTAAGAGAGTAGTTGAGGTTATGGTTAAAGCTGAAGAAGCCAATGTTGAAGCTGGTGATATGGTTGAAGCTGAAGAAACTGCAGAAGCTGAAGGAGCATGTTGCTGTGAAGCAGGAGATGATAATTGCTGCTGTGAAGAAGGGGATGAGTCCTGCTGTTGCGAAAACGAAGAAGAGTGCTGCTGCGGAACTGAAGAAAAAACAACTGAAGAATAATTGATGTGTGGAAAGCCTTTCGGCAGACTTGCAGACATGACCAAATTATGTTATATTATTATAGTTAGTTTGGAGATGTACCCAAGAGGCTGAAGGGACCGCACTCGAAATGCGGCAGGTCGGGTAACCGGCGCGTGGGTTCAAATCCCACCATCTCCGCCACGAAAACACCATTGAAATCTGAACCTCAAGGTTTGGACACAAATGGTGTTTTTTTGTAAACTAATTATTAAAATAACTTTTTTAGAACCCATTAGCACCAATATTACTCTGTGGAAAAAGCTACCAATGAATGTTATAATCTACTCAACAAACGGGCATTTGTGGAGGCGTATAATATGGAATGGTTTAATATTATTGGCCTTATTTATATTGTAGTCATTATGATACCAAATATCGTATTTGCGATTAAGTGCAAAGGTGGCTTTGATAATAAGTGGAACAATAAATATGTTGAGATCATTGAACAAGTAGGGAGATTTGGTTGTTTCGGATTCATGATAATCAATATTCCGGGAACGTGGTTTGGATGGTGGTCTGATGAAGCATTTGCACTGTATCTCATTGTAGATACCATATTAGTAATGCTTTACTGTGCAATTTGGATCATTTGCTTTAAGAAAAACAGCGTTTTCAGAGCATTAGCACTCTCTATAATTCCATCCATTACGTTCCTTTTCAGCGGGATTATGAGTAGATCAGTGCTGTTGATTATTGCATCGGTATTATTTGCGCCAAGTCATATTGTGATTTCATACAAAAATGCAAAATAATCCTTGAAATTCCAGCTTATAACATTGTTTGAAACAAAAAAATAAGCGCCGCGATTTCCGTGACGGATCTCCGGGCGCTTTTTCTTTAGTCTTCTTTGCTGAACTGATCTTTACCTACGCCGTACAGAGGACACGCAAAGTCTTCGGGAAGATCTTCCCACTTTGTGCCGGGGGCAATGCCGTTATAGGGATCGCCGACGGTTTCGTCATAGACAGTAGGTGTTTTTGTCATTCAATGCTCCTCTCTAATGTGATTGTGTACTCTGAAATAGGTGTTTTTCATGTCCTTTCTGTTGTATTGTGCTAATGCATCATTTTGATGCACTACCTCAAAGTCTAAAAATGCGGACTTTGAAGTATTCCATGGCTTCAAAGTGGTAAGTCCTCATTGTGAGGACTTACCGGATATTCTCGCCTTAGATTTGGTAAGTCCGCATTTTGCGGACTTACCAAAATTACCACTTCTTTACCCCATTAAAGTGAAGATTTAGCCTATTCACCGTTCCCACTCACTTCTCCTACGCACGCTCGGTTGTATTCCGCTTTGTATTTGATGCTGTGTCGGATTATAATCCTCGCTATTGATATGCTTTGACACATCGTCAGCGGTAGTCGGTTCCGGAAGCGGTGCGTTGCTTCGTTCTAACGCCAGCTCTTCATCGATTTCTTTTTCCATACGTGTGAGTAGTTCCGTGAGCTTATTCGCCGTCTTGAGCTGTTCTCGCACCTCTGCGATATCACGGGTAATACTATCTCTTGCCGCTTTGAGTTCTTCAACCGTGTCTGTCGGTTTTGGTCTGCGGATGCGGTTGTAAAGGATATCTCTCGTTTCCTTGAGGTCACCCATGCGCACTTGACATTCTGCTGCCACATCACGAATATCCTGGGGCGTTTTGATGTTGTGCTTACTGACAAAACGGATGATATTCTGATGCTCTTTAAGTGCCGCCGACTCTTTGCGGAAGTCAGGTGAGAGCAGAACTGCGCGTGGCTCTTTGTTGCGACAACCGTCAAGCCCGAGGGCAATACGAATAATACCGAAGATGGCATCCACAAATTCTTGGATATTGTCTCTGCGGTTTTTGTATCGCCAAATGGTGTTCTCATATTTCTTTAACGGACAAAAATCAAACCTCACATAAATCGGCTCATAGTATTGCTCGTAATTCTCCCAAAACAAATTCAGCAAGCTCTTATTGTCAAACTCCGGGATAAGTGTGTCAATTCTCACCGTTCTGTTCCGGCCGGGTGGCGTTACCGAGATATGCTCATACTTGTGATTTCGATTGATATAATATCCGAGAGAGTGAAGATGACGATAAAACTCATTCGGCTCTTTTGCATGATACGCCGCTTCCCAAATATCCTGCCGTATGATCTCCTTCTCAATCTCGCTTGCCGATTTGTTCTTCCAATACTTACGCTTGCTTTATTTGGAATAGAAGTTTGAGCCACGGAGAACGGACAGACGGTGTTTCTTGCAAATCTCATCAGACACCTCACGCATTCGCATATGCTCGGCGATCTTGTTTTCAAACTTCTTGCCGTTCACAAAGCTGACGCTGTTAATGCAGTAGTGGTTGTGGAGATGCTGACCGTTATATCGACACCTCGGACTATACCGATCCGAAAACAAAGAACAATTTGGATATTGTGAAATGGGCTGTCCATGCACAGGAAAACGGATGGGGCTATGTCTATGGCACATACGGCTCTGTGCTGGACGAAGCTCTGCTGACAAGCAAGATAGCTCAGTATCCCGACGAGGTCGGCGGTCAAGAAGATTTCATCCGTCAGAATTGGCTCGGCGGCAGAATCGCGAACTGCGTTGGACTCATAAAGGGCTATGGCTGGTACAACACCCAAACCGCGCAGATTGAAATCGGAGCAAACGGTATGCCTGATACCGGCGCTGACACGATGTACGGAAACGCATCGGAGAAAGGCACGATTGACACCATCCCCGAAATCCCCGGACTCGCCGTATGGCACGAAGGGCATATCGGTATTTATATCGGCAACGGCGAAATCATACAGGCGGCTAATACCAATGCAGGAGTCATACGCACACCGATTGGTCAAGCCGGCTGGACGCACTGGCACAAAATACCGTATATCAACTATATTGAAGAAGGTGAGGAACAAGACGATGGATAAAAACAAAATCAAACAGCTTGCCGACTATGCCGTCAGCGAATGTACACAGTATTCCGAGAACGGCAGTTGGTCAATCTCCTATGATGAGCTGTATTACCATTTCGGCGCAGAGGTTACCGACTGCAACGAAAAAGGGAAACTTCTGAAAGAAGAATTACGGCAGAGAGAAGAAATCAATGAACTGATTATGACAGAGGACTGCATCGAAATGACCTGCCATCTTCAATTTTGCGAGAACTGCCAAAACGATCCTGCAAGCCTGATCTCTGTTCTCGGCTGTAACATTTATGACGAACACGGCTTAGAGTCTGCGGAGAATCCCTCTTGTGAGGAACACCCGCAGACTCATACTATGTAGGTACAAGGTATACCAAAATCATTGGACTTACGAGCTGTTCAACGGGAAAGCTGCTGTCAAGTGACAGCGGCTTTTCTCCCTCAAAAAGTATTCAATACGTCATGTAATCCCGCGTATCATGGGAGTGAAACAGAAAATCGGCAATGTAATGCAATCAGCAATGCTAAAAACCTAAATAATATCTCTGAATTTTGCATTTTCCTCTTGAAAAAACAAAACGAATATGGTATAATCTGAATGATCGTTCACTCTGTTGCAGGGAGGGAGGTACTATATTGCGCCCTCAAAACGAAGAAGCCCACAGAGCAAGGCAAATTGAGATTATGGAAAATTGCTTCGCCTGCTATGCCCGGAACGGCTTTGCCTCTGTGGGCGTAAAAGCCATTGCGGACGCCTGCGGCTGTAATGTCGCGAGCCTGTACCAGTATTTTGACAATCTCGACGACCTGATTGTGAAATCCACCGAATACTGTATGAGTAAGGTTGAGGACGACTTTATGAAAAAGGCCCCCAAGGATGTGGAGGACTTGTGGCGGTTTATTGACGAGATACCCCATTGGACAGCAAAAAAGCACGGGGAAAAATACCGCCTTATGTATCAAATCTACACCCACCCGAAATACCGAGAGTACGGCAAGAAATTCTTTGAGGGTGTAAACGAACGATACACCGAATATGCAAAGAGCTTAGAGCCGAAGCTGGGGATTCCATACAAAAAACTCACGCCGCTCATTTTCATTCTGATAAGAGCCTGCGTGCATTACGCACT
>JAQXRN010000223.1 GCA_029218545.1 Bacillota bacterium | reverse complement strand
CGGACACACGGCTTAGAAGGCCGTTGCTCTATCCAGCTGAGCTATGAGCCCACAAAATAGTGGAGCGGATGATGAGAATCGAACTCACGCCATCAGCTTGGAAGGCTGAGGTTCTACCATTGAACTACATCCGCATGATATTTGGAGCGGAAGACGAGATTCGAACTCGCGACCCTCGCCTTGGCAAGGCGATGCTCTACCCCTGAGCCACTTCCGCGTATTGGTAAGTCAAGTGTAAAAATTGGTCGAGGGAGGTGGATTCGAACCACCGAAAGCTCAGCTAACGGATTTACAGTCCGCCCCCTTTGGCCACTCGGGAATCCCTCGAAAAAAATGGAGCTGGTGGAGGGAATCGAACCCCCAACCTGCTGATTACAAATCAGCTGCTCTACCGTTGAGCCACACCAGCATGTGAAGTTGTTTGAAAAATTGGCGACCTGGAACGGGCTCGAACCGTCGACCTCCAGCGTGACAGGCTGGCATTCTAACCAACTGAACTACCAGGCCATGTATGGTGGGCGCAATAGGGCTCGAACCTATGACCCCCTGCTTGTAAGGCAGGTGCTCTCCCAGCTGAGCTATGCGCCCTCGCATCCAAATCGCTCGGCACATTTATTTATTATACACAAGCAAGACTGGAATGTCAAGTACTTTTTCAAACTTTTTTCAAGTTGCATTAGCGTTTTCGTTTCATCGTTTCTCTCGCGAACACAACATATAGTATCACATCTGCAAAAGTTTGTCAACATATTTTTCAAAGTATTTTAACTTTTGTCAGGATGCTGTCCTTAAGAAGAAACATCTTTTCTTCTCACGACAGCTTGTTTATAATAGCATCTTTAACTACTTCTGTCAACACTTATTTACAACTTTTTTCTAACAATTCTAACATCTTCCTGTTCGAGTATAGCCTTTCCACCGGTAAGATTGTTCATAATCCCCTGCAATTCTAAAGTTTTCTCAGGTTCACATGTTAAAACCGCTTCAACAACATCAGTGTAGATAATATCTGCAATTTCAAACATTTCTCCTGCAAGGTTCTGCAGCTTTGATAAATAAGTATACTCAAATTTATATGTAAGGCAACTTTGCTGACATACTTCACAAATTCCTGCAGCTTCAATTCCAAGTTTTGCACTTGAAGTATATGCTCTTGATAGACCTCCAGTGCCAAGCTTTATTCCTCCGAAATATCTGGTTACAACTATTACTACATTTGTAATCCCAGCATTCACAAGCATTTTTACCATTGGGGCTCCGGATGTGCCCTGTGGCTCCCCATCGTCAGATGCCCACTGCACCTGCATTTTATCACCGATGACCATTGCAGGTACATTGTGAGTGGCATCACGATGTTTTTTTCTTATATAAGCGATAAACTCATCTGCTTCTTCTTTTGAATCCACAGGTTTGATGTAAGTAATAAACCTTGATCGCTCAATTATCTGCTCAGCTTCTGCCTCTTTTTGTACTGTATTATATAACTTCATACTTCTTAAACCTTTGATAATCCGAATTTTTTATGGATACGCTGAAGAAAGTTCCGTTTTCTTTATAATCCATAACATTTACAGTAGCCTCACTGCACAGATATGAAGAAATATCTCCCCTGTCATACGGAATTAGAAATTGAGCATTTACGTAATCTCCAAATATTTTTTCTTCAATTTTGGCAATAAGACCATCAATATTAATATCCTTCTTTGCTGAAATTTCTATATAATCATATCCTGATTCCGGCAAAATTTCTTCATGAGGCAAATCTATCTTATTATATACCATAAGTTTTTCTTTATTGCCTGCACCTATTTCATTCATTACTTTATTTGTAACACCTATGTGAAAATCATGATTCTCATATGATGAATCTACTACATGAAGAAGTAAATCTGCAAACGTTACTTCCTCAAGTGTCGCTTTAAAGGCCTCTACCAGTGAATGTGGCAGTTTGCTGACAAAACCTACAGTATCTATAAGGATGAACTGCCTGCCATTTTCCAATGTTACATTTCGCTGTTGAGTGTCCAAGGTGGCAAATAGCATATTTTTTTCAAATACTGTTTTTTCTTCCTTGTCAGTCTTTGAAAGAAGTCTGTTCATCAAAGCCGATTTGCCTGAGTTTGTATATCCAACAAGCGCAACTATAGGAATCTCGCTCTTTTCCCTTTTAGCTCTCTGAACGTTTCTTGTGTTCTTTAGCTGAGATAATTCAGACTTGATATCATACATTCTTCGCTCAATGTGTCTTCTGTCTGTCTCAAGCTTTTTTTCACCGGGTCCCCTTGTTCCAATTCCACCGCCAAGGCGTGACAAAGAATTACCGAAGCCTGTCAGTCTTGGTATTCTGTATTGTAGCTGTGCAAGTTCCACCTGAAGCTTACCTTCTTTTGAAGTTGCCCTAGAAGCGAAAATATCCAAAATCAGAATGGTTCTGTCAATTACCCTTACGCCCAATGCATCCTCAAGGTTTCTAAGCTGCATTCCTGTGAGCTCATCGTTAAAAACAACCATGTCTGCTTCCATGTTTCGAACCAGTTCAGCAAGCTCCTCCACCTTGCCTTTGCCAATATAAGTTGCAGTATTTGGTCTCTCCATGTTTTGCACCATTTGTCCAAGGACCTCGGCACCAGCCGCTTCACAAAGTCCTTTTAGCTCTGCCATGGAATATGAAATATCTTCTTTTCTCTGAAGGCCAACAGTTATAGCCTTATAGTCATCCTCTCTGATGACTTCATTGTTATCATTAAATCTAAGCATGTTCTTATTTTATCATATTATTTATTCAATTGCATCTAAAATACTTTCTTTAGGCACCATAACATAATTATCCGGAACTTTACCAACAATTACTGCTTCTGCTATAAGTATTTTCCTGTTTATTTCTGCTTCTTTATCTGTAAAAGGTGCAACAATATGTATCCTGCTCGTAACCGTACAATATACATGGTACCTTGTCTGATTGATACCTTCTGTCTCAAGATCTGTCTCACACTGGAATTTTGTCAGACTTACAGGGTGAACCTTTACCTTAAAATAAAAAGGTAGCTGCGACACAATTCTGTTGCCTGTCAAATGGCCATAATTTACTTTTATCTCTAAAATGTCATCTAGGCTGTATTTTTCCTCAACGCTTCTGGAAAATGACAGCAGAAGCTTGTTTATTACCCTTGAATTTGCTTCAAGATACTGAATATTCCCATCAGCATCTCTTTCTACCTTAATCAGATTTTCACCAAACTCATCATTATAAAATCCGGCTTCAACACTTTCATTTATCTTCGTTGCTACAGCATTCACTGCAACCTGTTCCGCTGTCATTTCAATATTCTCTCCAAAAGTATCCTTTATTATCATGATGCAGCCGATTATAATGAGAAAAAGACCTGTAAGTATCATAATGATTTTTCGCAAAAAAACACCCCTTTAACATCTTATGATGACTTAAAGGGGTCTGTTAATTATAATGTTAAATTAACAATTTTTTACGGAAATATGGATTGATTATCTTTATCCTCGTTCCCTTCATTCCAAGTGAACGAGATTGAATAATGCCTGCACTCTCAAGCTTTCTCAGTGCATTAACGATTACCGAATTGGTGATTTCATTTTTTCCGGCCACCTTACTTACCACAAGAAGACCTTCATCGCCTTCAAACTCTGAAAAAATCTTATCGAGAGCTTCTTTTTCCGTATAGGAAAGCTTTTCAATGGCCATATCTACAGCCAGAATAAGCCTTTTTTCTTCTTCCATTGCTAAATTCATGTTACGTTTTATCTCAATTCCAACGACAGTAGCACCATATTCACACAGGGCTATATCCACTTCGTCAAAACTTTCCTCATATCTGGCAATGATGAGGGTTCCCATCCTTTCCCCTCCGCATAGGCTTGGAATAATGCAATGATATTTTTCTGCCATGCCATAATTATCGCCAAGAATCTTTAGAACCTGTTCTCCTCGAAGGTTAACTATGGTCTCAGTAAAGGAAATGAAAGAATTATTATCACTTTCAGTAATTCGTTGCTGTCCGTTTTCATCTAAAACGGTAGAGTTATCTTCTTCGTTGGTATATCCCGCTCCAAGGACTTTACCGGTCTTATCAGTAATAAGAACATTTGCATTTATTACTTCACTGAGAATTACACATAAATCATTATAAGAAAGGCTACCCGTGGTGCTTTCACTTAAAACCCAGTTCAGTCTTCTTATTTTGTCAAGAATGTGCCCTTTCATTGTTTTGTCACCTCAAAGTTAAATTATAAGATAAATCTGTCTAAATCTTCTTCGTGGATGGTTTCTTTAAATCTTTCTTTTACATAATCTTTATCTATG
Source organism: Bacillota bacterium (assembly GCA_029218545.1). GTDB lineage: Bacteria > Bacillota > Clostridia > Peptostreptococcales > Anaerovoracaceae > Fimisoma. Next base: position 3,289 of record JAQXRN010000223.1, on the reverse strand, counting down.
ATAATTTTTTCATCTTCCATTTCTGGAATATCGAAAGAAATATCCTCCAGCAACTTTTCCAAGATGGTATGCAATCTTCTAGCTCCAATATTCTCTGTCTGTTCGTTCATAAGGAATGAAATATTAGCTATTTCATCTATTGCATCCTCTGTAAATTCTACTTCAACACCTTCTGTCTCAAGAAGAGCTTTATGCTGCTTTATAAGAGCATTCTGAGGAACAGTAAGAATATTAACAAAATCTTCCTTTGATAAATTCTGTAGTTCAACTCTTATCGGGAAACGGCCCTGAAGTTCAGGTATCAAATCTGTAGGTTTTGCAGTGTGAAAAGCACCTGCGCCAATAAATAAAATGTGGTCTGTCTTTACAGGACCATATTTTGTATTGATGACGCTTCCTTCTACGATAGGTAGAATATCTCTCTGTACTCCTTCTCTTGAAACATCTGCTCCTGATGTCATTCTCGAACCTGATGCAATCTTATCGATTTCATCAATAAATATTATTCCATTCTGTTCAGCATTTTCGATAGCTTCATCGGTAACAATGTCCATATCGATTAGCTTCTGAGCTTCCTGTTCTCTTAATATTTTACGAGCATCCTTTACCTTGCAGTTTTTCTTTTTTGTCTTCTCAGGCATCATGCTGCCGAATATGTTTCCTATGGCAATGGACATACCCTCGTTTGACATATCAAGCTGATTGCCCTTTGGAGTATCGATAACCTCAATTTCTATTAACTGTTCTTCAAGGAGACCATCTCTAAGCTGTTGCAGAACCTGCTTTCTCGCCATTTCAACATCCATATCCTCATTTGTTGACGTAGCTTCTTTTGATGCCTGGCTTTCAAGATACTGCTGTTTCTGACTCTGGTATCCACCACTGTTCATTATGAAATCAAATGGGTTTTTAGTGTTTGTCTGAGTTTTCTTCTTCTTTCCAGGAATAATTGCTTCAACAATCTTTTCCTCAACAATCTTATCAGCAATTGAATACTTTTCTTCGAGTTTACTCTGCTTTGTTACTCTCATAGATGCTTCAACAAGGTCTCTGACCATTGAATCCACGTCCCTTCCAACATATCCTACTTCTGTAAATTTTGTAGCTTCAACCTTTACAAAAGGGGCATCCATAAGCTTCGCAAGTCTTCTTGCAATCTCAGTCTTACCACATCCTGTAGGACCCATCATAAGAATGTTCTTAGGAGTTATTTCTTCCCTCATTTCTTCGGAAAGCAAACTTCTTCTATATCTGTTACGAAGAGCAATTGCAACGGATTTTTTTGCCTCAGTCTGTCCTATAATATACTTGTCCAGTTCCGCTACAATTTCCTTTGGTGTCATGCTATACACTTTATTAGCCATCACTTTTCCCCCTATTAAAGTTTTTCAACAGAAATATGATCATTTGTATAAACGCAGATTGATGATGCGATTTGTAATGATTTTCTTACTATTTCTTCCGCTGTTAAATCAGTATTATTGTATAATGCATTGGCTGCAGCATATGCAAAATTCCCGCCTGAACCGATTGCAACAAAGTCCTGATCCGGTTCTATTACCTCTCCTGTGCCTGATATAACCAGCATATTGTCCTTGTCTGCTACAATCATCAGGGCTTCAAGGTTTCTCATTCCCTTATCAGAGCGCCATAGCTGAGCTAAATCCACTGCGGCTCTCTTTAGATTGCCTCCGTGTTCTTCAAGCTTCTTTTCAAATTTTTCTGTAAGAGAAAATGCATCTGCAACAGAACCTGCAAACCCGGAAATTACCGAATTCTTGTATATTTTTCTTACTTTTTTAGCTCCATTTTTCATGATGGCAGTTTCGCCCATTGTTACCTGACCATCTCCACCTATACATATATCATCAGGTCCTCTTCGAACTGCACAAATTGTGGTTGCATGAAATTGTACCATTATCAAATCCTCCTCAAATAATTATTCTTTATACCCACATTTATCGTTTGAACAAACTAACTTAGCATTTCTTGAGTTTCTTTCTAAAAGAAGTTCTCCACATTCAGGACATTTCTTTTCAGTAGGTTTGTACCAATATGCCCTTGTGCATGAAGGATAGTTATTGCACCCGTAGAAGATCTTTCCGGACTTGCCTCTTTTAGCAACAATATCACCGCCGCAATCAGGGCATGTTATTCCAATTTTTTTAACAATTGCCTTTGTATTCTTACATTCAGGATATCCACTGCATGCAAGGAAGTCTCCAAACCGTCCTGATTTGATTGCCATAGGCTTACCGCAGATTTCACATAGTTCATCAGTTAGCTGATCTTCAAGTTCAACTTTTTCAATTGCCTTATCAGCAATATCCAGTTCTTCCTTTAGCGTCTTATAGAAATCTCTAATTATCTGCTTCCAGTCATTTCCCTTTGCTTCAACATCATCAAGCTTATCTTCCATGTCGGCAGTAAATCCTATATCTGCTATTTCCTTGAAATATTCTTCTATAAGGTCAGTTACTACAAATCCAAGTTCTGTAGGTGCAAGGGTCTTTTTTTGTCTCGTAATATACTTTCTTTCAAGGATAGTTCCTATTATCGGAGCATAAGTACTTGGTCTGCCAATATTCTTCTCTTCAAGGAATTTTACCAGACTTGCTTCAGTAAATCTTGCCGGAGGTTCACTAAATTTCTGTTCCCCGTTAATAGCTGTCGGCTTAAGTTCCTCTCCCTTCTCAAGTTCAGGGAGAATCTTGTCTTTATCTTCTTCACTCCCTGATGAGTATACTCTCTGGTATCCGTCAAACAACAGTCTCGAGCCGTTTGCTTTCAGACTGTAGTTTCCGTTTTCTATTGTAACCTGCATTGAATCAAATCTGGCAGCTGACATCTGACTGGCTATGAATCTGGTCCAAATCAGTTTGTAAAGCTGATATTGTTCTTTTGTCAATGATTCCTTTATTAGTTCGGGATCAAGTTCAACAATACTTGGTCTTATTGCTTCGTGTGCGTCCTGAATATCCTTTTTCTTGTTAGAAAAAACATTATTAGCGTAATATTCAGAGCCAAAATTACTATTAATATAGTTTTTTGCAGCAATCTTTGCCTCATCTGAAATTCTTACCGAGTCAGTTCTAATATATGTTACAAGACCAAGAGTGCCGTAGCCTTTGATTTCCATGCCTTCATAGAGCTGCTGTGCCACCATCATGGTCTTCTTTGTTGTATATCCAAGCTTATTCGCAGCATCCTGCTGGAGACTGCTCGTTGTAAATGGTGCAGAAGGTTTTCTCATTCTCTCCTTATTTACAATATCAGAGACGAGGAATTT
>JAQXRN010000222.1 GCA_029218545.1 Bacillota bacterium | reverse complement strand
AGTTCCCGCTGCAAGCCCGTCCAAACCGTCAATAAGATTTATAGTATTAGTTATACCCACAATCCATACAACAGTAACAACGAAACAAAGCAAAGCACCAAGCTGGCTGTTGCCTTCACCGAAAAAGTTTGTAACAAACGTAATCCTTATATTCATTACATACATCAGGATCGCCACAGCAAACTGCCCGATAAACTTTACCTTTGCCGGTAAATTTTTGAGATCGTCAACGACACCGAGCAGATATATCAAAGCTCCTCCCAATGCAATTATGGGAATTCTATGGTCAAATTCTAAAAAAACCATCATGGCAATAGTACATCCCAAAAAAATTGCCATGCCCCCAAATCTAGGCATCGCCTTGGTATGCATTCTTCTGCTGTCCTTAGGTACGTCCATGGCACCGATTTTAGGTGCAATTTTTATTGCCAGAGGAGTTGCAAGGAATGATACCGTAGCAGCTACCAGAAATGTAATCCACAATGTGCTATACATAATTCTCAAATTCCTTTTAGATTTTTTCTATTTCCAATCCGGCTTCTGCCAAAATAGACGCAGCAAGTTCGTCCGGATACCCTTCTTTTATTACGATTCTCTTAATTCCTGAGTTAATAATCATCTTCGCACAGATAGCACAAGGCTGATGAGTAATGTAAATAGTGCCTCCTTCTATGCTGTTACCCATTGCTGCCGCCTGAATAATTGCATTCTGCTCAGCATGAAGAGCCATGCACAGCTCGTGTCTCTGTCCCGACGGAACATTCATCTGCTGTCTTATACATCCTCCTCTGTTTTCACAGTGAGCAATACCCTTTGGTGCGCCGTTGTAACCGGTTGCAACAGCTCTGTTGTCCTTCACTATTACAGCGCCAACGCTTCTTCTCATACAGGTTGATCTCTTAGCTGTCAATTCAGCCATTTCCATAAAGTATTCGTCCCAGGATGGTCTGTTCATATGCCTTTTCTCCTATTCGTAATATACTTCAACTAAATACAAACCTTCAGCAGGTGCCTTGTGCCCCGCCTGTTTTCTGTCCTTTGATTCGATAATCCCTGCAAGGTCACCGGGCTTTCTATAGCCTAAACCTACCTCTACCAGCGTTCCTGCAATTATTCTTACCATATTGTATAAGAATCCATCGCCGGCAATTTCAATCCAGATATCACTGCCCTTTTGAAAAAGCTCCAGGCTGTATACCGTTCTAACGGTAGTTTCTCTCTCCTGCCCGCCTGCAGACTGAAAACATGCAAAATCATGTGTTCCAACAATATGCTCTGCCGCCCTTCTCATAGCCTCCATGTCGAGGGGCTTGGCTATCTGATAGCAATACTTTCTTCGAAAAATATCCTGATTGCTGTCATTTAAGATAACATATCTGTATTTTTTGCCCTTTGCATCAAATCTGGCATGAAACTCAAGGGGCATCTCCTGTACATCCAAGATTCTCACATCGCCAATCTGTGCTGCCAGATTCTTGCCACCTGCCAGTATATTATTGGCTGCCAGTTTCAGCCTGTCCGTAGGTATTCCGTATTCTCCTCTAAAAGAAGCTCTTGCACCCAGTCCATGAACTCCGGCATCGGTTCTGCTGGAGCCGTTAATCTGAACGCTCCCTCCGCAAACCTTTGAAAGAGCACGTTCAAGCTCGCCCTGAACGGTCCTCCTGTCGGGCTGCCTCTGCCATCCCGAGAACTCGCTGCCGTCGTATTCAATTGTCAGCAAAAAGTTTCTTTCCATACCAGTTATTTAGCCTTAGGTAAAATAATCTGCTTATTTTCTTTTGATTCTCTGTAAAGAGTAAACTTGCGACCTATAGCCTGTACAAATTCTGCGCCAAGCTTAGGTACAAGGTCGTTTGCAACATCCTTCGGTGCCAGGTCGCAGCCTTCCTGCAGCTTAACCTTTACCAGTTCCCTTGCCTCCAGGCAAGTGTCTATTTCCTTAATAACATTTTCTGTTACACCGGCCTTACCGATATATACAATCGGATCTAAATCGTGAGCCAGTGATTTTAAAAAACTTCTCTGTTTACTTGTAATCATTTATTATCCTCTCTTAAAGACCTATCAATACATTATAACTCATTTCATGCAAAATGACTAGATAAATTGCGGCCGCCGCCGAAATATATGGAACAAGTGGCCTTTCGCCCTTATAGTCCAGCTGCTTTTTTATTGCAAGAAAGCCAAGGTGAACCGCACTGGTAAAAGTGGACAGAACAAAAACAGCCAGAATACCATCTACGCCAAGGCACAGTCCAAGAGCCGTAAAAAGCTTGATATCTCCTCCACCAAGAGCATCCTTTCTGTAAATAATCTTGCCCAGAATTCCAATGGAAAGCATAATCGCAAACCCTATTGCAGCACCTTTTACTCCCGCAAAAGGACCTCCGTTATGATGTGGCACAAAACCGACACCTGCAACCATAAGAAGGACAATTAACTGATCCGGAACTATCAAATACTTTAAATCTGCAATAGCCATCTCAAGAAGAAGCCAGCATGCGATTAAAGCAATAACTGCATAAAGCGGGTCTTCAAGACCAAGCTTAATTCCCGCCATGACAAAAAGGCAGGAAAAGCAGTATTTCCAAGGCGTGCTCTTTATTCTTTGTCTGGTGGGGTGAAGAAGCTCCTCGTCAGGTTCTTTTCCATAGTCACACAACCATTTCCCCGGAATCCTGTTAAAGCAAAAAACTGCACTGTTTCCCAGCAGAATACCTGCTGCAACTGCTACCACGCAGGTCACTATGGTGACGGCATAATCTGCAATCATTTCTCAATTCCTTTCATCTACTTTTCTTATTCCCCTTTTTCTCTTTCGTAAGTACAAAAAAGTCATATGGCCAGCGTAAACAGCATATCCATATGACTTAATATTCTATTTCCAGGAGCTCTTAAGTCCAACGATTTCGTTGAATACAGGTTCCTCCTTTGAATGAAGCTTTGAATCAGCTACGAAGTAACCATGTCTGAAGAACTGGAATCTTTCGCCTGCTTCTGCTTCTGCCACCCTTGGCTCTGCATAACAGGTGATTTCTCTCATGGTTTCCTCGTTCATTACCTGTTCTCCCGCTTCATTTTCAGACATGAGATAGTTGAACTGACGAACTTTGATAGGAACAGCTGTCTTTGCATCCACAAAGTGTATTGTTCCCTTAACCTTACGACCTTCAAAGCCTGCGCCGCTCTTAGTTTCAGGATCATATGTGCAAAGAAGTTCCTTAACGGTGCCATCTTCATTCTTTACTACCTCGTTGCACGTTACAAAATATGCGCCCTTGAATCTTACTTCATTTCCTGGGAACATTCTGAAATATTTCTTAACAGGAACTTCCATAAAGTCCGCTCCGTCAATCCATAATTCCCTTGAGAATGTAACCTGACGAGTTCCCATTTCAGGTACCTGTGCATTGTTCTCCAATTCACAGATTTCACTCTCACCTTCAGGATAGTTGGTAATGATAACCTTAATCGGATCAAAGATAACATTTCTTGATTCAACCTTTTCTTTAAGGTCGTCTCTTACACAATGCTCCAGCAAGGAAATATCTACTGTACTGTTTCCCTTTGCAACGCCGATAGCCTCACAGAAGTTTCTTACTGCTTCCGGAGTGTAGCCTCTGCGGCGAATACCTGCAATGGTAGGCATACGAGGGTCATCCCATCCGTCAACTGCCCCTTCATCCACAAGTGCCTTTAAATATCTCTTTGACATTACTGTATTTGTAAGGTTCAGTCTTGCAAACTCAATCTGCTGAGGAGGCTGTGGCCACCAGCCAACTTCTCTCAGAACCCAGTCGTACAACGGTCTGTGGTCTTCAAATTCCAATGTACATATTGAATGAGTTATTCCTTCAATAGCATCTTCGATAGGGTGCGCAAAGTCATACATAGGATAGATGCACCACTTATCGCCTGTGTTGTGATGTGTTGCATGAGCAATTCTATAGATAATAGGGTCTCTCATATTGATGTTAGGAGATGCCATATCAATCTTAGCTCTTAAAACCTTCTCACCGTCTTTATATTTGCCGGCCTTCATTTCTTCGAAGAGCTTGAGGTTTTCTTCAATGCTTCTGTTTCTGTAAGGAGATTCCTTGCCCGGTTCCTTAAGAGTTCCTCTGTATTCTCTGATTTCATCGCCGGTAAGGTCGCATACAAAGGCCTTACCCTTCTTAATCAGCTCAACGGCTGCTTCATACATCTTGTCAAAGTAGTCAGAAGCCCAGAGTCTCTCATCCCACTGGAATCCAAGCCATCTAACATCTTCTTCAATAGAATCTACGTATTCTACATCCTCTTTAACAGGATTTGTATCGTCATATCTCAAATTGCACTTACCACCGTATTTTGCTGCAGTGGAAAAGTTCAGGCATATTGATTTAGCATGTCCAATATGCAGATATCCATTTGGTTCAGGCGGAAAACGAGTGTAAACCTTTTCTCCATATTTTTGACTTTCCAAGTCTTTTTCTATTATTTCATGAATGAAATTATCTGCCATAGTATTTCCTCCAAAAAAGTTCTGTCAACAATTATACCACTATTGCAATATATTTTCTAGTGCGGAGGTTGAAATTTTATAGAAAACATTGCTATTGCTTTATTTTTTCTGTTGAACTATACTTAATATAATATTGGAAAGGGGCCGAAAAAAGATGAAAAAAATCATTGTAATATTATTATTAATTTTGCTTTCTTCCTTATATGGATGTGGCTTCAGTTCTTCTGATAATACGAAAGATGATACGCAGGATAACACTCAAACCCAGCAAAAAGACGATTCTGAGGGCCCTAAAGAGGAAGAAGAAGTACAGGAAACCACAACATCAGTCGAGCCTGAAAACAACCAAACCTCAGCTCAAGCTCCCGGAATTCCCACACCGGTAAGAACCCTTTCTTCAGATAACGGAGACAGCCTCATACTTGCCAACAAGCAGTATGCCCTTTCGTCAACCTTCGTCCCTACTGATTTGGTTGCCGTAGATGGCTCTCTTTCGACAAATCAGGGAATATATTTTAAAAGAGAAGCCTATGATGCTTATCTGAAGATGCTCAATGATGCAAGTGCTCAGGGCATTAGCTTTTGCATATGCTCCACCTACAGAAGCTATAACACTCAAAGCGCTATATATAACAACTATGTGGCAAGCTATGGAGTAGATTATGCCAATAAAATTTCAGCATATCCCGGAAGAAGTGAACATCAGACAGGCTGGGCTGTTGATATCACATCAAAATCCATGAACTACGGTCTTTCCCAGAACTTTATCAACTATCCGGAAGGACAGTGGATTAACGCCAACTGCGCAGAATACGGCTTTATAATACGGTACCTGCAAGGTAAAGAAGATATTACCGGCTACATGTACGAGCCTTGGCATCTCAGATATGTAGGTGTTGATGTGGCAAAAGAAATAATGTCTAAGGGCATAACCTTAGAAGAATATCTCGGCGTCGTCTAAATAGTAAAAGTAACAATTAAAAAACTGCAGTCAACAGACTGCAGTTTTTGTATATAAGTTGTTTATTATCTTTCAACGATAATGGATGTACCCATACCGCCACCGATACATAATGTAGCTAAACCGTACTTGGAATCTCTCTTAATCATTTCGTGGATTAATGTGATAAGGATTCTGCATCCGGATGCTCCGATTGGGTGACCGATTGCGATAGCACCACCGTTAACATTTGTCTTTTCAGGGTCAAGACCTAATTCTTTTCTTACTGCTAATGACTGAGTAGCGAAAGCTTCGTTTGCTTCTACTAAATCGATATCTTCGATTGTTAAGCCAGCCTTGTCTAATGCCTTCTTGGAAGCTGGAACTGGACCAACACCCATGATTGAAGGGTCAACACCTGCAGAAGCGTAGGACTTGATTGTGCATAATGGCTTAATTCCTAATTCATCAGCTTTTTCCTTGCTCATTACTACTACTGCAGCACCAGCATCGTTGATACCGGAAGCGTTAGCTGCTGTAACGATACCATCTTTCTTGAATGCAGGTTTTAACTTAGCAACCTTGTCAATTGTAGTTCCGAACTTAGGGAATTCGTCAGTATCGAAGATGATTGGATCACCCTTCTTCTGAGGGATTTCTACTGGAACGATTTCGTCTTTGAACTTACCAGCCTTGATTGCTTCTTCAGCTCTGTTCTGGGAAATTACTGCAAATTCGTCTAATTCTTCTCTAGTTAAGCCCCACTGTTCAGCAACGTTTTCAGCTGTGATACCCATGTGATATCCGTTGAATGCATCCCAAAGACCATCGTTAACCATCATGTCAACCATCTGAGTATTGTTCATTCTAGCACCGAATCTTGCTGTAGGCATAGCGTAAGCTGTAGCAGACATGTTTTCTGCACCACCTGCAACAACGATATCAGCATCACCAGCTTTGATAATCTGTGCAGCTAATTCAACTGCTCTTAAACCGGATCCGCAAACCTTATTGATTGTCATAGCTGGAGTTTCGATTGGAAGACCAGCATCTAAAGTCATCTGTCTAGCAACGTTCTGGCCAAGTGCACCCTGTAATACTGCACCCATGATAACTTCATCAACCATTTCTGGCTTGATTCCTGCTCTTTCAACAGCACCCTTAATAGCGATAGCTCCTAACTTTCTTGTAGGAACTCCCTTTAATGTTCCACCGAAAGCTCCGATTGGTGTTCTAGCTGCACTTACAATAACAACTTCTCTCATTTCTTATGTATCCTCCTTAGATATTTTGTACTGAAATAATAACTAATACATCTTGTATACATTATATTTGTACCACAAAGAATAATAAAACGCAACCCTATTTTGATAAAAAATTAACAAGTTTTGCATTTTATTTTTCTGCGATATCTTTTTTATTTTATCATAATAAAGCAACTTTTAAAAGTATTTTTAAAAAGTAGTTTTATTAACAATTATCTGGATTTTTTAACCGAAAAAACAATCCCTTTTTATGACCGCTGTATACTTTTGGGCCATCTTATACGGCTTATATGACATCTTTGTCTTTCTTAAATTCTCAAGCCCCATATCTTCTTCTCTGTTGACATAAACAGTCTCTGCCGGCAGCCTCTTGCAAAACTCATTATTTATGGCCTGATACAGCCCTCTGATTCTGTCATCTGCTTTTTCCACATGAACGATAACAGTTTCCCTGCTGTTTGTTTTTGCAAATTCTCCCAGTGTTACCGCAACTATTTTACCATCTATACGTATCACACCGGAAAGTAAACCCTTCCCTACATATTTCAGAAGTTCCTCAATTGCGATGTTTTCCATTTCAAGAATTTCTTTCCACTCTTCAGGAGTTTCTCCAAGCTTGTACTCGTTCTTGCTGTAAACATATTCTAATATTTCCGGAACCATCGACTCTGTAGCTTCCTCATAAACAAATTCATAATTGTTATGGAAATAGTTGAGGTGATTTTTCTTCTGGTGGAGTTTTCTACCCTTTAATGTAACCAGATCCTCCTTCAGATAAATGTAGTCGTCATCGTCACGGCTGTGGCAAAGCTCCACATCGTCCCCAAAGGCCTCCTTCAATATATGGGTAAGGGATTCAGGAATCAGGCTTAAGGCAAAATCCTGATTCTTTTCCTTAAAAATGCGTTTTGCCTTGCACAATGTCTTCTTGATTTTTTCAACATCATAGGTACCATCATTGGTAAGGGGAAAGGCCATATTGTACTGGGTCTCACCCTTTTCATCGGTCTCCCCTCCTGCAACGCAGAGATACCCTTCAATAATATCCCACGTCAGGTCATGGGTATTCCTCCACATATAGTGAGCTAAAAAAGTATATGCACATGATTCGTAATCATAACCGTCAAAATAGCTATTTAACAGTTCTATTTCTTTTTCACTTAAATCGTCAAATCTATTATTAAAAATCATTATTTCACTATTGCAGAAATCGCCTTGAATTCAGGTTCTTTTGCTCCTCCTAACAGTTCGTAAAGAATACTTTCGCTGCAGGTAATTGTTACTCCTGCTTCTGACATTCTCTCCAGAGAAAGAAGATGGTTCTCAATGTCTCTTGATCTTGCACAGTCAGCTGCAAGAGCCACATTATAGCCTGCTTCAATTAAGTCTAATGCGGTCTGCTCTACGCAGATATGTGTTTCAATGCCTGCCAGAATGACCGTTTTTCTTCCTGATTTCAAAAGGGCCGCCCTGAACTCTTCATTTTTGTATGCGCTGAAGGTGGTCTTGTCGATTTCCTCAAACTCACCATATGCGGCACCTACTTCTGAAGTAGTGTTTCCAAGACCTCTGGCATACTGAGTTGTTACCAGCTTAGGAATTTGAAGTACATTTAATCCTCCTGCCAGCTTGATAATATTCTTTTCAATCTTCTCTTTTTCGGCCATTGCAGGTAAAAGCTTTTCCTGAAAATCAATTGCCACAAGAATTACTTCATGTCTTTTTAATCTTAAAATGCTCATATATTCAACTCCCATTTTTTCATTTCTTCTAATCCTGCGTAATCGTTTAAATCATATTTTATTGCAGAAATGGTTGCGTAACCTTCATGTATCAGCTTCACATCAAAGTTATCATCTGCATCTTTCGGCGGAACCGGTTCTCCCACATATCTGTATACAGTTTTTTCACCTTCCGATTCAACGGTTTCAAACCACCGATCATATATGATTTTGCCCAGCTTTGCGGCTTTTACACCCTTAATATCTCCAGCGGGAATATCCGGAGTATTTATACTTATTACTCCCATTCTCCCTTTTGTTTCTAAAGCCATCGGCAGAACATCTTTTGCAAGCTTGCAGGCCGCTTCAAAGTGACTTGCTTCATGGCTGCACACAGAAACCGCAACAGAAGGGATTCCCTCCATAAGTCCTTCAGCAGCCGCAGACACGGTTCCTGAGTACATGGTATCTGTCGCAAGGTTGGCTCCCATGTTAATTCCTGCATACACTGCATCAATATGGATGCCTTCTCTTTTCAATACATCCAGTCCAAGCTTAACGCAGTCAGCCGGAGTTCCTGTACATTCATAAGCGCGCTTTGCACCCTCCATTTCAACCCTTTTTAAAGCAATTTTACCTCTAATGCTCAGGGCATGGCTGCTGGCACTTCTCTGGTCATGAGGCGCCACCACATAAACATCGCCGCAGCAGCTCATTGCCTTTACCAGTTCCCTGATTCCCATAGCATTTATTCCATCATCATTTGAAATCAATATGTTCATTCTGTTATTTCCATCACCTTTCCAATACTGTCATTTATTACTAAATCAGCTCTGTCATCATACTGGGTAGCCTGCTTGTTTATGAGAACTAAATTGCTTCCTCTAAAATAGCGGATTAAACCTGCCGCAGGATAAACCACCAAAGAAGTGCCTCCGATTATAAGGGTATCTGCCTTCTGAATTGCTTCTATAGCTCCCATCATACATGCATCATCCAAAGCTTCCTCATAAAGAACTACATCCGGCTTTACTACTCCGCCGCATTCACTGCAACGAGGAATACCATTCTGGCAGTTCTTATCATCCATAATGTAGTCCAGATCATGGAACTTGCCGCAGCTCATGCAGTAATTTCTCAATACACTGCCATGAAGCTCAAAGACATTCCTGCTTCCTGCCTTCTGATGAAGTCCATCTATGTTCTGAGTAACCACAGCCTTTAATTTGCCTTGTTTTTCAAGATAAGCAAGAGCCCTGTGAGCCTTGTTTGGTTCTGCCTCTGTATAAATCAAATTGTTTTTGTAGTAATCATAGAAGGTTTCCATGTGTCTCATGAAAAATGAATGGGACAGCATCTCCTCAGGCGAACGGCCATATTGCTTCTGTGCATTATAAAGGCCCTTTTCTGAACGGAAATCCGGGATGTTACTCTCTGTCGAAACTCCGGCTCCCCCAAAGAACACTATGGATGATGAATTATCAATTATTTTTTTTAGTCTTTCGTCCATAATAACCGTTATATCCTTCCTTAAAAACAGATTATCTGAAGCCAACTGCCTTCAGACCATTGCATTAATTATACCACTTATGATAAAATTTTGGTAGTAATTTAGGGGAGGTTTTGGCTATGAAAAAAACGGAAAAAGTGGCTCTTGTCTTAAGCGGCGGCGGTGCAAAGGGGGCCTATGAGGCAGGCGTATGGCAGGCCCTTACAGATTTAGGCATCAATATTGACATTGTCACAGGTACATCTGTAGGTTCAATAAACGGCGCTATGGTATGTCAGGGGGACCTTGAGCTTACAATCAAGATGTGGCGCGAGCTCGAAACTCACATGATCTTCGATGTTGCAGAAGGCAGTCAGCCCATTGATTATGCCAGAGAAATTGTGATCAACAAGGGTGCAGGCTCGACTAGACTAAAAAAGTTGCTTTCAGAATATGTCGATGAAGAAAAGATCAGAAATTCCCCTGTAGAATTCGGTCTTGTTACAGTTGAAAGAAATACATTAAAGCCCGTTAAACTTTTCAAAGAGGACATCAAAGAAGGGCAAATTGTCGACTTCATAGTTGCCAGTGCGTCGGCTTATCCCGCAATACACGCACACGAAATAGACGGTGTTGAGTATATCGACGGCGGCTATGCAGATGTTCTGCCGGTTGACATGGCAATTGAAAAAGGCGCAACCAGCATCATTGCTGTTAAGCTCAATGCCATCGGTGTCCTAAAGCACGATTCGCTAAAAAACGCTCCTAATCTTACAGTTATCGAATCTAAATGGCCTTTAGGAAACACCTTAATCTTTGATACAGATAACGCCAGAAAGATAATGAGACTAGGCTTTTTAGATGCCATGAAGGCTTTTGACGTCTTTGAAGGAACATACTATGCATTTGCAAAAGGTTCTTTCAATAAAACCGATACAAAGATGGCCGATTTGTGCGCTAAGCTGTTTGATATGGATCCTACTTTGGTATATACGAAGGACTCTTTTCTTAAGAAACTAAAAGAAATAATCGACAATTCAACCAGTGAGCTTGATGAGGCGCTTGAAAACTTCAAGCATCTCTTAACGGGTGTAGCTGCCGTTCCTGAGCTGATAAAGGACATCAAAAATCTGTCCGGCAGCCACATCTTCTGTCTTGTTATCGCGCAGAACATAAAAGAAAAAGGTCCTGACAGCATCTTCCTGTCAAGGCCTGTTATAAAGCTTCTGCCTGAAGCAGTTATGGCTGCAAGATTTCTGGTTAAATTTCAGCTGATTTAAAATGATATCGTTACAAAAATCCAAGGGTTGTTGGCATTGAGTAAGTTCAATGCTAACAACCCTTATTGATTCTAATTAATAAAATATCCCTTATTTGTCGATTCTATACTCGAAAAACTTATTAGCAGGTGTCTTATAAAGTGCCATTGCAATAAGTGTTGCAAGCACTAAGCCTACAGTAAACTGGATTACGTTAAAAGGTGCTCCCAGGAATCCTGCTAAAAGGTTCCCTGCAAATACGCCATCTACTATACCGTATCCTATAACCATTTCCAGTCCCGCGATGACCATTCCTATGATTTGAATTACAGGCATTCCTCCAACCTTCACCGCTGCAAGCTTGCTCTTTGATGAAGCTTCAATAAACCAGCCCATGATGAAACCCATAATACCTTTGATGATAAAGGTCCATGGCGCATAAACGGCATATCCTGCTATCATATCTGCCATAGCAGAGCCGAGACCTCCTGCTACAGCGCCACCCTTCTTGCCCAGCAGAAGTACCGCTAAGAATATCATGCTGTCCCCAAGATGAATATATCCTTGTGTAAAAGGTGATGGAACTCTGATTGCAAAGGTTGCCAGCATTACCAGGCAAATCATAAGTGCTGTTAATACTAATCTGTTTGTTTTTTCGTTTCTTGACATTTCACTTTCCCCTTATTGCTTTTTTTATCTGATATATATATAATACAACTAAAATGTATTCTTCAAAATACGCAATTTTAATTATTTTTATATGTATAATTTATGTAAGGAGACCTTATGAAACCTATTATTCTGGATATTAATGACAATTCTACCGATTCTTTATACATACAGTTGTACAACACTATCCGCAACGGAATTCTTCAGGGTGACATCAAAGAAGGGGAACGTCTGCCTTCCTTAAGAGCCCTCGCCAAGGATTTGAACATCAGTATAACGACGACCCAGCTGGCATACAATCAGCTTCTGGTTGAAGGCTACATCGTAAGCAAACCCCAGTCAGGATACTATGTTTCTGAAGGGCTGAAACATGTTCATCAGGAGTTCCAAGGCAACTTCAGCAAAATCGATTTTTCCGAGCTATATATCTCTGAAGAAAACCCTTATATCTGCGATGTTGAGTGCTTTGATTTCGTAAAGTGGAAAAAATGTGCAGCAAGAGTTTTTAATGATTACTCCGATATGCTGCTTTTTGAAAGCGATCCTCTGGGAGAGGCCGCACTTCGTGTGGAAATATGCAAATATGTCTATTCTGCACGCGGAGTTACATGCTCTCCGGGTCAGGTTGTAATCGGTGCAGGTACTCAGCAGATAACCAATCACCTATGCAGGATTCTTTCTCAAATGGACATAAATCATGTATCCTTGGAATCTCCGGGGTATCTGCCTGTACAGAGCAGCTTCTCTGATAAGGGTTTTGCCATTTCCCATGTGCCCGTTGACAGAGACGGCCTTGATATTTCAAGACTTCCAATGAATATTTCTTCAGCCGTTTATGTGAGCCCGTCAAACCAGTTCCCTACGGGGGCTGTCATGCCTGTGGGGCGCAGACACCAGCTTTTGGAATGGGCGCAGGCAAACGGCAGCATTATCATTGAAGACGACTACGACAGTGAGCTTCGTTATTTCGGCAAGCCCGTTCCTGCCCTTCGCAGCCTTGATAAGGACAACAACGTAGTGTACTTGGGATCCTTCTCATCCACCCTTTTCCCTGCGGTAAAAATATCCTACATGGTTCTTCCTGAGCCTATGGTAAGCATATTTGAAAAAATCAAAAACCACTATACCCAGACCTGTTCCAAGGCAGAGCAGCTCACCCTCGCCCTCTTTATGGAAAAGGGCTACTACAATACAGGTATAAGAAAGCTCCGCAAGCTTTATTCACAAAAGCTTACCATGACACTTGCATCCTTTGCCAAGTATAACAGCGGCAACGTATCCCCTATCGATACACGTTCAGGAATTAACCTTACAATAAAAATCAAAACAAAAAAAACAGCCGAGAAACTTTGCTCTGAAGCAAAATCTCTCGGCTTGCAGATGATTCCTCTGTCGGAGCTTACCGATCAGGATACAACTTCATTGATTTTCTACTACAGTAAGCTTCCTCTAAGCAAGATAGATAACCTCATCAAAAATCTCTTTGAGCTTTGGGAGAGCTAACCCTTCACCAGTTCAACATCTTCGCTGGACTTGGTAACATTACCATCTTTATCGACGAAAATGGCCTCAATGCCCGGTATTTGTTTCACCAGAGCAAGGCCTTTTTCTTTGCCCAGAGCCAGGCAGCTGGTGCTGATTCCGTCACAATCGGCAGAGCTTCCCTTTTCGCCTATTATGGTTACAGAAAGCAGATCGGTATCAATAGGATACCCCGTTTTGCTGTCTAAAACGTGATGGTATCTTTTGCCGTCAATTTCAAAATATCTTTCGTAGGTTCCTGATGTAACAATGGTCTTATCCTTGCTCATATAAAGGCCTAAAAGTCCTCCGTTCTCAGACTGAGGATCCTTTATGCCTACTGCAAATTCCGTTCCTTCGGCTGTATTGACATCCTTACCTTTTTCTCCTATCACAACGATATTGCCACCGAGATCAACTATAGCGCTTGTTACACCTTCTGATTCCAGGTATTCTGCAACTTTGTCTGCAATATATCCCTTTGCAATTCCACCAAGATCTATCTCTGACTGCGGGTCAATAAGCCTTATTGCATCCCCATCGATTAAAACATTCTTGAAATTCACATGGCTTACAGCATCACTTACTGCATTCTCATCGGGAATCTCGCCGATACGGTTGCCCTGGTCGTCCATCTCCTGAAAATTCCAAAGATCAGTTACTTTTCCTATGGTAATATCAAAAGCCCCCTCAGAAAGCTCTCCGTATTTTATTCCCTTCTGCACTACCTCCAGAGTTTCTTCGCTGACCTTTACCGCATTTCCACCTGCGTGGTTGATATTATATATATCACTGCCTTCGATAGTCTTGCTCAGCTTTTTTTCGTAGCTGTCGCAAAGTCTAAAGGCATCTGTTATGAGGGTCAGAACTTTCTTCTGGATTTCGTCTTCCGAAAGGGATTCCAGTCCCTTCATTGAATACACTGTAACTGTGCAGATGGTGTTCAAATGATAACTGGTCTTGCTTATTCCTTTATTATTGACTTGGGTATTGCACCCCATTTGTGGTATAATAAGTATTAATATGAGCAGACATACTGCTATTATTTTTTTCATATAATTAACCTTTCTTCTTGGAGTTTAGAATGATTAAAAAAGCTGATATCGTTCTCTTCTTTGTGCTTCTGGCGTTTGGTCTTGCACTATCATGGAATTCCCTGTTTTATGGTGCGGCCGGAAACAAGGTCCTCATCACCGTCGACGGCCAGCCCTATGGAACCTACAGCCTATATGAAGACAAGGAAATAGAGATTGAAAACGAAAATCATATAAATCATATTATCATAAAGGACGGTCTTGTTTCAATGTCTTATTCTGATTGCAAAAACCAGATTTGCGTTAATTCAAAACCCATTTCGACTTCTAAGGATTCCATCGTTTGCCTCCCAAACAAGGTTATGGTGGAAATTGTAGGAAAAGAGCAAGGAGGTGGTGCAGATGTCATCTCAAACTAACCGCCAATCCAGCTATGCTCTGCGCACCAAACGATTGGCTTTGAGCGCCATTCTGGCGGCTCTGGCAATGATTTTTTCATATATTGAAGCATTGTTTCCTCTTCCAGTTCCGGTTCCCGGAATCAAGGTGGGGCTTGCCAATCTAGTCATAATAATTGCCATATACAGACTTGGTTTCAAGAATGCCTTTCTTATCAATGTGATAAGAATTTTAACAACAGGTCTTCTGTTTACAGGCCTGTTCGGTGCAATGTATTCACTGGCCGGCGGCATACTAAGTCTCATAGCAATGTACCTTTTATATAGAACTGACAAATTCAGTATGGTAGGAGTAAGCATGGCAGGAGGTGTATTTCATAATCTCGGGCAGCTCATAACAGCTTGCATTATTATGTCAAACTACAGACTTATGTCCTACTTCTCGGTATTAGTCTTTGCAGGTATGATAAGCGGTATTCTAATCGGCGTTGCAGCTCATCTCGTATATCATAAGCTGCCTCATTTAACAATATAGGACAGGTGAAAAAATGAAGATATGGTCAATTTTCTTTAGCCCGACGGGTACAACAAAAAAAGTGGTAGCTTCTATCTCAAGAGAGCTTTCAATGCTATTAGGCTCAAGTGTGGAGGAATATGACTTCACTCTGCCTTCTGCCAGAGAAGGCTTCCCAAATATAAAGAAAGAAGACATAGTTGTCTTCGGCACACCTACATATGCAGGAAGAGTTCCTAATGTCCTTCTTAAGTATTTAGATACCATTGAGGGAAACGGAGCTCTGGCTGTTCCTGTAGTCACCTTTGGCAACCGAAGCTTCGATAATTCCCTGATAGAGCTTCGTGATATTTTGCAGAATCACAATTTCAGAACTATAGCTGCTGCAGCCTGCTCCTGCGAGCACTCCTTCTCTCATTATCTTGGATTGGGAAGACCTGACGCAAAGGATATAGATGAGCTTACCGAATTTGCTGACTCCATAGCAGCTATGCTTGACAAACCTCTTCATGATGCATCTGTAGCAGTGGACGGAATTGCTGAAAACTATGGTGGATATTACAAACCCCAAGACAGACATGGCAATCATATCGATATCAGAAAGGTTACCCCAAAAGTGGGCAACGCCTGCATCAACTGTGGTCTATGTGCAAGAGTCTGCCCAATGGGTTCTATAGATTTTACTGAGATTACCAAAATGCAAGGTATCTGTATCAAATGCTGTGCATGCTACAAGCTCTGCCCGACTTCATCAAGATATTTCGACGACGAGGGTTATTTATATCATAAGAAGGAGCTTGAAGATATGTATAAAAGAAGAGCCTCAAACTCTTTTTACTTTGCAAAATAATCACAAAAACAGGAGGGCTATCTTATACTTGCGTAGTACATAAGATAAAACCCTCCTTTTAGTTTAATGTAATTAATCAGCTGATGCTATTTTGCAGCCTTAAACCAAGCTATCATCAGCCTGCCTGCTCCATAAACATCCTCAAATACAGGTTCTCTTGAAACCATATCTCCAAGTTCGTTAACCCAGTAGCTGAATTCATAGCCTTCATCAGGAGTCGCAATGTATGTCTGATAACCGGGTGCAAACTTAACTCCTACACTTCCGCCTTTGACAGCACCAAGTTCAATAAGGAACATGCCGTTACTACCTGGTGCGCATGCTTTTATCTTCTTTAGAGGATTGCCTGTACAATCCAGCACCTCAAGTTTTTTGTTTTCCATAAGGTCAAGGTCAGTAATCATATTGTTCTGAACATGAATTTCAACTAAATTTTCTCCCCTTGCAACATTTAATTTAGCAAGATTGCTGTCTCTCATGTCTAATACTTCTCTTTTTTCTTCTGTCATAATGCTTCCCTCCAAAACAAACGATAGATGTATTATCTCACAAGATTCTTATTTAGTCAAACTTAGCCATGTTAATAAAATAACATACAAACTTGCCTTTTACACCGCCTCGTAAAAGTGCTAAAATAGTTCATAGGCTATATATTTAGCACCTTTTTAGATTGGAGATGTTTTGACATGAAAATATTTGTTTACAGCATAAGGCAATTTGACGAAGAAGCTTTCTTAAAACAATATTGCTAAAAATTCAATACTCAATATTATTGACTACTTAAAGTAGCCGTTTACTATAAAAAATATTTTATTACACAAGGTAGGTTTATATAGAAAAAATGAGCAAGCAAACGATACAGACCGAATCCGCCGGAAGATTAGGGGGACTGGTCGGAACTAGAGATTTTTATAAAAAAGTATTAATGGTGGCTGTTCCCATTATGATCCAAAACGGTATTACTAATTTTGTCAGCCTGCTGGATAACATAATGGTGGGACAGGTCGGAACGGAACAGATGTCCGGCGTGGCAATTGCCAACCAGTTAGTCTTTATTTTTAATCTCTGCATTTTTGGTGCAGTGGCTGGAGCCGGTATACTGGGAGCCCAGTTTTATGGCAGCGGTAATCACGAAGGAGTTAGAGATACGTTTCGATTTAAGCTGATTTTCGGAGCTGTTCTGGCAGTCATTTTCGCAGGAATTTTTTTAGGTGCCGGAGAAACGCTGATTCAGCAGTTTATTCATCAGGGCGAAAGCGAAGGCGATCTTGCGGCTACGCTATATTACGGCAAAGCTTATCTTACGGTGATTGTCATCGGTCTTCTGCCCTTTGCCATGACGCAGGCCTACTCAGGGACCCTGCGTGAGACAGGAGAGACGGTTGTTCCGATGATTGCCGGAATTATTGCAGTGCTTGTCAATTTGGTATTCAACTATATCTTAATCTTCGGAAAATTTGGAGCTCCGGCTCTTGGCGGCGTTGGTGCAGCCATTGCAACTGTTATTTCACGCTTCGTTGAGCTCATAATTGTTGCAATATGGACTCATAAGCATGTGGAGAGAAATCCTTTTATCAAAGGTGCACTGCTCAGCTTTCGGATTCCGCCTTCTCTTCTGAAGAAGATTATCGCTATTGGCCTGCCACTGTTTATCAATGAATTTTTATGGTCCTTCGGAATTACCTTTATGAATCAGTGTTATTCTGTAAGAGGTCTTGAGGTTGTGGCAGCATTCAATATTGCCAATACAATAGGAAACTTATTCAATGTGGTATTCCTGTCTCTGGGTAATTCGATAGGTATTATTATCGGTCAAATGCTTGGAGCAGGCAGGCTGGAAGAAGCAAAGCAGGAAGACCGGCAGCTTATTGCCTTCTCCGTATTCTGTTGCTTTATCACCGGGGGTGCGCTTTTAATAATCTCACCACTTTTCCCTGCCTTATACAATACAGAGGAAATAGTACAGCATCTTGCAACCCAGCTTATTTTCATCACCGGATGTTGTCAGCCCCTTTACGGCTTTGTACACGGCAGCTATTTTACCTTGCGTGCCGGCGGAAAATCCATTGTCACCTTTTTATTTGACAGCGCATATATGTGGCTTATTCCGATTCCGCTTGTCTTTATTCTGGCAAGGCTTACGGCAATTCCGGTCCAGTTTGTTTTCCTGATTGCAGAGCTTTCCAATATCATCAAATGTACTGTAGGCTTTATTCTGGTCAAGAAAGGTGTTTGGATTAAGAACATTGTAAATTGAAGTTGAAAATGATAATTCAAAAAATATCAAAGGCTCCCTTTTCAGGGAGCCTGTTATTTTTTTAGAAAGAGCTAGTCTTTATGCTTCTGCAGCCTGTGCGGCAGGAGCAGCCGGTTTTCTTTTTGCTCTCATATTGATGATTGCGCCTGTTGGGCATTCCTTTGCACAAAGTCCGCAGTTCTTGCACTTTTCAGGATCAATCATTGCGTGGTTATCTTCCACCTTGATTGCTTCAAACTTACAAGCCTTTTCGCACTTCTTGCATCCAATACATCCGTTGGAGCATGCTTTTCTTGTCTTTGCGCCTGAATCCTTGGAGTTGCACTGTACAACTACCTTGTTCTTAGCAGGAGCGATTCTGATTACGCTGTTAGGGCACTGCTTAGCGCAGATTCCACAACCAACGCATGTTTCTCTGTCTACAACAGCAACGCCATTGCAAACCATAATTGCACCATATGGGCAAGCTGCCTGACAGTCACCAAGACCTAAACAGCCGTGTGCACAAGCATTAAGTCCACCGAAAAGCTGTTTTGCAGCCTTACATGTGCTTAATCCCTGATATTCCATAATTGTCTTAGCAGCATCTTTGTTTCCGTTACACATAACTACTGCAACCTGAGGATCTGCAGAGCCTGCATCAACGCCTAAGATTTCAGCTAATTTCGCTGCGCAATCTGCACCACCTACAGGGCACTTTGAAGCGCCGATTGATGGGTCAGCAGCTAAAGCAGATGCATAGTCATCACAACCAGCAAATCCGCAGGCACCACAGTTAGCACCCGGAAGCTCTGCTCTTAAATTAGCAACAGTTTCGTCTACAGGAACGTAGAAAATCTTTGATGCGATAGTCAGGATAACAGCTAAAACAAAACCGATAGCTACAATCAATAATACTGGTGTTAAAATTGCTTGCATATCAATTCCTCCTTATCCTATACTAATCCGCCGAATCCCATGAAGCTTAGGGATAAGAACGCAGCTGTAACTAATACGATAGGCACTCCCTGGAAGCACTTAGGAATTGAAGTATTAGCTTCAAGCTTACCTCTCATACCTGAGAAGATAACCATAGCTAATAAGAAACCAATACCTGCGCCAGCGGAGTTAACTAATGCCTGAATGTAAGTGTATCCTTCATCGATATTGGAGATACATACACCAAGTACTGCACAGTTAGTAGTGATAAGTGGCAGATAAACACCTAAGGACTTGTGTAAAGCCGGGATGAATTTCTTTAATGCCATTTCTACGAACTGTACTAATGCAGCGATGATAAGGATAAATGCAATAGTCTGTAAGTAACCGATTCCAAATGCATCAAGAATCTGCATGATTGGATATGTAGCAGCTGTTGCAAGAACCATTACGAAGATTACCGCAACACCCATACCTGCAGCGGAGTCTAATTTCTTAGAAACGCCAAGGAACGGACAAATACCCAAGAACTGAGCTAAAACATAGTTGTTTACTAAAATTATACCTAGCAAAATTGTACCGAATCCCATTATGCTTCAACTCCTTTCTCTAATTCTGCAATGCATTTTTCCTGCTGGCAAATGGAAGCCATTGCGCAACCATGGCAACCGAAGCTGCCCTTAACGCCTTTACCCTTTGTAAAGAAATTAACTGCTGCGATAGCGCAAGCGAAAATGAAGAATCCGCCAGGAGCTAATGCGATGATTAAAATAGGATGTGCACTTAACCAAGGAAGTGCAATTCCGAAAATAGTACCAGCACCTAAGATTTCTCTAACAGCACCCATAGCACCAAGAGCTAATGTAAAACCAAGACCCATACCGATACCATCTAAAGCAGAGTCAATAGCATTGTTCTTTGAAGCGAACATTTCGGCTCTACCAAGGATGATACAGTTTACTACGATCAGTGGAATAAACAAACCAAGTGATGCATAAAGAGCTGGCACGAAAGCCTGTAATACGAACTGTACTACAGTTACGAAACCTGCGATTACTACGATATAGCAAGGTATTCTTACTTTATCAGGAATAATCTTTGCAAGTAATGAAATAACGATGTTTGAGCAGATTAATACTGCTGTAGCAGAAACACCCATACCTAAACCGTTTAAAGCGGAGCTTGTAGTAGCCAGAGTAGGACAAGTACCTAACAGAAGTACTAATACTGGGTTTTCTTTAATAATACCCTTTGTAAGGATAGCTAATTTACTAGTTTTCTTTTCCATTATTTAGCACCTCCCACGATTTCTACCTGCTGGAGAGCTGCATTTACACCAGCGTGAACACCGTTGGATGAAATTGATGCACCACTTACGTGAGTAACGTGGGAATCACCCTTGGCTGTCATATCATCTAATTCTGTTAAACCGATGTACTGTTTTAAGTAACCTGGGTCATGAGCCTTAGTACCAAGACCTGGAGTATCTCCGTGAGCAGTTACCTTAACGCCTGTAATTGCACCGTTTTCATCGATACCGATCATTTCTGTTAATAATCCACCGAAGGATTTAGTCTTAACAGTAACAACCATACCGCAGCCATTGTCTGCAATGTAGCAGTCTTCAACGAAAAGTTTACCATCTTCAATTACAGCTAATTCACCATCAAATTCAGTAAAACCTTCAGCTGCAGGAAGAAGTTCAGCTCTTGCTTCGTTTGCAGCCTTAATTGAGTTGGACTCAATGATAGGTGATGTAATTGAGTTTACAACAGCCAGTAAGCCTGTAACTACTAGACAGATAGCTACAAGAACAACTGTAGGTGCAATGTATTCTTTAAAATTATTATTTTTCATTTTTCTTTGCACCTCCATACATTCTCTTCTGACAGAAGTCATTGATTAATGGTGTTAAGCAGTTCATTAACAGAATGGAGAATGAAACACCTTCTGGGAATGAAGCAAATAATCTGATTACCATTGTGATTACACCACAGCCTACACCCATGATAACCTTACCCATTGGAAGAAGCGGGCTTGTTACATAGTCAGTTGCCATGAAGAATGCACCAAGCATTACACCGCCTGCA
Source organism: Bacillota bacterium (assembly GCA_029218545.1). GTDB lineage: Bacteria > Bacillota > Clostridia > Peptostreptococcales > Anaerovoracaceae > Fimisoma. The sequence continues at coordinate 6,185 of JAQXRN010000222.1, read as the reverse complement.
AGGATGTGGAATACAGCCATCTGAAGCGGATCTCCTGTACCTGTTACACTGTAGTATACGAATGCAAATACAAATACAGTACCGATAAATGTAAATGGAATAATTGGGCTGATAACCTTTTTCCAGATCAGGAACAGGCCGCCTAATAATAATGCGATTGCACTTACTTCACCTAGGGAACCGCCAACAAAACCTAAGAATAAATCCATGTTTGAAGGAAGTTCAACTCCTGTTGCGCCTTCTGAAATTGCACCAAGTACGCCTAGTGGAGTTGCTGTTGAAGTAGTATCTGCTGCCATCTTAGGAAGCGGCCATGTAGTCATTTCTGTTGCGAAGGAAATGAACATAACGATTCTTGCTGTGATAGCAGGGTTTACAATGTTCTTACCAATGCCGCCGTATAACTGCTTTACAATGATGATTGCAACAAAAGTACCTAAGATTGCAATCCAGTAAGGAAGTCCTGCAGGGCAGTTCATTGCAATTAACAGACCTGTTAGAGCTGCTGAGCAGTCAGATACAGTCTGTGTCTTATGATTTAATTTGTTCCATATGTATTCAAAAGCAACAGCTGATACAACGCAAACTGCAGTTAAAGCAATTACTCTTAAACCGAATACATAAACACTCACTAAAAGTGAAGGCATTAGGGCCATGATAACCATAGCCATAATCTTTGATGTATCAATAGGGCTCACAATATGAGGAGCGGATGATACTACCAGGTTGTTATAAAATTTCTTATCCATTATTATAATCCAGCCTCCTTTACAACAGCTTTACCAAGCTTATTCATGAAACCAAGAGGTCTTCTAGCTGGACAAATATATGAACAGCTTCCGCATTCCATGCACTGCATAACCTTTAAGTCGCTAAGAGCCTGTGCATCTCTTCTTTCGTAAGCGTCTGCAAGAGCAGTTGGAATTAACTTGAACGGACATGCGCTGTGGCATCTTCCGCAGTTGATGCAAGCGGTTTCTTCTTTAACAAGAGCCTGGCTCTTTGAGAATGCCAGAATAGCATTGTTATTCTTAACGATTGGCATTTCATCAGAGAAGATTGCTCTACCCATCATTGGACCACCCATAAGAATCTTTCTAGGTTCCTGCTTGTAGCCACCGCAGAATTCAATAACATCGCTGATCATTGTTCCGATTGGAGCGATGATATTCTTTGGAGTTGTCACTGCATCTCCATCTACTGTGATTCTCTTTGTAGTCAATGGTCTGCCTGTCTTAAAGTACTGACCTACGAACGCAATTGTTGTTACGTTTGAAAGGATAATTCCTAAATCAGCTGGTAATACACCTGCGTTCATTGTTTTTCCTGTAATTTCATAAACCAGTACTCTTTCAGCTCCCTTTGGATATCTAGCCTGAAGCTTGAAAGTCTTAATGTTTGTGATGCCTTTTTCAGCTAAAAGCTTGTCGATGTGTTCGATGGCATCCATCTTGTTTTCTTCGATTCCGATGTAACCTTCATCAAGACCGATATACTTCATTACAAGCTGACATCCTTCAATCAGTTCTTCAGCATTTTCTAGCATAAGTCTATGGTCAGAAGTGATGAACGGTTCACACTCTGCAGCGTTAACAATCAGAGTATGTACATCGTCAATATTTCTTGGGTTAAACTTAATGTGTGTTGGGAATGATGCACCACCAAGACCTACTAATCCGCTTTCTCTGATTGCTTTTACAAATCCAGCCAGATCTTCAACTTCTGGTGCTTTAATTCCTTCATAAACTTCCTGTTTCTTGTCTGTTTCGATTACTACAAGAGTATCGATACCACCCATTGCATTTCTCTGTTCTTCCAGCGCAATTACTGTTCCGGAAACACCAGAGTGGATAGGTGCACTGACAAATGCATCTGTATCACCGATAAGCTGTCCTACTTTAACGTAGTCACCCTTTGCAACAAGGGGCTTACAAGGTGCTCCAATATGCTGAGACATGGAAATTTTTACAACATCCGGAGTTGGCATTACTTCTGTTGCACAACCGGCAGTGTGCTTGTAATGGCTCACGTGAATGCTCTGTAAATGTTTTTGACTCATTTGGTGAGACCTTCCTTTCTAAATATTATACATAATCATACGCAATACATTATACTACAACGCAAATCAAAAATCATTAAAAATTTTTCATATCGCCAAGAAATTGTTGGAATTTTAACAAAAAAATCAAAAATGGTCAATTATCTGCGCCCTTTTCACAGGCGCTAATTATATTGACCATTCATTTTATTATTTTCCAACTAAAATATGCATGTCAGAAGAAAGACCGATTACCTTTTCATTTGCCTTTTTTCTCGCCCTGATATAATCCAGGGTTTCTCTGTCTAAAACTTCCCCCGGACACGCAATAGGAATCCCCGGAGGATAAGGGATGATTGACATGGCACAGACCCGGCCTTCTGCCTCATCAATATGCACTGATGCCCTTTCTGCAGGTACAGCTTTTCTCAAAAGCCTTCTGGTCAGAGCCCTTGGCTGCTCAGTCTTTTCCCTTTTCTTAAGTTTATTCTTGGATGCTATCTCTTTAAGCGCTGCAATAAGGGCTTCATAGTCACATCGTTTATTGCCGATTCCTGTCATACCCATGGCAATATTGCCCGCAATAAGCTCCACGAATATGCCTTTCTCCATAAGAAGTTCTTCCAGCTGATTTCCATCTACTCCATATGCGGACATGTCCATGTTCAGTTTTGTTATGTCCATGCCTTTTACCTTCATTAGAGAAAGGCCTTCAATCCCGTCAGCCTCACGATAAAACCACTCCAGATTCTCTATCCACTCTCTGACAAGTTTCTCTCCTTGCTCAAGAAGCAGAGAGGCATTGATATCCAAAGAAGCCATGAGAGGATATGAAGGGCTTGAACTTTCCATAACCTGAAGCTTATCCTCAAGCACAGCAGTATTCACCCTGCTAGTCATTACATTCAATATAGCTGTCTGTGTAAAAGAAGCAAGGGTCTTATGGGTGCTGTTGATTACTATATCGGCCCCAAGCTCCTCCGCCGGTCTGATTTCTCTGCAGCCCCCCATTGCAGAAAAGAACTTCAGATGAGCTCCATGGGCCTGATCAACTATTAATATTTTGCCGTACCTATGGACTACTTCTGCAATAGCTTCAACGTCGCTTAGAATTCCATAGTAGTTTGGGCTTGGCAGAATAACCGCTTCTGCTGTCGGATTCTCTATGATGCACCGTTCGATTTCCTCTGCTGTCACTTCTCCCAGAATTCCATATTCGTCGACAATTTCCGGAAAAGCATACACAGGCTCTATATCGCCTAATGACAATGCATTGAATGCAGATTTATGACAGTTCCTTGCCATTACCAGCTTGCCGCCCTTTGATACCGCAGCCAGAATGCTGGCAATTATTCCTGCAGAGCTTCCGTTAATCAGCAGATACGTTTCTTTTGAACAGTAAAGCTTTCTGTATTTTTCCATCACTTCAAGGATAACGTCCTCAGCCTGAAACAGATTGTCCGCTCCAGGGATTTCCGTAATATCGCAGTCCATTATTCTATCGAGGAATTCTCCATATCCGTTTTCTCTATAGATTGCCGACCCCTTATGTCCCGGCATATGAAAAGATACGGGGCTCTTGGCCCCGTGTTCTAATAAAAAGCGTGTAATCGTCTTGTTCAAACTATTCACCATTTTCCTGTTTATATATCAGTTTTATCGGCCGCACCTGTCTATTCATCATATCCTTCAGAAGACGCTCTGTCAAAGATAGCTTTCACATCTTCTTCAGGTTCCTTATCAATAAGTGTAACTATGATAGCAGCTGCCATTCCCAGTGCAAATCCCGGAATAATTTCATAAATTCCTGTATGGGACATGAACATGAGCCATAGCACGTCTGTGACAGCACCTACGGTTACTCCTGCAACGGCCCCTTTGTAAGTAAATCTTCTCCAGAATACGGAAAGGATTATAGTTGGACCGAAGGCTGAGCCGAATCCCGCCCAGGCGTTTTCAACAAGGTTCATTATTGTCTGTGCCCCGGAAGCCTTACTTGATGCAATGACAAAGGCGATGGCCGCAACGGCCACTACAACCAGTCTTCCAATCCATAGAATCTCTTTTTCGCTGGCATCTTTCCTGAAAATAGGCTTGTAAATATCCGACGTAAAGGAACTGGATGCCACCAGAAGCTGTGAATCGGCGGTGGACATTGATGCTGCAATGATAGCCGCCATAAGAATTCCGGCGATAAATCCAGGGAAAAGCATTCTTGCGAAAGCTATAAACACTGTTTTCTGTGCTCCGACAGTAAGAAGTTCTTCAGCCATTACCATTCTGCCAAGATATGCAATTAAGCAGGTTGCTCCTAAAGATATTACGACCCAGATAATTGCCACTGTTGCACTTTTCTTTATCATTGAAGGCTTTTCTATAGACATAAATCTTACAATAATATGTGGCATTCCGAAATATCCAAGTCCCCATGCAAGTCCGCTTACAATCTCTTTCCAGCTTGCATCAAATATTCCTGTGCCGAAATTACATATTGTTTCCTGACCGGTTGCTCCGTCCACATATGAATATACGGCCGAAAGCGCAGTTTCATCGAGATTCATTGACATCATCACAACGATTGGTACAGTAACCACTGCCACAAGCATCAATATTCCTTGGAAAAAATCAGTCCAGCATACCGCCTTAAAACCGCCGAAAAAGGTGCACATGAGCATGGCAAGTGCAAAAATAATCATAGCCGTCTGAGTGTCCAACCCCGGAAAAACCGTAGTAAACACCGATGCTCCTGCAACGAACCCAGAGGCAACATATACAGTAAAGCATACGAAAAATATGATGGCACATATAATCTGAAGGGTATAGCTTTTTGCCTTAAATCTGTTGCTCAAATACTGAGGAACGGTTATGGCATCCCCTGCTGCCTTTGAAAACTTTCTAAGCCTCTTGGCAATGAAAATCCAGTTGGCTGCAGTACCCAGGGCAAGACCGATGCCGATCCACATCTGACCAAATCCGAAGGCCATAATACTTCCCGGCAGACCCATTAATAGCCACGCTGACATATCGGATGCCTGCGCTGATAATGCTGTTACCCAAGGACCCATGGCACGTCCGCCAATAAAAAATTCCTGTTCTCCGTTTGAATTTCTATCTTTAAGGAAGAAATAAATTCCTATCCCTACTATTAGCACAAAATATAAAATAAACGCTGCAACTTCTCCGTTAAACATACTGTCCTCCGTATCAGCAGAAGCCACCTTCATTAAAGGTCAAGACCTCTGCTTAAATTTCTCATAAAATCCTGAACGTTTGTCACTATTCCTCTTGCAGCAAGGCTTCCTCTGTCACCAAGCTTATTTGCCGCAAATTCCGAAGTGTCTACCATATAAAAATGTACAGGTCTGATTGTTCCGTCTTCTAATACTCTGTAAGTAGGCGTCATGTTGCCCGCAGAAATAGTGTGAAGCACTGTAGCCATGCCTATTACAGTAGTTGCCCTTCTAATATGGGATCTGATGGTGTCCTGACCCTGATATGTGTGTTCATAAACCTCCGGAAGAGGACCATCATCTCTTATAGACCCGTTTAGCACAAAAGGAACATTGTTCTTAACACAGCTGTACATTATTCCGTTATCAATACCTTCTTCTTCAATAAACTTTGGAATTGAATTGTATGTATTTATGGCATTTATTGTATCCAGATGGTTATAGTGTCCCATAAGGTGTGCCCTCTGGTTTCTGATGTCACATCCAAGGGCAGTTCCAAGATATGCTGCTTCAAGGTCATGGGTTGCAAGAGCATTTCCGGCAAGTACCGCCTGGCAATATCCCTTCTCAATAATCTGTTCCATAACCCTTCTCGCTTCAACGTCAAAGCTGCATGCCGGTCCAAGCACCCAAACAACATATCCGTTATTTTCTTTCTCGTACTTTAATAATTCGATTAATGTTTCATAGTCATAGGTGAATGAAGTTTCTCTACTTCTGCTCTGACGGAAACCAAATGGGCTCTTATCCTGCTCTACTTCTTCCTTTTCCCAGCAGTCATCATGCACAAAAATTCCTTCTGAACCATCTTCAGTTCTGCCTACAACCACTAAATCGTTTTCTTTGATATTTCTAAATTCAACTACACTGATTTTCTCGCCGTCCCAAACAGGAACCGCATCCATTCTGCTGTCTTC
>JAQXRN010000221.1 GCA_029218545.1 Bacillota bacterium | reverse complement strand
GAAAGCGTTACCGGGGTTAAGCCTGGAATTTTCAGGTTTCCGGGAGGCTCAATTAACTCTTATAACATTGAGCTTTATCAGGAGTTGATTGCAGAAATGCTCAGACGTGGGTATGTTTACTACGATTGGCATGTTTCAAGCGGCGATGCTTCGGTTCGTTCCCCTTCAGCCGAGAAAATAACCAATAACGTGCTGAACGGAGCAAAGAGCAAGGAAGCTATCGTGCTTATGCACGACGGCCCCGGTCACAGTGCAACAGCGGACGCCTTGCCCGGAATAATTGAAGGTCTTAAATCCAAAGGCTACAGGTTCGCCCCACTTGATAACTCAGTCACACCATCCTGTTTTGGCTATTAAAATCTACAACTTGAGGAGGTCTTAAAAGATGTCAATGACAAACGAAACAAAGTACGATTTTGATGAAATCATCGATCGCCGACACACTAATGCCCTGAATACTGATGGCTTCAGAAGTTACATCTTTCATGCAGGACCGGAAAAGAAATTCAAATTTAAGGATGAAGAGTTTGTTAGAATGTGGGTTGCTGATATGGAATTCGCCATTGCCCCCGAAATTCTAGACTCAGTAAGAGCAAGACTTGACCGTAAGATTCTGGGTTACACTCTTTTATATGAGGCAGACTATTATCAGGCATTTCTGTCATGGTGCAAGGAGCGTTATGACTGGTCTTTTCCTAGAGAAGAACTGGTTAATTCTGCCGGAATTATTCCTGCGCTCTATCAGATCATAGAAGATGTGGTTGCAAAAGATGAAAAAGTTCTTGCTATGACCCCGGCTTATGGATATTTTCTTCATGCATGTGAGTATAATCATGTTGAACTTGTTCACAGCCCGTTAATTAAGAACAACGGTCATTTTGAAATCGATTTTGATGATCTTGAAAAAAAGGCATCTGATCCAAAGGTAAAGCTTCTACTTTTATGCAATCCTCATAACCCTAGTGGCAGAATATGGACTGAAGATGAACTTAAGAAAATAGCCGCTGTTGTTGAAAAGTACGACCTCTGGGTTATTTCCGATGAAATCCACTGCGATATCGTCCGCAACGGCCTCAAACATATTCCATTAGGCAAGATAATGCCTGATTACAAGAAACTCATCACATGTATGTCCGCCAGCAAGACTTTCAATATGGCAGGCCTGCTTTTCTCCAACATTATCATTCGTGATGAACAGGAAAGAAATCAGTTTGTAGCAAGAGATAAGCTTATCGGCAGTCTGAATCCTTTATCCATTGAAGCACACAAGGCTGCCTATAAGAAAGGTGGTCCTTGGCTCAAGCAGCTTAAGGATTATCTGGATGGCAACTTTAACTATGTCAAGGAATTCTTAGATGAATACTTGCCTGAGGCTGTATTTGAAATTCCTGAATCTACATATCTGGCATGGGTTGATATGTCAAAGTGTCTTCCTGAAGAAAAGGATCTTCCTTCTTTCTTTGCCAACGAGGCAGGCGTTCTTTTGGAAGGAGGAAACGAACTGTTTGTAGGCAACGCAGAAGGTTGCGTAAGATTAAACCTTGCAATGCCTAGAAGTGTACTTAAAACAGGAATGGAAAGAATGCGTGACGCAATCTACAAGAGAAGAAAATAAAGTATTCAATAAATAAAGACTCACAAAGCCAATGATGCCTATCATCGGCTGAGTGAGTCTCTTTTATTTCTTATTATATTATTTCTTATAAAATCCTTCTATCTTTTCAAAGCAATTCTTCAGCTGATATTGGTTGTTAAGACGTAATACCTCGCCGGTCTTGCGACTGATAAAGGAATCCAGCTTTATCATATATTCATCAGGTGTTATTTCTCCATTTGCCACCATTGTAAGCCCTTTTTCCCAGCTTGCCGTAAGCTTGGGATTCAATAAACCGCTTATAGACCCGTTGACCACGTCGAATATCATCTCCCCTAGGAGGGTCGGCGTAATAACCTGTGTCTTCTTATTTAAGGACAGATATTTTATTGCAAAAAGTTTCTTCAGAATCTCCGCTCTCGTTGCAGAAGTTCCTATTCCACTTCCCTTTATCTGTGCCCTCAGTTCTTCATCCTCGATAAGCTGGCCGGCGTTTTCCATGGCGAGAATCATTCCACCGGAGTTATATCTTTTAGGGGGAGTTGTTTCCCCCTCTTTTATTTTAAACTCTTTGAATCTGACGGTGCTGCCTTTTTTCAGTTTTTGAATCCATTGGAAAAAGGCACTGTCAGCATCCTTTTCACCGTCGTTAGCCTCATCCTCTGAATTGTCACCCGACTTCTTTTCGGTGGTTCCTGCCACCTTCAGATATCCCTCTTCGGCCAGCACCTTAAAATTAGCAAAGAATTGTTCCCCTTTTGTGTCCACCGTCACA
>JAQXRN010000220.1 GCA_029218545.1 Bacillota bacterium | reverse complement strand
CTCATAGCCTCTGCTACAGCTTCGTTTCCCGACATTCTATCTCTTCTGGACATTACTTATCCTCCTTTACAAATTCTATAGCGTTGAAAGGGCATACTTTGGCACATATGCCGCAACCCTTGCAGTGAACCAGGTCAAAATCACGTCTCTTGTGATTTTTTACCGGGATTGAACTGTCTGGGCAGTATAAAACGCAAAGCATGCACTGCTTGCAATCGTCTTCCTTAAATACAGGAGTCATAACTCTCCAGTCACCTGTTTCAACAAGCAGTGAAGTTGCTGGCTCGTAAATCTCTGCACCTGTGGTTATCTCCTGCCATGTTATCTTCTCATTTATATCTTTAGCCTTAGTAATCATTCTCCTACCTCAACTTCCTCCATAGCCTTGACTACAGCTCTCATATTACCTTCAATTACGCTTTCTTTACCTGCAAACTTGTGTTCAAAGGATTCTCTCATGTTATCGACAAAAGCCTGTGCATCGATAACCTTGCTTACCTTTACAATTGCACCAAGCATAGGCATATTAGGGAAATTCTTGCCCAGACACTCAATGGAGATGGACTCTGCATCGACTGTGCAGATACGGCCTTTGTATCCATTAAGCAGCGGTCTTAAGGCTTCCGGACTCCTCTTGCTGTTGATAATCAATGCGCCATCCTTCTTTATTCCTTTGGCAACGTCAACAGACTTCAATAGGGTTTCGTCCACAACTGCAACATAGTCCGGTGTATAGATGTTGGAATGAACCTTACATGGCTCATCAGTAATTCTGTTATATGCGGTAATAGGCGCTCCCTGTCTTTCAGGACCGTACTCAGGAAATCCCTGAACATACTTGCCTGCAGTAAAAGCTATATCTGCAAGCATGAGACATGCAGTTTTAGCACCTTGTCCACCTCTTCCATGCCATCTTATTTCAACGGCTTCATTGATTTTGTTCGACATTTTTCTCTCCTATACTAATAACGTTATTAACAACACAATTTGGATGGTATTATAACATTTTTGTTGATAAAAGTCAAACAATCTTTAGTTTTTTTGTTTTCAAAAACAATTTTATTGCCGGATTATTGCCGATTTTTTTGCAAAAATAAAACAAAACCGCTGGGGTTCCAACGGTTTCGCTATATTATGATTTATTATTCTATTTCTTCTATTCCTTCCAGAATCTTATCCTTAGGTCTGCTCTTAGGATCAACCTTCTTTTCTACCATTCCAACGATTCTCGTAAGGGCCCCTGAAATCACGAAGTAGATAATAGCCGTAAAAATCAGCGCAAAGAATGCCTGATATGTACGGGCTCTGACAAGGTCAGATATCTTTGTAAGATCCTGAATAGCAATATAGCCTGCAACTGAAGTTTCCTTTATCAGAGTTACAACTTCGCTCTTGTAAATAGGCAGGAAGTGCTTTGCAGCCTGTGGCAGCAGAATCTTAAAGAAGCTCTGTCTGTCGCTGTAACCTAGTGCTGTAGCTGCTTCATACTGCCCATTTCCTATTGCCCCAAATCCTACTGAAAGCATTTCATACATGGAACAGGCAAAGATAAGAGTAAAGCCTACAATTGCAACTACGGTACCGCTTAGTCTCGTTGAACCGAAGATGATGTAGTATAGAATCATCAGGAGAAGTACAGTAGGCATTCCCTGAATGAGCCATAGAGCTCCATTGGTTATTCCATTAGCGATTTTGTTACCCTTGCGACAAAGCATAAATACTGCAAATCCAATGGATGTTCCAAGGAGAATTGAGCTCAACGTAATCATCAGGGTAATGCCGGCACCTGATGCAAAAAGCTTCCAGCGGCTTTCTTTAATAAATGTATTATTAAAGTTATCTTTCATCTTAGCGATAAAGCCTACACCTTCATCTACTTCATTAGGAACCACCATGAAAATATCGCATGTGTAATACACTTCAGAAAGGCATGCGTTTGCATCTCTTTCATCACTTAAGATAATGTTGAGTCCAATATCATATTTTCCTGATTCAGCACCGGGCGCAATGGATTCAAATGCAACCCTCTGAATATTTGGAGTGTAACCATATTCTCTGCAGAATCTGTACATGAAGTCAACATCGTAGCCGCAGTCTCCTTCATCGTTTACATAGGAGAAAGGCTCATATCCGCCTTCGCAGGCAATTATCAGTTCTCCGTTTTCACCGGTAAAGCCGCCCTGCTCAGTTCTGCTTTTTTCTGCATCGAAATCTTCTACCCAGTATTTGAACATTTTATCCAGCATTCCATCGCCTTCACTATTATGTTTAGCAATGAATTCGTTAATTTCTCTCAGCAGTCTCTCCTGCTTATCATTGTTTCCGATAATTACTGCCGCTTCGCAAAGACCTGCACTTTCTTCAAGGGTTGCAAGCTCAGGGTGAACAGCAGCTGTGGCATAATATCCTACCTCTTCGATGAGATACGCGTCGATTTTGTTCGAGTTAAGTGCAAGAATCATGTCCTGAGGCATAGTAAAGTACTGAATTTCAGCATCGGGACACTCATCTGCAATATGAGTTTCGTATAGGCATCCTGTCTGAACTCCGATTTTCTTCCCGTTTAATTCTTCGATTGTCTTGTACTCGGATGCATATGCTGCTGGCACTGCGCCAAAAATCATCACAAAGGTCATCAGAAGCATCAGTGCGACAGAAGCATATTTTTTTGTAGTTTTGTTCATTTTTATGCCTCCTCCCACTTGAAAATCAATTGAATAAAGTTGTTGTAGATATCATCTTCTGTTGACTCGATTATACGGTCGATCATGTCAATTGTAGGTTCCTCCAGCATTTCAAGGAACAGCTCATTATCGGAATCCTTCGGATCGTGATGAGGCCCCTTATATCTGATGGTCAGCGAAAGAATATCGCTCTTTTCTGAGTAATCCACTCTTACA
>JAQXRN010000219.1 GCA_029218545.1 Bacillota bacterium | reverse complement strand
GGAAGCATCAAAAGCTGCATATAGAGCCAATCCCCAAGGCTCTGTCCTGAAGCGAGCATCTTGTTCCCAAGCAATAAGAAAATCATTATCAGTATTGCAGGGTTAATGTTCTTAAAAAATCTCTTCATCTCATACCTCTTCATTATTATTGTAAATATATTGGCTATTGTAGCACATTTCACAAAGAATGAAAATATATTAATAGAGAACAAAATATGAACATCATTGAAAGGGGTTTTTTATGAATATGACGCTTGTCTGTATCGATGTCTATACTGTAAACGAAGGTGATACTCTCTATGGAATTGCAGAAAAGTACGATCTTCCCGTCAGCCTGCTCATGAAGGTTAACAGTATCGAAGATCCATATAATCTTCAGATTGGAACAAGGCTTTGCATTCCGGGAACAGAAGACCAATTGCCACAAAAACCGGAAGAATGCTTTGACACACATACCGTGGTGGCCGGAGATACCTTGTACTTAATTGCAAAGATGCATAATATTAAGCTTGATGCACTAATGCGTGCAAATCCTACCATCGATCCATATAATTTACTTATCGGAACAGAGCTTTTGATTCCTAGATCCTAAAAAAAGACTGATGCCTTGAGTAGTAAACCTCTTGGCATCAGTTTTTAAGCTTATTGTTAATAATAAATACCTGTATTAGAGTCAGTATATTCCTTTACTCTGTCATTATATGCATCCATTGCTGCATCTTCAAAAGCGAGCACAGGATTGGGAACCTCCATTATTTCACTCATGAACCATTTTGTGAAAACAGGGTTTAATACAAGGAGGGGTCCTGTAATGTATGTGCCGAAGAAATTGTTTTTTCTTATGCCTTCTTCCTTGCACTCCTTATTCATTCCATCGCCGCGCTCTGTAATAAACAATGGATATAAATCTGTTTTGCCATATGCAAATCCGAAAAGGCTCTTAAATCCTACAATCTTTATTGGCTCATTAAAATTTTCCTCGTTGAAGCATCCTACATAAAGAGAGTTAAAGCGTTTTCTTGCCTTTCTTTTTGCTGAAAGATCAAAGATTCCAAGGCCATCACAAATCTTTTTATCCTCTTCTATAATTTCGTTAAAGAGGACTTCCATTGCATTACCTGTAAACAGGAAGTTGTATCCTGAGTCAATGCAATCGACAACTTTTTCTTTATATGGAAGCAGCTTGTCTATTATAAGCTGCTGTCCGCTCTCAGTAGTTGTCCCCATATATATCAGGTCAGGTTTTTCAGTTAAAAACAGTGGTTCATCCTTTAGTGACGTGTTTACTATCTGGCATTCAGGCAGGCATTCCTTTAGATATTTTACATTGAACAAGTCGCCGTAAAGATTGCAGATTTCAGGGAATAATACTTCAATTTTCATTATTTTTCACCTCTTTCTGCAATTTCTTTTTCAATGTTCTTTACTACATTATTTCCCAAAACAATGGAATCTGTGCCATAGAATACATAAATACTTTCGCCCCTGCAAAGCTTTAGTGCCTTTGGAGCGTCAAGTTCCTTCTCAACGAAGGAAATCTTTTCGTCTTCGATGCCGGCAAGCTTTAACCTGAGGTAATAGTCCTTTGCTCTTGGACCGGTAACTATGATATTTTTGATATTCTCCCTGTTCAGGAACTCAAAGTCTGCGTCATACAGCCAGCATATGTTTTCAGACCAGTGCTTGGTATCTCCCAGGCAGTTCATCATTAGAATAAGTTCCTTATCCCCAGGTCTTCCTGAAACATAATCAAAGGCTCTCGATGCACCTAAAGCATTTTTATCTTTCGACATCTGTCTTACGATAGTATACCCGCTTGTTTCCTTTTCGCTGAATCTGCTCTTTACAATTTCTATCTGTTGAAGAAGTTCTGCGATTTTTTCAAAAGAATAACCTATCTCGCGGAAAAGAGCTATAACAGCTACAACGTTGTAAATATTAAAGACGCTATCATTTAACAACCTGAACTGATACTGCCCTGTTTTGTCCTTAACCTTAATTGTCATCTTATCTGTATCAACATCAAAGCCTGCATAATCATATTCAGGAGATTTGAATCCACAGTGTGGACATACGGCCTTTCCTATGTGATGGTATCTCAAGTATTCATACTCCAGTATTCCATTACATTTTGGACAGATACGCATATCGTTAATGAGGTTTATGCACTCTGTAACATCAGTATCCATTTTTTCTATTCCAAAATACTTACGGCTGTTTTCAGGTGCAATATTTGATGCAATAAGGTCATCCCCGTTCAATAATAGTCTGGTTTGCGGAGGCATTTCTTCAGTGAGAATCTTGCCGATGTATTCCGGATGGCCGTTACGCATAATTGAGTCTCTTGTCAAATTGTTAATAAGCAAAACTTTCGGCTGCATATATGGAAACAAAAGCGGTGCCGATCTCTCGTCTATTTCAATTAGTGCTGTATCATATTTGCATTTGCCGAAAATGTTCACTCCGTTGATGAAGCTTGTAGAAATCCCTGAATTAATGTTTGAACCCATGTTGTTATCAAGTACAAGTCTTCCGTCAGTTTTGAACATATCTATGGCCAGATTGCATACTGTAGTTTTGCCGTTGGTTCCTGTCACTCCAATTATGGTTTCAGGTTTTTGAACGTATTTAAGGAAATCGGGACAAATTTTAAGTGCCACAACTCCCGGAAAGTTCGTACCATTATGTCTTGTTATTTTTAATGCTACCACTGACAGCTTTGCTGCCCATAATGCTATTAAATATCTTAGTTTGTTCATTGCATAATTACCCTACCGGATATTCCTTCCTTATTTTATTGCATCCATCATTACACTATAGGTACCCAGATTTAGTTTCGGATACTGTGTAACGTCTTGACCGGGATAACTGTTTCCTTCAATCAACAGAGGACCATATTTGTTACTGATTGCAACATCCCAGCCAACATATCTTATCTGTGGAACCACTTTTGCAGCTTCAACCACCAAATTAACGACATCATCCCACATTGGAACTTCAAAACCGTTTATTATCGTTCCGGTATCAGGATGTTTCTTAAAGGTACTTCTGAATTTATCATATCCATCAGTAACAATTTTTCCGGTATTAATATTTAAAATTCCTGAAAGTCCACCGCTATTAAAATTATCTACTATATTACCATTTCTGCTCATTCTTACACAGCCGGCAACCAAATTAACATTATCACCATTTAATATAGTAATAATTCTTATTGTGTTAACAGAACTTGATGATAAAGTATCCATTATTGGATGCTGCTTTACGACCTCCTCAATTAGATACGCCTTTTGGCTTATCAGAGAATTAAAGAGTGTCTCAGCATCATAATCCTTTACAGAATAAATATCTATACCTCGCCCACAGCATTGATCAAGGGGCTTTGCGATTATTTTTTCTTTATCCTTTATAAATAACTTGAAATCTTCTAAGCTGTTTTCATTTAAGTAAAGCCATTCTCTCTTTAAGTATTTATCGAATTTTTCGTTAAATTTTGCTTTATCTTCAAAATATGGTGAAAAGCTCTGCTCATTTAACATCTTAACAAGTTCATTGTTTTTATTAATTGTTAAGATATTCGCTCTGTCTTTTGGTCCAAGTTCAAACATTTCAAAGGTTTCATAATCAATATAACCCGAACCATATTTTGCAGTACATGCAAGACAATCAGCCAGATTTACCATCCAAGGTTTATGATTAATTTTGCTTATTCTCTTTGCAGAATCAATAAACCCCTTGTAGTTGGCATTCTTCATTCTTTTCAGTAAAAAATTTATATTAATCATTTTGTCACCTTCTAAATAGTTTTCTTAAGTTCTGCCAATCTATATTCATATGCTTCTAAAATTACTTTTTCAAAACATAAATCAGTAGATAGTCCCATTTTTGCCAATAGTTCCTTCGCAAAGTGAGGATTTAAAATCAAGAAAGGTCCCAGCGAATAAGTGCCATAGAAATTGTTTACATGAATTCCCTCCCGCTTTGTTTCAGGATTCATACCAATTCCCTTTTCTATTTCGATAAAGTAATTATCAAAATCTCCAAAAGCAAAAGAAAACTGACTTCTGTGGCCAAGCATTGACATCCCGTTGTATTCACCTATAAACTGAGAATTATGTCTGTCTCTGTTCATATAACGTTCAGACCAGAAATCGAAAATCCCTAATGCATCAATGGTTCTATCGCCATCTTTAATATATTTACCAAAAATCTCAACTGAATTGCCTGTAGCAAGGAAAACTACACCTTTTTCAATTAGTTCTTTTATTCTTGAAACATGAGGCTTTAATATTTCAATAATTGTTTCTTGCTTTCTCTCTGTTGTGCATCCAAGATAAATCATATCTACATCTTCTGTAATAAAAAGAGGCTGTGTTTTATGATTTGTGCTGATTATTTCGATGTTCTGCGGATTACTTCTTTTTAAGTACTCCACATTATAGCTTTCTCCGTAAATGTTACAAAGTTCTGGGAAAAGTAATTCTATTTTTTTCATTATCGAGCTCCCTCCTTTGCCTTTTCAACGATTGCATCTCTCATGTTTCTTGCTTTTGTAACACAATCAATCTCAAATAAAACATAGACTTTTTCGATTCCTTCTGTATCTACATAGTTTGGTATCTCTGATTCGCTCTCGACACAAATAATCTTTTCTTCAGGAATCCCTGCTAACAACAGCCTTAACTTGTGGTTTAAAAACATGTGTCCACCAACTATTATTTTTTTAATATTTGGACTGTTTAAAAACTCATAGTCAGTTTCATAAAGCCAAGTAAGAGTCTCTGTAGGATGGTTTTTATCCTGAAGTTCATCCAACAGTAACACAACATTTTTGTCAGATGGTTCCTTCGCCATATATTCAAAAACAGTAGATGCCGCACTAATATTTTGGCTTTTTGCACCATATGTATAATATTTGATGCCATTGTATTCAACACATGTTTCTCTTATTTTTGTAACCTGCTGAGTCTCCAGAAACTTAGCTATTTCTTCTTTTGATTTGCACAATTCTCTTAAAACTGCAATGCAAGACAACACATTAAAAGAGTTAAAAACTGCATCAGAAATCAGAGGATATTCGAAGTCTTCGCCATTTTCTTCTACGGTCATTTTTCTGCCTTCTAAATCAACACTCTTTGCATAGTACTTGATTTCAGGAGTTTTGAAATCACAGTTCGGACAATAGAAATCTCCAAGATGTCTATATAGTCTGTAATTATATCTAATCAACTCACCGCAGTTTGGACATACGGCTATGTCTTTTACCCCATTCTCGAAAGGATTAGCATTAATATCTGTCATTCCGTAGAAGACCCTCTTTGATTTTTTTGCAAGTTGTGAGCTTATCGGGTCATTGGCATTTAATATTGCAGTAGTCTTGTCACCAAGAATATCAAAGGTTCTATCAACTATGTCAAATATAAACTCAGGATGTCCGTTTCTTCTAAGTGAGTCTTTACAAATATTTGTAACTAAGATGTAATTTGGCTCTATCTGTCCCATGGAAATATCAAGAGTTCTTTCATCTGCTTCCAGAACAGACACGTCATAAGTGGATTTATTAAAAATATTAACACAACGCATTAGATTTAATGCAAAACCTGCATACAGATTTGCACCCCAGTCATTGAAAGAAACCTTATACCCTTCCTCAACCAGTTTATTGTTTATTAATGCAGATGTAGTTGATTTACCATTGGTACCTGTTATGGTAATTACAATAGGTGGTTTTTTAATGTACTTTAAAAAATCAGGGCAGAGTTTAAATGCCAGCAAGCCAGGTCTGTCATTTCTCTCCTGACCTCTCAGCTTATAAACCCACATTGCAAATTTTGAAATCCATAATGTTATATAAAATCGTAACATTTTAATCCTCCTATAATATATCTGAAAGCAATCTCGAAATTGCCTCTTTAAATCTGATAATCACACTTCTGCTCTCATAGTCCTTGAGTGTAAGTTCATGACAATACTGCATGTCCTCAATAAACACGTCTTCCATTTTTTGAGCAAATCTTTGATCATATATAAATGCGTTTGTTTCAAAGTTTAATCTGAAGCTTCTGTTGTCAAAGTTTGCAGAGCCAATGGTGCTTACTTCACCATCAACCACCATTGTCTTTGAATGCAGAAACCCATTGTCATATATGAAAGCTCTCGCACCTGAACGAAGAAGCTCTCCCACATAAGCATATGTGGCCCAATATACAAATATATGATCAGGCATACACGGAATCATTATCCTTATGTCAACACCTGATTGAGAAGCCATCTTTAACGACTCAAGAATGCTTGGATCAGGAATAAAATATGGCGTTTGTAAATATACATTCTTTTTTGCAGAAGTAATCATTCGCATAAAAGCACGTTTAACTTCCTCCTTGGGAGCTTCCGGACCGCAGGATACAATCTGAATGCTCTTATTTCCTTCAGGATTCTGATTTTGCTCTACGGGAATTGATTCAATTTTTTCCTTGGTAGTGTATCTCCAGTCTAATATAAATCTGGAATTAAGGTCATAAACAGCCTCTCCTTCGATTCTGATATGGGTGTCTCTCCAATAACCGAACTTTCGCTTTTGTCCCAAATACTCCTTGGCAACATTGAAACCGCCCGTATAAGCAATCTCGTTATCGATTACTACAATTTTTCGATGGTTTCTGTAGTTAAACTTTATTCCAAAGAAAATAAACTTTGGCTTAAAGAAATATCCGACTTTACCGCCTGCAGTAAGATAATCCTTAAGGAACCTTCTTCCTATATAACGGCTTCCAAGGGCATCTACGAGAAGTCTTACCTCCACTCCTTCTTTCGCCTTCTTTGTAAGTTCATCGATAAACTGTTTTCCTACGAAATCTCTTTTTATAATAAAATACTCTACATTAATGCTTTTTTGAGCTTTCCTTATATCTTTCAGAAGCATATTCATCTTCTCATTACCATCAGTAATGAGCCTGATATCGTTATCTTCTGTGAGATATGCATCACCATAGACCTGATTCAGCGTAATCATGTGCTTCCACTTTTCGGCAACTGAACTGCGATAGTTAAAATTACCTTCTTTCATAGCACTTCTCTGCTTTTTCATTGCATTGCTGGTGATGAATTCTTCTTTCTCTGTACGTTTGTTTATCTTGCTCCTTGCCAGATTCTGATTAAACACAAGATAAATAATAAATCCAACAATTGGCACAAAGGTTATTACCATAATCCATGCCAAAGTTGCAGTAGGAGTTTTTCGCTCAATAAAGATGATGGATAATACCAATAGTGCATTGATTATATATACCAGAACAATCGCTGGGAATGATTGATTTAAGAAATTAATTAAGTTGACCATCTCTAATCCTGTTACCCCTAGATAATTCTTTACACAACTCTATACATTATATCACGATTTACGTTTGCCTGCCATAAAAATTCCCACAAAGGTAATGACGGAAAAAATAATAAAGCACATTTTTATGCTGATTATTAGCTGGCTTTCAGGAGCTTTTGCAAAGGGCAAATCTCCAATATAATGGCCCAGTATAAGAGAAATAATCCCCATGCTGATGCCGTGGCCTAGAGACCTCATGGTTGAAAGCACAGAATTAGCAAGTCCATATTGGTCTTCTTCTACGTTTTTCATTACTGATGCTGTATTTGGCGTAGAGAAAAAAGCACAACCGATTCCAGACAGCGACAATATGATAATAATTATTGCAAGGCTTTTATTTTCAAGGGTAAAGACTAATGCCAAAAGGCTGGATAAACATATTGCCATGCCAAAAGCCGACAGCCTGCCTGGAGAATATTTGTCTGATAATCTTCCGGCAACAGGTGATAAAAGAGTTATTAACACAGGTGATGCTACCAAAATAAGACCTGCGCCTTTTGAGCTGTAGTCCATGACCACCTGCAGATATATTGAAACGAGATAACTTATGGCATAAATAGAGCCATAGTTAATAAGTGCTGCTATATTTGAGCATAAATAAGCAGGATTTTTAAACAATTTAAAGCTTTTTTTCTTATTATGAAAACTTTTAACACCTGTTGAGCTTTTTTTATCTGCCTTAAATATATTCTTGCCAAAGGTTGAAACAGCAAGTACAAGTGCAGCCAAAGAAACAGCTGCCGCAATATAAAAAACAGATTTCCACCCTAAATAGTAATTACAAAAGCCTCCCAAAACCGGACCAAGGGATAGACCCAGATAGTTTGAACTTGTCTGATAACCAATGATTTTTCCTCTTTCTTTTTCATCACAAGAATCTATCAATACTGCTATGATAGTGCTGAAAATCATTGCCGCACCGACTCCCTGCCCAAATCTGATAAAAAGAAGCATGACAAAGTTTCCTGCCAGCAGAATACAGATGGATGAAGCAAAAAAAACAAAGATTCCTATGGAAAGAATCTTTTTTCTGTCACTTCTGTCAGCAAGTAAGCCGAAAGGAATTGCCAGTGCAGCGCATGTAAGCATATATATTGTAACCACCCAGCTGACAGCGCTGGCACTGATATTAAATTGATTTTCAATTGAGGGAATTGATAATGTCAGAGCACTTCCCATAAAAGTTGTAATAAACGAGGTACAGATTACCACTAAAATGATTCTTTTTTCCATGCTATTATTTTGTGCATATTATAAAATGTGATACTTGTTTTACTATAAAATAATACAAATAAAATAATCTTTACCGTCGTCACTTATTTTTTGAAGAGATTTCTGAACCTTTTTCTGAACGCCCTGAGGCATTTCTGACACCTTTGTTGTCATCTGCTCAATAACCATATCCTTTAATGTTTTTCCGAATAGATTTGTTTCCCAGATGTCTTCATCCTCACTCTCAAATTTGCTTGCCAGCATGTCGGCAAGTTCCTTTGATTGGCTTTCAGTTCCCACTACAGGCGATATTTCTGTAGTAATATTGGTTTTGATTATATGTAAGCATGGCGCTGTTGCACAAATTTTAACACCATACTTGTTGCCTGATTTGAATACCTCAGGCTTTGCAAGAGTCATATCGCTAAGCTTAGGTGATACAATTCCGTATTCATCATTATTGACCTTCTCAATTGCATCTTTGATGTTGTCATAAGCACGCTTTCCATAGGCATATTCCTTCAGAAGCATAAACAACTGACCTTCGTTTGCCACAGGCGCTCCTAAAAATTCTTCAATGACTTTATAATAAAGGTTATCATCCACCCTTGGCTCTATTATTACCTTCCCTGTTGATACATCCACCTCTCCTGCCTTTGCACTTTTCATTACATTTCCGTCTGCCACATATACTGCCTTCTCGATGACATCGCCAAGAGTATCAACGTCCTTCATCCAGTTCTTTACACTTGAAATAATGGTTTCTTTAATCCAGTGTTCATTTTCGAGGCTTTCGAGGAATGAAGGCAACTTGAAGTGAATTTCAGCAGCAGGAAACTGGTATAAAAGTTTTTCAAACAATTCGTCAAAGGAATCTTCGTTCATACGCTGACAATTGGTTGCAATTACAGGAATCTGATACTCATTTTCAAGACTTTCTGCCAATTCCTTTGTTCTTGTGTTTTGAGGTGTTGCAGAATTTAATACTATCACAAAAGGTTTATGCAGCTCCTTAAGTTGATTTATGGTCTTTCTCTCAGCATCTATAAAACTATGTCTTGGTAAATCTCCAAAGCTTCCGTCAGATGTGATCACTATGCCTATTACGGAATGATCTTTTATTACCTTTTCTGTACCTATTTCTGCTGCTTTGCTGAAAGGAATCTGTTCATTAAACCACGGCGTATTGACCCTTCGTTCCTTTCCGTCTTCTAAATTACCAAGAACTCCCGGTACAAGATAACCCACGCAATCTACAAGTCTTACCTTGAATTCTGCACCATTTTTTGTTCTGATTACTGCGGCCTCAGGTGGAATAAATTTTGGTTCTGTGGTGGTTATAGTCTTTCCTTCACCACTTTGAGGTAATTCGTCCATTACTCTTGTTTTTTCATATTGATTTGTCATGTTTGGGAGCACCATCACATCCATAAATCGCTTTATGAAGGAAGATTTTCCTGTTCTCACAGGGCCGCATACTCCTATATAAATATCTCCTCCTGCTCGTTTTCCTATATCCTCATAAATGACTGCATTCATCATATAACCTCCACCTATAATTTCTGATAAAAGATTATATGAAAATAGGCACTCTGTTATGAACAAAGTGCCTAAATTATTTATTAAAGATATTTTTGGATTATATCATTATCCAGATATTGTTCTCTTCTTTTTGCCAGTTCTGCGTTGTAGATTTCATCTCCGCCCTTATGAAGTTCACGTACATAAGCATGGTGATTACCCTTAACCTTATCAACCTTTTCAGTCAATACAAGAAGTCCTATGTTGGAACACTGGTCGGCAATTCTCTCAAAATTGTTTAGCAGTTCTACGAAAGACATTCCGTTTGGAACAGTGCATCTGCCCTGTTTCAGACGTTCAATATGCGCATTCTTTAATGTTGTAACCATTTCATCGATTACTTCTTCAAGAGGTTCTACTCTTCTTGCTAAATCGGCATCCATCTTTTCAAAGGAATCAATTGCAAGCTCAGTTATTTCAAATACTGCGTCTTTCACAATGTTGAGTTCATCAATTGCTTCATCGGAAAGTATCAGTTTATCATTATTGATATTTTCTGCGACTTCCATGATGTTAGTTGCATGGTCACCTATTCTTTCAAGGTTAGAGGATGTCTGAAGCAAAGTATTGATTCTCTGTCCGTCACCATGATTTTCAACATGTTTGGAAAGATTTATCAGGTAGTTTTCCATGCTGTCTGTAAACATGTCTATGTTGTCTTCATTGTCATTGATAACTGCAATTCTTCCTTCATCATAAACCTCGATGAGCTTGACACTTCTCTTAAGGTTCTTAAGAGCTGTTCTGCCCATCTTGTTGATCGCTTTGCTGGCTTCTGACAATGCCACTTCAGGTACTTCAAACAGTTTCTGGTCAGGAACAGCCAAATCTGCCTTGTCTTCTTCTTCAATAGGATCAGGTTTAACTACCTTAAGTGAAATTTTAACAAGTAATCCTGCAAAAGGAATCAAAACGATAGCTGTAAGTAAGTTGAATATTGTCTGGAAGTTAGCTATGCCACCGCTGTTAACAACGCTTGTCCATAAATCAGGCATTCCACCAAAGGCCTTGATTACTGACATAGCAACCATAAACAAAACTGTACCGATTGTGTTAAACACAATATGTACTACACCTGTTCTCTTGGCATCCTTTGAAGATCCGATTGAGCAAACAAGAGCTGTAGTAACGCATGTACCCAGGTTAATACCCATAATCATCGGATAAATGAGATTAAATGTCATCGCACCAGTTACAGATAATGCCTGAATCATACCTACCATTGCAGATGAGCTCTGAATTATTACAGTCATTACAAGACCTACAAGCAATGCCAAAATAGGCTGATCTCCAAATCTCGACATGAGATTAATAAACTCCTGAGATTCTGATAAAGGTTCAACTGCAGCGGTCATATTCATCAATCCGGCAAAGAGAATACCGAATCCCATGAATATTTCTCCTGTAGTATTGCTGTTTGGAAGTTTGATAAACATTATCAGCAGGATACCTACAATCAAAGCGATTGGTGCAAGGGTTGACGGTTTGAAAAATTCAAGTATCATATTTCCTGTGGAATCGATATCCATAAGTCTGATTATCTGTGCAGTTATAGTTGTACCTATGTTTGCACCCATAACGATGCTGACCGCCTGCTTTAAGTCTAAAATTCCTGCTGAAATAAGACCTACCGTTAGGACTATGGTAGCAGTCGAACTTTGGATTACCGCTGTAACCAGCATACCTGTAATAACGCCAAAGATTATGTTCTTTGTTGCCTTTCCTAAAACATTCTTTAATGCACTACCTGATGCATTTTTTAACCCGTCGCCCATTACTTCCATACCATAAAGGAACATGGCAAGTCCGCCCAACAAGCTAATTACTGAGAAAATATCCATTTTCTTTCCTTTCTGCAATTCCTGCTAATAAAAGTATTATGTTATAGTTCTACAACTTCACCCATAAGGCTGAAGGTATTGGCGTCAGTTATCTTAACACTAACGATTCTACCCTCAATACCTGATGGACCTGTAAAGTTTACTAGCTTAAATCCGTCTGTTCTGCCCTCGTAAAGATCCTCTGAGCCTCTGCTCTTTCCATCAACTAGAACCTTTTCAATTCTGCCAACATATTCGGCATTTTTCTCCTGGGATATTCTGTTGATGGAATCAACAAGGCGATTAAATCTCTGATGTTTAATATCTTCAGGAATCTGATCTTCACGTTTTGCAGCGGGCGTACCCTCCCTTATTGAATACAGGAAGGTAAAGGCTGAATCGTATCTGACTTCTTCTGTCAACTTTAATGTATCTTCGAATTCTTCTTCAGTTTCTCCCGGGAAACCCACGATAATATCTGTAGATATTGTAATGTCAGGTACAGCTTCCTTAAGCTTTCTTACAAGTTCCAGATAATGCTCCCTTGTATACTTCCTGTTCATCTCCTTGAGAACCTTTGTCGAACCGGACTGAACAGGCAAATGAATATACTTGCACAGCTTGTCGCAATTCTTAAAAGCTTCAATAAGCTTATCTGACAGATCTTTCGGATGGCTTGTCATGAACCTTATTCTTTCAAGACCATGTATTTCTGCCAGCATGTAAATCAGATCTGTAAAATCAGCCTGTCCTTTTTCGCCACATCCCTTGTAGGAATTAACGTTCTGCCCCAGAAGAGTAACCTCCTTTACTCCTTCTGAAACCAGCTTTTCCACTTCTCTGACAATATCTTCAGGACGTCTTGATCTCTCCCTGCCTCTCGTATACGGAACAATGCAGTAACTGCAGAAATTGTTGCAGCCGTACATAATATTAACAAAGCTCTTATGCTTGAACAATCTTTCTGCAGGAAGATTCTCGACAATCTCCCCTCCATCAGGCCAGATATCAAGCTGCTTCTTATTTTCAATGTAAAGATTATCTAATAGTTCAGGCAGCTTGTGAAGATTATGAGTTCCATATACCACATCTACCCATGGATATTTAGACTTAAGGGTATCTATGATGTGCTGCTGCTGCATCATGCATCCGCATACACAGACTGTAAAAGCATCCCTTTCAGTCATCTTGCGCTTTTTCAGCTGTCCAAGAGTACCGAAGAATCTCTTGTCAGCGTTTTCTCTAATGCTGCACGTGTTAAAAATAACTATATCAGCATCTTCTCTGTTGTCAACAGGCTCATAACCCCTTTCAATCAATAAGCCTGACATTATTTCGGAGTCATGTTCATTCATCTGACAACCAAAAGTCGTAATGTTAAACTTCTTTGCAGTCAATTTATTCTCCAATCCTAAATTTAATTTTTATATCTGCATTTCATTTTTAGTTTTTCTGCCCATTAAGGCGTCTACCGCCTCCATTGCATTTGTTCTTCCGTAAATCAAATCACAAATGCTCTGTGTAATAGGCATTTCAATGTTATATTTTTCAGCTAATGCTCCTGCTGCCTCTGCTGTTGCAAGACCTTCCACAACCATTCCGATTTCGTCGACGGCATCATTAACGCTCATTCCCTGACCGATTAATATACCGCATCTTCTGT
The DNA here is from genome assembly GCA_029218545.1 of Bacillota bacterium. Taxonomy (GTDB): domain Bacteria; phylum Bacillota; class Clostridia; order Peptostreptococcales; family Anaerovoracaceae; genus Fimisoma. Next base: position 18,640 of record JAQXRN010000219.1, on the reverse strand, counting down.
TTCTTGAATGCATACTTGTGCAAGTAACTATCAGGTCACCAAGACCTGTAAGCCCTGAAAAGGTTTCGGATTTAGAACCCATCGCAGTGCCTAGACGAATCATCTCTGTAATTCCCCTTGTCATCATGGCTGCCTTTGCATTATCTCCAAAGCCCATTCCATCAGAAATTCCTGCTCCGAGAGCAATAATGTTCTTCAGCGAGCCACCAAGTTCAACTCCTACGAGATCATCGTTAGTATATACTCTGAACCTGTCAGTGTTGAATATTTCCTGCACTTCCAAGGCAACAGCCTTATCTTCACATGATACAGCAACCGTAGTAGGAAGAAGTCTTGCAACCTCCTCTGCATGAGAAGGTCCCGAAAGTGCCACATAACATATATTCGGAATAACTTCTTTTGCAACCTCTGAAAGTCTCATCAAAGTGCCCTTTTCTATGCCCTTTGCAACGTTTACAACAATTTCCTTTCCTGTCATAAACTCTTTTGCAGTTTCTAATACACCTCTAAAGTTCTGAGCAGGCACTGAAAACACCAGCATGTCTGCGCCTTTTACTGCATCATCCATGTTATCTACAATCTTCAGAGACTCCGGAAGCTTGACCTTTGGCAGATAATGAGGATTTTCTCTCGTTTCTCTCATAAGGGCAAGCTGAGATTTTTTTCTGCCCCATATGGACACATCATAACCTTTATTAGTGAGCAGTATAGCTAAAGAAGTACCAAAGCTTCCTGCCCCTATTACTGTAATCTTTTTCATAGAACTAATCCTTCTTTTTGTTGCCAAACATCTTTGGTTCTTCACCTCTGATGAGTCTTCCGATGTTTGCCCTGTGTTTTATTATTATTATCAGCGCCATCACTGTGCCTACATACACAAATCCAGGCTCAACAAACCAGCAAACAAAGGGAAACGTTGCAGCGCCGAGGATGGATCCCACTGACATTCTCTGACTTACGAGAAGACCGATGGCAACTATTGCAAGGGCGCTAACGCCTAAAATCCAGTTAACCGCTAAAATTGCACCAAATGCAGTTGCAACACCTTTGCCGCCTTTGAAACTGTAAAAGCATGGCCAAATATGACCGCAAAAAACTGCCGCTGCACATAAAGTACCTATGGCATAGCTTCCAAGGTTCATTCCAAGAAGAACTGCTACAACGCCTTTACCCACATCAATTAAAAGAGTAATTACTGCTGCTTTTTTGCCTAAAACTCTAAGGGCATTGGTGGTTCCTGCATTGCCACTGCCTTCTTTTTTAATGTCTATGCCGGCAAGTTTACCGAGAATAATGGAAGGTGAAATATTACCAATCAGGTAGGCCACAGCAACTAAAATGATTAATTTTATACCCATATTATTCGCCCTTTTCTCCTTTTTCTCTAAATACGAACTTTATTGAAGTTCCTTCAAATCCAAAGCTTTCTCTTATCTTGTTTTCAAGATATCTTGCATATGAGAAATGCATAAGATCTCTTTTATTTATCTGGAAGCTGAAAAGCGGCGGCTTAACCGATACCTGAGTAACATAGTAAATTTTAAGCCTCTTGCCTTTGTCTGATGGCGGCTGTTTCATCATAGTTGCGTCCATAATCAGACTGTTAAGCTGACCTGTAGGTACACGAAGGGCTCTCTTTTCTGAAACATACTTAGCCAATTCCATAACCTGATTAACTCTCTTGTTTTCCTGTACTGAAATAAAGATTATTGGCGCATATGACATGAACTGAAGGTCTGCTTCAAGAGCCTTCTTATAGTCTCGCATTGTATTTGTCTCTTTTTCGATTAAATCCCACTTGTTTACCGCAACAATAATGCCCTTTCCTGCCTCATGAGCAACGCCTACAATCTTCTTATCCTGATCTGTCAGACCTTCAACGGCATCGATCATGAGAACGCAAATGTCACTTCTTTCAATAGCGGCAACAGCACGGATTACGCTGTATCTTTCTATGTCTTCGTGAACCTTGCTCTTTCTTCTTATTCCTGCTGTGTCTATGAGAGTGTATTTTTCGCCGTTGTACTCAAATGGAGTATCGATTGAGTCTCTGGTTGTACCTGCTATAGGTGAAACGATTACTCTCTTCTCGCCAAGAAGGCAGTTTACAAGTGATGACTTGCCAACGTTTGGCTTGCCTATAATGGCAATCTTCGTAACATCCTCTTCCTCGGTATCTGCATCCTCAGGGAAGCTTGCGACGATTTCATCGAGAACATCTCCAAAATTCAGCATATTTGCTGCAGAAATAGGAATAGGCACTCCTAGTCCCAATTCATAAAAATCATAAAAATCATCAGGAAGTGATGATGGCTTATCAATCTTGTTAACAACAAGAATAACGCGTTTACCGGTCCTCATAAGCATCATGGCAACTTCTCTGTCAGCATGGGTAAGTCCATCCTTACCATCTGTGATGAACAGGATGACATCTGCCATATCCATGGCAACCTGTGCCTGCTCTCTCATCTGAGAAAGAATGATATCATCAGTATTTGGTTCAATACCACCTGTATCAATAAGTGCAAAATGTGCACCATTCCATTCTGCCTCAGCATAAATTCTATCTCTGGTAACACCCGGCGTATCTTCTACTATTGACACGCGGCGACCGACTATCTTATTAAAAAAGGTAGATTTACCTACATTTGGTCTGCCTACAATGGCAACTATAGGTTTACTCATTAAAAATTCCTCCTATGAATTCTTCAGGGTCAAAAGCCTTTAAGTCGTCGATGCCTTCACCCACGCCTATAAACTTGATAGGCATATCAAATTCGTCTGCTATTGTCACTGCAATACCGCCTTTAGCCGTACCATCAAGCTTAGTGATTACAATACCGGTGATTTCAGCAACATTTCCAAACTCCTGTGCCTGGGAAACTGCATTTTTGCCGGTAGTGGCATCCAATACCAGCAATGTTTCTCTGCTTGCTTCAGGGAATTCCCTATCAATTACTCTGTTCATCTTCTCCAGCTCAATCATAAGGTTTTTCTTGTTCTGAAGTCTTCCTGCTGTATCGCAGATAAGAACATCTATGCCTTTTGCCTTTGCTGATTGAATTGAGTCAAATATTACAGCTGACGGATCAGCACCTTCCTGATGTTTAACAACATTTATTCCGTTTCTTTCACCCCAGATACAAAGCTGTTCAGCCGCCGCAGCACGGAAAGTATCTGCCGCAGCAAGCATAACCGACTTACCTTCACTCTTTAATCTATGAGCGAGTTTGCCGATTGTTGTGGTTTTGCCTCCGCCGTTAATTCCGATAACCAGAATGATAAGCGGTGTTTCCTGACAAAGGATTTGTCTTTCTCCTTTATCAACCAGCTCAATCATTATCCCTTTTAGAGCATCCTTTACCCTCTCCGGATTGGTTATTACGTCATTCTTTATCTTAGAACGAAGTTTCTCCATAATAGTCATGGTAGTATCCATGCCTATATCTGAAGTAATAAGAACTTCTTCCAATTCATCCATTAAATCCTCGTCAACCTCAGCTCTTGCCATAATAACATCGGCAATTTTTTCTGAGAGTTTACCGAAGAATGATTTTTTTTCCTGAAATAGTGACATTTTTGTTCCTTTCAAAAATTTACTAACTATTAATCTTATACTTCTCTATACTTCGAAGTCATCTCCAAGTCTAAGAGAAAGGACTTTAGAAATTCCTCGCTCCGGCATTGTTACTCCATATAAGACATCTGCATGTTCCATTGTTGCCTTCTGGTGAGTAATAATCGCAAACTGAATATCATCAAAGCTTCTTAGATATTTAGCAAATCTGTCGATATTTGCATCGTCAAGAGCTGCCTCAATCTCGTCCAGTATACAGAACGGAGTCGGAGTCGTCTTAAGAACGGCAAACATCAGTGCCATGGCAGTCATTGTCTTCTCACCACCGGACATAAGGTTAATATTCTGCAGCTTCTTTCCAGGTGGCTGAGCGATAATTTCGATTCCCGCTTCAAGAGGATTTTCCTCATTATCAAGACGAAGCTCTGCATGACCGCCTCCGAAAAGTTTCTTAAATACCTCTTCAAAGTTGATGACAATCTTGTCAAAATTGTCTTTGAACTTGGTCTTAATTGTCTTTTCCATGTCTGTAACGATTTCCTGAAGCTGCTCCATAGCTTCCATGATGTCCGCTCTCTGCTCAGAAAGGAATTCATATCTTTCCTTAACCTCTGCATATTCCTTAATGGAACCCACATTGACATCGCCAAGCTCTTTTAACCTACTCTTTATGTCTCTGCTTTCCTTCTGGGCAGTAGACATGGCAAAATCAGTTTTCTTATACTCTATTGCCTGAAGATAAGATACTTCAAATTCTTCCCAAAGCTTTTCCTTATAGGTGTCAAGCTGCGTTTCATTTTTGGCAATTCTTATCTCAAGCTGGTATTTCTGGTCTCTTATTGAGTTTAATTTTTCTCCCGATTCAATAAACTGTCTGTTGACGGAATCAACCAACTTAGAAACTTCCGCTTTCTCAGAAGTAACACGGGCTATGTACTCTTCAAGTTCTTCTTTTTCTCTTGTCTTTGATGCTACAAGTTCTTCTGCATCATCGGAACCGAAGAGTATATGGTTTTTTTCATTTTTTATTGACTCAATCTGCATGTGTTTTGCTTCAATCTGAGATGAAAAATCATTTATGGAATCATGAATTCTATCCATCATTTCACATACAGCGGTCTTCTTATTTTCGCATTTTGTCTTTTCTATACGCATTGCAGTGATATCTTCACTGGCAACATCAACGCTGTCTTTTAATGCTTCCTGCTCTTTTAACAGTTCTTCTATCTTCGCTTTATAATCTTCAGCTTCGGATTGACACTGATCCGCTTCTTTCACAAGCTTATCCGCAAGTTCTATTGCAGACTGATAATCTTTTGTAATAGTTTCAAGCTGCTGTGAATACTTATTTTCGTTTTCATCCAGCTGTAATGAATCTCTCTTCAGGTTCTTTACCTGAACATCCAGATTAATCTCTTCAAGCTGAAGTGATTTCTTTTCTTCTTCAGCTTTTGCAACATCCTGCTGCATAGTTTCAGCCTTACTTCTAAGCTTTTTCTTTTCATCTCCAAGAGAATCCAGCTGAATATTAATTTTGCTGATTTCATCTGCCAGCTTTGATATTTCGCTTTTTCTCTCTAAAAGATTTGCTGTTGCGTTTTTGTATTTACCGCCTGTAATGGCACCGCTTGCGTTAACAATTTCACCTTCGATGGTTACAAATCTCACGCCTTGGCCTGTTTTCTTTGAAAAATCGATGGCATCCTGCATGGTGTCAACAATACACACTCTTCCAAGAAGGTATCTGAATATGCCCTCGTATTTTTTGTCATATTTAACAAGTTCAGATGCGATTCCCTTGCAGCCTTTGTTTGAAGAAACTACAGGAGGAATGTTAGCGGTTGAACCTTTGACTGACTCGACAGGAAGGAAAGTAAGTCTTCCGGCCTTGTTGTCCTTAAGTGCTTTTACTGCCGCCTTAGCGTCATTATCCTTAAGACACACTACATTCTGAAGTGCTCCTCCAAGTGCCGTCTCTATGGCAACCTCATATCCTGATGGTACCTCCATCAAATCAGCGGTCACGCCTTCAATTCCGCTAAGTTTACTTTTCATTATGAATCTTACAGCACCGTTATAGCCTTCATAGTTGCTTTCCATTTCTTCAATGGTCTTTTTTCTGGCAGAAAGCTGGCTTACCCTAATCTGAAGATGGCTGGATTCCTTATCAATTTCTCTGTTTCTTTCAAACAGTTTTGAAAGTTGTTCCTTATCTTCAGAAATCTTATTGTCAATTTCTTTCCCTTTAGTCTTTTTTTCTGCAAGATTCGCTTCTGCTTCAGCTATCAGTCTTTTGTATTCATCCTTTGAATCAGCAATGTTTTTATTGTCCTCTTCAAGCTGCTTTTTTCTCTCATTAAGGGATTCTCTGTAGCTCTCTAAGCTGTTTGCCTCAGACCTTTTGCTGCTGCTTTCGGTGGACATGCGATACATGTTGTTTCTTAAATCTTCAATTTCATCTGAAATCTTAGTGTATCTTCCTGTAACATCCGAATAAAGAACCAGCTTGTCCTGAAGGTTTTTGTCAGCTATCTCAAGTTCCTTGACAATATCTGCTTCTTGTGCCGAAAAAGCTTGTGCATTTTCTTCTTCTCTGCATTTCTTATCTTCCAGCACCTTAATCTCTTCTGAAACTCTATCCAAATCTCTGGCAAGTGTATTTAATTTTTCTGCATCAAGCTGGCTTTTATTTGTCAGAATACTTATTTCTTCAACAACGGCTAAAAGTTTATCTCTTGCTTCGTTACTTAACTGCTCAAGATTATCATTTTTTTCTTTATTCTCAGTAAGTGACTTGTCAAGCTCAGCCTTTTCCTTTGTCAGCTTCTCAATATTTTGGGAATGCTCTGTAACATCATTTTTTAATGTTACGGTTCCATCTTCAAGTTTTTCTATATTTCTTAAAGTAATATTTATTTCTAATTCTTTTAATCGGTCCCTGAGCTTGAGATATTCTGCAGCCTTGATACTGTCATCCTTCAATCCGTCAATTCTCGACTCGATTTCAGCGATAATATCATTAACACGTTCAAGATTGCCATTAGCATTGGCTAATCTTCTTTCAGCCTCTGCCTTCTTGCTCTTGTACATTACTACGCCTGCTGCCTCTTCAAATATTTCTCTTCTGCTTTCAGGCTTGTTGCTTACCAGATCCGCAATTTTACCTTGACCGATAATGGAATATCCATCTACCCCTATTCCGGTGTCCATGATAAGTTCTCTGATATCACGAAGTCTGCACTGATTGTTGTTAATTAGGTATTCGCTTTCACCTGAACGATACATGCGGCGCGTAATGGCAACTTCATTATAGTCGATTGGAAGAATTCCTGTTGTATTATCAATAACGAGAGTAACCTCAGCCATTCCTCTTGATTTTCGGCTGGCAGTTCCTGAGAAAATTACTTCTTCCATCTTGCCGCCTCTGAGCATTTTGGGACTTTGTTCTCCCAAGACCCAACGGATAGCATCGCTTATATTACTCTTGCCACTGCCGTTTGGTCCTACTATGCAGGTAACACCCTCATGAAACTCAATAATGGCAGGTTCTGCAAATGATTTAAACCCGTGCATTTCCAGTCTCTTAAAATACATCTAAATATCTCCCCTAATCCGAACAAGCGCTGACTTTGCAGCCCTTTGTTCTGCTTCTTTTTTATTTTTGCCCTTGCCCGTGCCAATTACTCTTCCATCATACATAAGTGAAACATAGAAAGTCTTGTCATGGGCCGGTCCTTCTTCATTAACTGTCAAATATCTTATGGATTCGTTTTTTCCTTTTTTTTGAATCAATTCTTGAAGTTCTGACTTATAATCCGAAAACAGTTTGCCTGTTACAGCGTCCTTCATTGTATCATCAAAAGCATGCAATACAAATCTTTGAGCCTGTTCAAAGCCGCCATCTATGAATATGGCTCCTATTACAGCCTCCATGGCATCTGCCAGAATGGACTCCTTATCTCTGCCTCCGCAAGCTTCTTCTCCATGCCCGATAAATATATACTTGCCAAGTTCAAGCTTTCTTGCCGCTTGTGCAAGTGATGACTCACAAACGACCTGTGCTCTTGTCTTTGTAAGTTTCCCTTCAGAAACATTTGGCATAAGTTTAAATAGTTCTGCGCTTACGATTGCATCAAAAAAAGCATCGCCTAAAAACTCCAGTCTTTCGTTATCTTCATGCTTTGTGTTCTTTTCTCTATTGTAAGAACTGTGAGTCAGAGCACGTTCAAGATAATACGGATTATTAAATTTATAACCGATTAATGATTCAAAGTTATTCATGATCGTTTAAAGTAATCTCCTCAATTTCAAGTACAGAGTTCTGTATTGTGTCTACAACGCCTTCTTCCACGTATGGAATACCCTTTAGAATTGTATTCTTTACTGCATTTGCATTTGATGACCCATGCATTTTCACAATCGGACCCTTAACACCTAAAATAGGAGCTCCGCCATATTCGGAATAGTCAAATTCCTTCTTAAGTCCGCTGAGCTTGTCTATCAAAAGAGCTGCACCAAGCTTAGCCTTAACTCCTTCAGTGAATTTTCTCTTTATAACCTGAAGAATATTCCATGCAAGCCCTTCAGTAAGCTTTAATATAATGTTTCCTGTAAAACCATCTGTAACGATTACATCACATGCACCCTTTGGCACATCTCTTCCTTCAACATTGCCTACGAAATTAAGATGGCTCTGTTCAAGCATATCATATGCAGCCTTGGTTAGTGTGGACCCTTTAGCTGCTTCAGCGCCTACATTAACTAATCCTACCCTTGGGTTTTTTCTACCGATAACCTTCTCCATATATATGCTTCCCATCATACCGAACTCCAGCAGGTTATTAGGCTTACAGTCAGCATTGGCACCCGCATCAACAAGAAGTGAAGCTTCTGAACCTATGATAGGATAAATTGAAGCAAGAGCAGGTCTGTCAATACCCTGGATTCGTCCAAGAATGAACAGTCCACCTGCAAGAAGTGCACCTGTACTTCCGGCAGAAATAAAAATATCTCCTTCTCCGGATTTTACCATGTTTATTCCTTTGACAATGGAAGAATCCTTTTTGGATCTTACAGCTCTAACGGGAGCATCATCGTTTGAAATAACCTCAGTAGCATTGATTACTTCAATCTTTTGTTCATCATATTTATATTTTTTCAATTCGTCTAAAATAAGCTCTTCCTTACCAACAATAGTAATTGTATGTTCTATCTCTTTGGAAGCTAAAACTGCACCTTCTACAACACTTGCAGGAGCATTGTCGCCTCCCATACCATCAAGAATAATTCTCATAAAAATCTCCTTTCATATGGGCATAACCATAGATAATTTATCATACCATAAAACCTTCAAAAAATAAATATTTGTAATAAAAAAAGCTCGCAAAATGCGAGCTAATTAGGCTAATCCGCTTTAGAGTGTATTTCTTTCAAGAACCTGTGTAGCGATTTCTTATGATGACACAGTTTTTCCGGGCAATTTCTGCAAGCAAGAGCCTCATTGGTGTTTTCATAAAATCTTTCCGGATGAAGTCTGTATGCTGCCTCCCATGTTATCAAAAGAAGTACAGCAACTCCAAGAAGAGACCACGTAAATGGATTTTTAACAAACAACAGCGGTGTAAACATCATTGCAAAATCCCAGTTATATATTCTGCAACTGCCGCAGCATTTGTTTTTCATCATCCATTCCTGGAAAGGACAAAAAAACAGTATGCAAATCATATCACATACAGAATATGCAAGTGAAATCAGAATTAAAACACCTTCATCAATAATTCCCAAAAGGTGCAGACCAAAGATTATTCCATTTAAGACAAACCACGAAGCTATCACAATTAAAATAGGATGCTTTGGCGCCTTTGGGTTGGGAATATGTCTGAATTCATTACCCGTAGGAATGTAATTTCTTTTAAATTGTTTCTGGCAGCCCATGCTCTCCAGCTTCGATGGAAAAAATCTGAATATCATTTCAATGATGAATATCCACCAGATTGCAACAAGTAAAACAGGCGGAAAATCAAGATGAAACAGTGGATCAGGAATTCCTTTGATTCGATCCGAAATATATATGTATGTTGCCCCCAGGAATAGGAAAGATCTGAAAACAAGCTTCCAGTAATGCAGTGTTGATATCAGTGATAACTTCTTATTTGCCATATTACTTCCTTCTTGTGAGTTAATTTACAGTCATTCTGCAGCTATTTTACAGCCATTTTATGCATTTCATGAAGTTAAATATTATATGCGTAACACAGACGCACGTCAGTTTCTTCATCTATTTCGTTAGTAAAAGCAATAAACCACCGGTAGCTTTTATCAAACACATATAAGTCATCGGGAAGAATATCATTTGACCCAAGGTTAAATCCATCTTCCCACATTGTAATTTTGTTATCCCACTCGTATTCAATCATTTCTGTAAGCCAGTCAGTATCTGCCATGGCAGCAAACCCTTTAACATCTTCTTCATATTCTTCAAGGGCACAGTTATTGAAAGTACGGTTTCCTTCCCCTTCAGAGATAAACAACACAGGACCCTTCTGTTCTCCAAGGAGCAAAAGAGCCTTCCTGAAGCTGACCTTTTTTGCTTCTGATTTAAAGCAGGACCACATATGCATTTCTTTTTTGAAATCGTCAGAGATATGAGCTTTCATAAATGATTCTCTTATCTCCACATTGTTTTCGAGTCTTTCGTATGTCATATTATTCACCAAATTTATTTTCAATATGTTTTCATTGAAAGAGGATACACCTCTAAAGCGTATCCCCTGAAAAAACTTATTTAAATTCTTCTCTTAATTCCTTGATAAGAGCATCAATTCTATGTACAACCTTGATAAAGTCGTCTTCCTTGTAACCTCTTGTAGTCATTGGAGCAGTACCGATTCTGACTCCTGAAGTTTCTTTTGGTGTACGCTTTTCGCAAGGCACACAGTTCTTATTTAATGTGATACCGATCTTATCACATCTTTCCTGAAGAACTCTTCCGCTGAAAGGTTCATCGGAAAGGTCTAAAAGGATAAGGTGATTGTCAGTGCCCCCTGTTACAACCTTGTATCCAAGATTAATGAACTCATCGGAAAGAGCTTTGCAGTTCTTAACCACCTGCTTGATGTATTCTTTGTATTCAGGCTGCATAGCTTCTTCTGCACATACTGCCTTGCCCGCAATAACATGCTCTAAAGGACCTCCCTGTGCATAAGGGAAAACTGCACTGTCAACCTTCTTTGCAAGCTCAGGTCTGCAGAAAATCATTCCGCCTCTTGGACCTCTTAAAGTCTTGTGAGTAGTAGTTGTAATAATGTCCGCAAGACCAAATGGAGATGGGTGCTGACCACCTGCAATAAGACCTGCAATGTGAGCCATGTCAACCATGAAATATGCTCCAACTTCTTTAGCTATTTCTGCAAAAGCTTCAAAATCGATTATTCTTGAATATGCAGAAGCACCTGTCATAATCAGCTTAGGTTTATACTCCTGTGCTTTTTGTCTCACATCGTTCATGTCGATGTATCCTCTTTCATCTACATCATAGAACACCATGTTGTAAAGCTTGCCGCTGAAGTTTACTGATGAACCATGAGTTAAATGTCCACCATTGTCTAAAGTCAATGATAAAATTGTATCTCCAGGGTTTAAGATAGCCTTATAACCTGCAAAATTTGCCTGAGAACCACTGTGAGGCTGCACATTAACATGGTAATCTGTATCAAATACCTTTCTCCATGCATCACATGCATATTCTTCGAGAATATCAACGAATTCTGTACCACCATAATAACGGCTTGTGTTGCCTGAAGTACGAACATCGGGATATCCTTCAGCATATTTCCAGCTTAAGCAGCTTCCGCATGCAGCCAGAACTGCTTCTGAACAGTAGTTTTCGGATGCAATTAGTTCAACATTGTTTTTCTGGCGAAGGTATTCCTTTTCAATTAATTCGCCAACTTTAGGTGAAGTTCTTTTGATAAATTCAATGTTGTCAATGTTATAAGTGTTGTTGTCGTTTCCATTAATATCGAACATCTTTTTTCCCCCAACGTAAATTCAAAAATAATAATTAATTATATCATGCCTTTTATAACTATTCAAGTTTTAAGATTGAAACCTCATATGCTTTTCTGATTTCAACTTCACCATCTTCAATCTTTTTCTTATATTCTCTGCTCTGAATTCTACCCTCTATGTATATCTTCATTCCCACTTCAAGCTGCTGTCCATAATTTGCGTTTCTTCCCCATGCAATACACGGAATATAGTCAGACTTGTTATACATGCGATTGACTGCAACCATAATATCGCATATGTCTCTTCCTAAAGGTGAAGTTCGCTTTATCGGAGGCTTGCAGAGATAACCCTCCAGATAAATATAGTTTTCGTAATATATGATATCGTTGTTTATTGATATATCACGGGCAAAGATGACAATATTAAGCTTGTTTCTTCCATCTTTATTCTCGTTATATGTCCTTATCTGTCCTGTTATTTCAACGAAGTCATCCACCTCGACTGTATAGTCGTAAAGAAGCCTTTCTGAAATCATAATATTGATTTCATCCACATAGCCGCTTCGCCTCTCGATACCTAATGCAAAGGTATAAAATGACTCGCCAAAGGTCCTGTGACTATACTCCAGTGGACTGAGCACAACACCTGCCACAATAGCCTTGTTAGTCTCATAAATATCTTCGATAGTATTTTTCATATGGTCCCTCCCACAAAACTCACCTTTTATACAGTTTATTTGCAGGAAAGGAAAAAATACCAAATAAAAAAGATTCCGAAAGTTATTCCGAAATCTTTTTTCCTCTATTTAAAAACATTCTTATATACCTGCTTGCGATTGCAACTACAAGAAAACCAAGTGATATTGCAAGTGCTATGGTAACAGCTGCCGTTCCGCTTGTTTCAAACAGAGCCTTATCTTCGGTTACAAGACCGACCATAGTATAATATAGGCTTCCACCGGGAATCAAAGGAACAGCTGTAGCTGTAAGGAATATGGTAGCAGGAGCCTTATTTACCCTTGCCATTACCTCAGCATATATTGCCACAAACACTGATGCAATAAAATATGGGATAAAATAGCCTTCAATATACTGTTGTGTCAGAAGATACACTGCCCAAGTGATGGCGCCGCCTATTCCTGCAAGAGGAATCTGCTTGCCTCTCATCTTCAAGAAGATTGCAAATCCAATTGAGCCGACAAATGCCGAAATAATCTGGATAATCATAACATGGCACCTCCTGTCAGTATCAGTGACAATGCAAAGCCACAGGCTATTGCAGCTGCCATAAGAAGTGAATTTACGAAACGAATCATTCCTGTAACCACATCACCGATTAACAAATCCCTGACGGAATTTGTCATTGCAATACCAGGAATCAGAAGCATAATTCCACCTATCATAATCTTGTCAACATTGCTTCCAATGCCTACTGCCACAAGAATAATTGCTAAAAATCCAGCTATGACAGACGAAACAAAAAGCTTTGCCATCTGGTTTTCCTCTATTCTGGCAAGAACTCTTGTAATTAGAGTTATTACAATTCCCATAATCCCCGAAGCAATTGCGTCAGCAAAATTTCCCCCGAAGAACACTGCAAATCCGGATGCAACGAGAACTGCACCGAAATACTGCAGCCAGGTTGGAAGCTGCTTCCTGTTCATAACCGCCTCATATTTTTCAACCAGCACATCAAGTTCAGGTTTATTGGCACAGATATACCTCGACAGATCGTTTAAGTAATCCAGCCTGTCAAAATTTGTGTCGTTCCTTTTGAGCCTTCTGATTTGTGTAATTATATTGCCCTCCGGATCTTCAAAAGTTACCTGAATATTTGAAGTTATAATAAAGGCATTCACTCTGTCACATCCATATGCATAACACATACGTTCTATGCTGTCCTCAACACGGTCAACCTCAGCGCCGCATACAAGCATTTCTTCTGCAATATCGAGTATAGCCTGAAGTAATTTATGATAATTCACTATTCTATCTCCAATCTCATGATTTCAGGATGACAGTTTTTCTGATATTGAGGGCACTGGGCGCACTCAAAGAAGAGGGGTGCCTCTTCTGGTTCAACAGTTTCAAAGCCTAATGTTCTGAAGAATTCAGGTGCTCTTGCCACAAGGAAAAGCTCATGACCACCAAGGGCCTTGACCTCTTTTACCATCTTGTCCACCATTATCTTGCCCAGTCCAAATTTTCTAAAGAGCTTTGTCACTGCAATTCCATCAACGATGTATTTGCCCTGGCGTTTTGCAAGAACGCATCCGCCAATCAGAACATCATCCGTATGAACCATCTTCCAGCATTTAACTATATCGGTATCTACCTCTTCATCACCGTCAAATTCCAGTTCATTTTCTACGAAAAACTTTACTAATCTTTCGTATTCATCTGTGGATTTCATCGTAAATTTAAGCATTTTTCAACATACTCCTTATCTCCCCGATTAGATACAGGGATCCAGCAAATATTACAGCATCATAATCAGATTTAATTTGGTTCACATAGTTAACAGCGTCCTCTGGTTTAGGTATTGAAACAGCTGACCTTGCACCAGATGCAATAAGAACTTCCGAAAGTTCTTCCGCCAAAAGCTTTCTGGGATTTTGAGGCTCAGTAACAATGAAATCCCCGGTTATTTCAAGGAATTGTCCTATTATGCCTTCATAATCCTTATCTTTAAGCATTCCTGTTACCAGAAGAATCCTTCCATCAGGGCAAAGCGAATTCACTGCATTTTTTAGAGCTTCTGCTCCATCTATATTATGTGCACCATCGATAATAATAACCGGCCTATTTCCCATGTCAGAAAGCACTTCAAATCGGCCGTGCTGCTTTGCTTTTTTCAATCCTTTGTAGAGAACGTCTCTAGAAACATCTATCTTGCCTTCTTGGTCAAGGTATAAAAGGGTTGCAACTGCTAAAGTTGCATTTTCAGCCTGATGTCTGCCTGTCATTGATATTTCAAGGTTGCTAAGATTTAAAGCATCAAAGCACATTCCATCGAGAGCTTCTTTATGAATGTTTACTTCGACTTTTGCCGTCTCCATATACGGACAATTCTTTTTCTTTGCAGTTTCTCTGATAATCTCAAGGGCCTTTTCGTTTCTAACGCTTGTGATAACCGGGCAGGCTTCCTTGATAATCCCGGCCTTTTCCCGGGCAATATCTTCGATTGTATTTCCCAGCCTATCCATATGATCCATGGATACTGAAGTAATTACAGAAGCCAAAGGCTTTTGGCATACATTGGTAGAATCGCCTATTCCGCCAAGTCCCACTTCTAAAATGACATAATCGCAATTTTTTTCTTTAAAATACAGGAGCGCGATTGCAGTTATTACTTCAAATTCTGTGGGCTTCTGATTGCAAATTTCGGTCATTCTTTCTACTTGTGCGAGGACCCTGTCTGTATAGCAAGACAGGTCCTCATCACTTATGCACTGACCGTTAAATTCGATTCTTTCGTTGAACTTCTCGAGAAACGGAGAGGTGTATAAGCCTGTCTTATAGCCCGCCTCCTGAAGAACGCTGTACATGTATCTGCATGTAGAGCCCTTACCATTTGTTCCCGCCACGTGAATTATTTTCAAATCCTCATGTGGGTTTCCAAGAAGCTCAAGAATCTTGTTCATTCTTTCAAGTCCCAAGACGTTTCCAAAGCGTTCAAATTCATGTATTTTTTCTTCAGCTTTAGTTGTTATCATATTTTTGCCTTGATCATCTCTAATCTTGCAGTAACCTTTTCAAGCATTTCTTTGTATTTAACCATCTTTTCTTTTTCTTCGTTAATTACCTTTTCAGGAGCCTTGCTGATGAAGCCCTGGTTTGAAAGCTTGCCTTCAACTCTCTTAACTTCGCCTTCGAGTTTCTTCTGTTCCTTAAGAAGTCTGTCATATTCAGCCTTATAATCTACCAGGTCTTCAAGAGGAATATAGATTTCAGCACCATTGATTACTGCTGACATGGATTCCTCAGGAGCGTCTTCCTTGCTTGAAACGAAGGTAACATCAGTAATGTTAGCCAGATTCTTAATATATCTTTCAGCGTCCTTTAATGTTTCGAGGACTGCGCCTTCTGCAACGATTACTGCTCTCAGCTTCTTGCTTGGTGCAGCATCGGCTTCAGCTCTGATGTTTCTGATTGCACGGATAGCTTCCATTGCAGTCTCTAAAGTCTTTGCAGCCTTAGGGAATACGCATGATAAGCTGAATTCAGGCCAGCTAGCCTTTATCAGATAGTTGTTAGGATTGTCAGCCTGTTCTTCGCCATGTGGCAGGAAGCTCCATATTTCTTCAGTGATGAAAGGCATGAATGGGTGAAGCATCTTCAGCATATTCTTTAAGCACATTACTAAAGTAAATCTTACAACCTTCTTGTCTTCTTCGTCATCGCCCCATAATCTAGGCTTAACCAGTTCAATATACCAGTCACAGTATTCATTCCAGATAAGGTCATAAACCCTCTGTCCTGCTAATGCAAGGTCATACTTTTCTAAAGCATTTGTAACGTATTCTACAGCCTCGTTAACCTTGCTGATTATCCACTTATCTTCATCTTTCAATGGGATGTTTGTAAAGTTTGTAGTATCTCCGCAGGCACATCCGCAGCAATCAGCACAACATTTTGCCAATTCCTTGAAGTTGCCGTCTTCGTCCTGAAGATTCATTATTACGAATCTTGATGCATTCCAAAGCTTATTAGCAAAGTTTCTGCAGGACTCAAGTCTGTCATCCTTGAATCTCATGTCGTTACCAGGAGTGATACCTGTTGTAAGCATAAATCTTAAAGCATCTGCACCATACTGGTCGATAACTTCAAGAGGGTCAATGCCGTTTCCAAGGGATTTACTCATCTTACGACCTTCTGCGTCTCTAACAAGACCATGAACGTATACATGGTGGAAAGGTACTTCTCCCATGGCTTCGAGACCTGAGAATACCATTCTTACTACCCAGAAGAAGATAATGTCATAGCCTGTTACTAAAACATCAGTTGGATAGAAGTATTCCAGTTCAGGAGTCTTTTCAGGCCATCCTAGAGTTGAGAAAGGCCATAATGCTGAGGAGAACCATGTATCAAGAACGTCCTCGTCCTGCTTGAAGTGAGTGCCTCCGCACTTAGGGCAAACTGCCGGAGTATCGTAGTCAACTACGATTTCATTACAATCCTGGCAGTAGTATGCAGGGATTCTGTGTCCCCACCATAACTGTCTTGAAATACACCAGTCTCTGATTTCTTCCAGCCATCTTAAATATGTCTTTTCAAATCTTTCAGGTACGTGAGTTAAATCGCCCTTCTTTGCAGCTTCAATGGCAGGCTTTGCAAGCTCTTCCATAGCAACGAACCACTGGTCGGAAAGCATTGGCTCAATAACTGTTCCACATCTGTAGCATTCTCCTACAGGGATAACCTTTTCTTCTGTCTTAACAAGGTAACCTGCAGCTTCAAGGTCAGCAACCCATGCCTTACGACATTCATAGCGGTCCATACCTTCGTACTTACCTGCAAGAGCATTCATCTTAGCATCCTTGTCGATGCAGCTTGGTCTTTCTAAACCTGCTCTGATACCTACTTCAAAGTCGTTAGGGTCGTGAGCAGGAGTAATCTTAACTGCACCTGTACCCTTTTCCGGATCAGGATAAATATCAGCAATTACAGGAATTTCCTTGCCAACTAGAGGAAGGATAACCTTTTTGCCAACCATATCCTTATATCTTTCATCATCAGGATGAACTGCGATAGCTTCATCGGCAAACATAGTTTCAGGTCTTGAGGTTGCAACTACGATGCCTTCTCCGCCATCAACAGCTGGATATCTGAAGTACCAGTACTTGCCGCTCTTATCCTCATGTTCAACTTCTGCATCGGAAAGGGATGTTCCGCACTGAGGGCACCAGTTGATTAGTCTGTTTCCTCTGTAGATAAGTCCTCTTTCGTACAGTTTAATAAAGAAAGTCTTAACTGCCTTGTTGCAGCCTTCGTCCATAGTAAATCTTTCTCTTGACCAGTCACAGGAGTCACCCAGCTTACGACACTGACGAGTGATTCTTCCGCCGTATTCTTCCTTCCATGCCCATGCTCTCTTAAGAAATTCTTCTCTTCCCAAGTCTTCCTTTTCGAGGCCTTCTTCCTTACGGATTTTGTCTACTACCTTTACTTCTGTAGCAATGCTGGCATGGTCAGAGCCTGGCAGCCATAATGCGCTAAAGCCCTGCATTCTCTTCCATCTTGTAAGAACATCCTGCAGAGTCTGGTCTAAAGCATGTCCCATGTGAAGCTGTCCTGTAATATTTGGAGGTGGCATCACAATTGTGAATGGCTTTTTATCTTCATCAACTTCTGCTCTGAAGCAGCCTTCTTGTTCCCACATCTCATAGATGCGGTCTTCAAATTCCTTTGGATTGTAATTCTTCGCTAAATTCTTCTCCATGTTTCTCTCCTTCATATATAGGTATTAATGGTATTGATGGCGAACTTTCAAAAAATAAAAAATCCGCCCTAACTAAAGGACGGATATTATCTCCGCGGGACCACCTTTATTCCTTTGCTTATCCCTACGGGGACTGCAAAGACACCTCATTATAGTAAAACTCGGAAGCAACCTTCGGTGAACGCCTTCTCTTGGAGCTCTCAGCCCATGACTCCAATTCTCTGTAGAGTTTGCAAGTCTTCACTTACTCCTCTTCGTCATCGTTTATATTAAATTAACTCTTTAATTTTATCGCGAAAATATATAAAAGTCAATAAATTTTGATATTGCCATTACATATTTGCTGCGGCTGTTGCAACATGATACATGAGAAGAGCAGTAGTGACTCCGCCTACACCGCCGGGAACAGGTGTGATTGCTGAAACATTATTGCAAACGCCATCAAAGTCAACGTCTCCACACATATTTCCTTCTTCATCAAAGTTTATTCCTACATCGACAATAATCTGTTTACCGTCAACATGTTCTGCTGTAACAGTTTTAGCTCTGCCTGCTGCAGCGATTATAATGTCTGCGTTCCTGCAGGCTTCCTTAAGGTCCTCATCAGTTGTT
>JAQXRN010000218.1 GCA_029218545.1 Bacillota bacterium | reverse complement strand
GCTTTGCGAAAGTTCGGTTTAGCAAAAGCAAAGCTTTTGAACCTCACTTTTATTCGATGATTTCAGATACTACTCCGGAACCTACTGTTCTACCACCTTCTCTGATCGCAAATCTTAATCCTTCTTCGATTGCGATTGGTGTGATCAGTTCGATTGTCATTGTGATGTTATCTCCTGGCATGCACATTTCTGTTCCTTCTGGTAACTGTAAATCTCCTGTTACGTCTGTTGTTCTGAAGTAGAACTGTGG
The DNA here is from genome assembly GCA_029218545.1 of Bacillota bacterium. GTDB lineage: Bacteria > Bacillota > Clostridia > Peptostreptococcales > Anaerovoracaceae > Fimisoma. The sequence goes on along the minus strand of JAQXRN010000218.1, from coordinate 15,988 downwards.
TCTGTATCCGTTGAAGAATGGTGTGTGTCTTCCGCCTTCTTCTTTCTTTAATACGTATACTTCACCTTTGAACTTTGTGTGTGGCTGAATTGTTCCTGGCTGGCAAAGAACCTGTCCTCTTTCGATTTCGTTTCTCTGTACGCCTCTTAGTAATGCACCGATGTTGTCTCCTGTTTCTGCCTTATCTAAAAGCTTTCTGAACATTTCTACACCTGTTACTACTACTTTTCTCTTTTCTTCTGTTAAGCCTACGATTTCTACTTCGTTACCTACTTCTAATACGCCTCTTTCTACTCTACCTGTTGCTACTGTACCTCTTCCTGTGATGGAGAATACGTCTTCTACTGGCATTAAGAATGGCTTGTCATTGTCTCTTTCTGGTTCTGGAATATAAGTGTCTACTGCTTCGAATAATTCTAAGATCTTGTCTCCCCATGGACCATTTGGATCTTCTAATGCGCCTAATGCGGATCCTCTGATGATTGGTGTGTCATCTCCTGGGAATTCATATTCGTCTAGTAATTCTCTTACTTCCATTTCTACTAGGTCTAATAATTCATCGTCATCTACCATGTCGCACTTGTTTAAGAATACGATGATGTATGGTACGCCTACCTGTCTTGATAAAAGAATGTGTTCTCTTGTCTGTGGCATTGGACCATCTGTTGCAGCACATACCAGAATTGCACCGTCCATCTGTGCAGCACCTGTGATCATGTTCTTTACATAGTCAGCGTGGCCTGGGCAGTCTACGTGTGCGTAGTGTCTGTTAGGTGTTTCGTATTCTACGTGAGCTGTGGAGATTGTGATACCTCTTTCTCTTTCTTCTGGTGCCTTATCGATGTTTTCGAAGTCTACCTTCTGACCTAATCCGTATCTTTCGAATAATGTCTTTGTGATAGCTGCTGTAAGAGTTGTCTTACCGTGGTCTACGTGACCGATTGTTCCGATGTTAATATGCGGTTTTGTTCTTTCAAATTTAGCTTTTGCCATTTTTATCAATCCTCCTAATAATATAACGTTATTTTTTAGAAGCGCGAATTTAGGCGTCCCCAAACTCACTTTGGTTTATTTAAACCTATCTATATAATTTTACCATATTTGCAGTACATTGCAAGAAATTTTTAACCACATTGTTACTATTTCATTTCTTCAAAATCTTCTGCACCGCGGCCGCAAAGAGGACATTTGAAGTCCGGGTCGAGCTGATCTGCCTCATGAACATATCCGCATATTTTGCATACGAATTTTTTCTTGTTTCCTTCTTCTTCCGGTTCTTCTGTTACTGATGCACACTGTCCGCACAGTTCGTCAGCCAAAGCCTCAAGCTGAGCTATATTTTCATCACTCATAGCAGACATGATTTTAACATTTGTTTCGGCATATGTAAGGTTCTTGCTATTTTCAAGCATTCCTTTGATTACTCTTGCCGCTGTAGGTGCCCAGCTTCCATTTTCGATAATACCTACAAATCTATTGCTGTAATTTCTTTCTGTAAGGTCCTCGATGAAATGGCGCATAAATGGGAAAATATCTCCATTATATGTTGTTGTTGCAAGAACCAACTTGCTGTAGCGGAAAGCATCTTCAACCGCTTCGGCCATATCACATCTTGCCAGATCATTAACTGCAACCTTTTCAACGCCTCTTTCGTGCAGTAGCTCTTCCAGCTTTAATGCTGCCTTTTTTGTATTGCCATATACAGAAGTATATGCTATCACAACGCCTTCTTCTTCAACGCCATAGCCTGACCATGTATTATAAAGGTTAATGTAGTATTCAAGATTTTCTGTCAATGCAGGACCGTGTAGCGGACAAATAGCTTTTATTTCAAATGATGCCAGTTTTTTCATCACGGCCTGTACCTGTGCACCATACTTTCCGACAATCCCAAAATAATAACGCCTTGCTTCACATGCCCAATCTTCTTCAACATCTAACGCTCCGAATTTTCCAAAAGCATCTGCTGAGAATAGCACTTTATCCTTGGAGTCATATGTCATTATTACTTCAGGCCAGTGTACCATAGGAGCAGTGACGAAGGAAAGCTCATGCTGTCCCAATGTAAGTTTATCTCCATCTCCTACAACAAGCTTTTTATCTTCAAAATCCATTCCATAGAAGTTCTTAACCATATTAAATACTTTTGATGATGCCACAATCTTTGTATTTGGATATTTTTCAGCAAATTTGAACAAACTTCCTGAATGGTCAGGTTCCATGTGCTGAACGATAAGATAATCTGGTTTTCTACCCGATAAAGCTTCCTCAATATTCTCAAACCACTGTTCAGTAAAGTTTGCCTCTACAGAGTCCATAATTGCAATCTTTTCATCCAGGATAGCATATGAATTATATGCCATTCCGTTTGGAACAATATACTGACCTTCAAATAAGTCCAGTTGATGATCGTTTACTCCAATATATTTAATATCCTTTGTCATTGTAAAGTGTCCCTCCTTATGCTGTTTCCGCTCATTAAAACAAATTCTAAATATAATGCTACCTTATTATATACCACATTGGGAAAATAAAAAACTCCCGAAAGATAATTTCCGGGAGTTTTTGGAGCTGCTGAGCAGACTTGAACTGCCGAACCTCATCCTTACCAAGGATGCGCTCTACCGACTGAGCTACAGCAGCATGCATAATCGCAAAACGCGATTAGCAAATCTTATCCTACTATATGTGATTGTAATTGTCAATATCCCAGATAAGCATATATCTTCTTTTTTATGCGCTGCATGGTATTATCAACAGATTTGGGACTTTTCTTAAGATCCTTCGCTATTTCCTGATAGTTTTTGCCCTGCAGCATTTTATCCCATACATTTTTTTCCAAAGTGCTGAAGATCTCATCCTTGTCTTTTTTTAAATATTCTCCCACTTCCTTCATTAGCATGAGCGTTTCAGGATCATCATCCTGCTTTGAAGGAAGCCTTTCTTCCAGAGACTTCATCTCACCTTCAGGGTCATTATCAATGCTAAGAGATACAGATTCATTTAAGATTTGATGTTTTTTTAGATTTGCATTTCTTATGGCAGAAATAATCTGTCTGTTAATGCAAATCTCGGCAAAGGTTCTAAAGGTAGCATTGCGTTCATCTCTATATTCGCGAATTGCTTTGAAAATGCCTATCATTCCTTCTTGAATTACATCCTCTTTGTCACCTCCTATAATAAAGTAGGTGCTTGATTTTTGCTTTACAAGAGTTTTGTACTTCTTTATCAGGAATTCCTCTGCGGTAATGCTCCCTTCTTGTGCCATTTTGACCATTTCTTCATCTGTAAGTATTATATAATTATCTTCTTGCATCTCGTTGTCTTCTCACTTCGTACATAAGCACCGCCGCTGCATTTGAGGCATTCAGGGATGTGATTCTGCCAACCATAGGCATCGAAACGGTAAAATCACAATTTTCTTTTACCAGTTTGCTTATCCCTGCCCCTTCACTTCCAATAACCACAGCAAGCTTTCCACTGAGATCCGCTTCATAATAATTTTGACCACCCATATCACAGGCGGCAATCCAGAAACCTTCTTCCTTAAGTTCCTCTATTGTTCTTACAATATTTGTAACTCTCACACATGGAACATATTCTATTGCCCCCGCAGAAGATTTGGCAACAGTTTCTGTCAGCCCGCAAGCATTTCTTTTAGGGATTATTACGCCATGAGCACCTGCACATTCTGCAGTTCTCATTATAGCGCCAAGATTATGGGGATCTTCAAGGTTGTCAAGGATAATAATCAGCGGTTCCTCACCACTGGCCTTCGCCTTTTCCATAATATCCTCAAGTTCCTTGTATTCAAAAGCCGAAGCGTATGCAATGATGCCCTGATGAGCTCCTCCTGCAGATATTCTGTCAAGGCTTGCTCTCTCTGCTTTTATGATAGGAATGCCTCTGTCTTTTGCCATTCCAACAATCTTTACGATGGAACCTTCTCCGGAAGCAACCAAAAGTTTATCTATTTCTCTTCCACTCTTGAGCGCTTCCATGACAGGATTTCTCCCTATTATTACGTTTTCATGTCTTACGTATTCCTCAGTCTTAGGTCTGGTGCTTTTTTTTGGTCTGGGATTTAGATTCGAACTGCGCTTGTTCTTGCCTGCACGAATTGACTGTTCCTTCAGGCGCGGATTATCTCTTTTAGCCATTTTTTACCCTCTTATATTCTGTAAATCTGTAAGTAATGCCTTTTTCAGTAACCGGTTCGCTTTCCCATACCTTCTCAAAATCACAGCTCTGAGCAAGATTCGGAATAAATTTGTCTGCTTCAAATTCCTCATCTATTTCTGTTATATAGCAGGTGTCACAGTACGGAAGCAGTTTTGTATATATCTCTGCTCCACCCATTACCATAAGATCTTCCTGCATATATTTTTCCATCAATTCTTCAATGCTGTTAACGATTATGCAGCCTTCCTTTGCGAAGGAAGCATCTCGTGTCATCACAATATTTGTTCTGTTAGGCAGAGGCTTGCCTCCCGGAAGACTTTCTAGGGTCTTTCTTCCCATCACTACAGTCTTCCCGGTTGTTTTTTCTTTAAAATACTTTAAATCACCCGGCAGATGGCAAAGCAAATCATTTTTATTTCCTATTGCCCAATTTCTGTCTGCTGCTACAATAAGCTTCATGTTTTCCTCCGACATCTAAACTGCCACAGGTATATTTAAAACCTGAGGGTTTTTCTGGTAATCTTCGATTATCACATCATCTGGCGTGAAATCGTAAAAATCTTTAACGTCAGGATTTAATCTGAACTTTGGTGCAGGATATTGAGGCCTTGTAATGAGTTCTTCAATAATCGGAACATGTCTGTCATATATGTGCGCATCTGCTATGACATGAACAAGTTCGCCTGCCTTCAGTCCGCTTACCTGAGCAAACATATGAACCAGCACAGCATATTGAACCACATTCCAGTTATTTGCAGCTAAAATATCCTGTGACCTCTGGTTAAGTATCGCATTCAGCCTATCTCCGGTAACATTAAATGTCATGCTGTATGCACATGGTTCCAGTCCCATTTCCATCAGATCGTCAAACTTATATATATTGGTAAGAATTCTTCTGGAGTATGGGGTATTCTTCAGCTGCCATAAAACATTATCTACCTGATCCATTTCCCCTTGCGCAAAATGATACTTTACCCCCATCTGGTAACCATATGCTTTGCCGATTGAACCATTTTCATCTGCCCACTCATCCCAGATATGTCCTTTTAGATCTTTAATATTATTCGATTTTCTCTGCCATATCCACAGCATCTCATCGACAGCAGTCTTAATAGCTGTAGGTCTGAGCGTCAATGCAGGAAACTCTTCCTGAAGGTTATATCTGTTTACAACACCAAAAGTTTTTATGGTATGTGCAGGAGTACCGTCTTCCCATCTAGGGCGAACCTTTTGCCCCTCTGAAGAAAAACCGTTTTCTAAAATCTCCTTGCACATTTTTACAAATAGCACATCTGCTTTGCTCATTTCTTTGCTCCTGTCTCCTCTATGTGATGTATAGCCATGGAAATAATCTCTTCCATACGTTCACCATCACCTTTTAAGTATAAATATCCAATTAATGCTTCGAAGGCAGTTGCCCACTTATAATCCATAGGACTTGCATTTTTTGCCTTGGAGGCAATTTTATGGTTTCTTGCTCTCCTTGCCAGTGTCTGTTCTTCATCTGTAAGCCCGTTCTCCATCAGGTATTTTACAGCTCTTGCCTGTCCTTCTGCTTTAACAAAAGGAACTGCCATGGCATGAAGCCTGTCCACATGAACGTGTCCGCTTTCCATGACGTGTCTTCTTACATATACCTCATAAACCGCGTCTCCCATGTATGCCAGAGCAGTAGTGTTAATTTGTTTTACATCGTTGTTAAGCATATTATCTGATAACCTGAACACCCTGTGGAGTATCCTTTAATGTAATTCCCATAGCTTTAAGCTGATCTCTGATTTCGTCTGCTCTTGCAAAGTTTTTTTCCTTTCTTGCTGCCTGACGTTCATCAATGAGAGCCTGGATTTCAGGTTCGATTTCAGCATCCTCCTCTTGCGGATCCTGCTGAAGAAGACCTAGAACTGTAGTCAGTTCCATTAACAGGTCTAAAGATTTCTGTGCAAATTCCTTTGTTGCTCCATCCTTGACTGCAGTATTAATAGAAGTAATTAATTCAAATACAACAGAAATTGCATCCGCAGTATTTAAATCGTCATCCATCACTTCAATAAATCTTTCTCTGAACTTGTCAAATCCAGCCAAAGTTTCCTTTTCTGCATCAGTCATGGAACCTTCACAAGCAGAGACAAGATGCTTAAGATTGCTCTTGGCATTTCTCATTCTCGCCAGGCCATTCTGGGACTGGGTGAGAATATCCGGACCAAAGTCTATAGGTCCTCTGTAATGTCCGCTTAGAATAAGGAATCTCAACACTTCTCCATCATAGTGCTGCAATAAATCTCTTACTGTTTTGAAATTTCCAAGAGATTTTGACATTTTAACACCATCGATGTTGATATAGCCGTTATGCATCCAATAGTTTGCGAACTGCTGTCCATTGCATGCTTCTGACTGTGCAATCTCGTTTTCGTGATGAGGGAACTGCAAGTCTTCTCCGCCTGCATGAATGTCAATTGTTGGTCCTAAATACTTCTTTGACATTGCAGAGCACTCTATATGCCATCCGGGTCTTCCCATTCCCCATGGAGATTCCCATGCTATCTCGCTTTCTTCTTTTCTTGCCTTCCAAAGAGCAAAATCCAACGGGTCTTCTTTCTTCTCTCCAACAGCAATTCTTGCTCCTGAAATCAAATCATCGATATTCTTTCCCGATAATTTTCCATATCCATCGAACTTTCTTGCTCTGTAGTATACATCGCCCTCTGATTCGTATGCATAGCCTTTTTCTATCAGATCTTCGACAAACTTTATGATATCAGACATAGTTTCAGTTACTTTAGGGTGAACTGTTGCTTTTTTCACATTAAGTGCCGCAGCATCCTTGTAATACTCTTCGATATACTTTTCGCTTACTTCACCTGCACTGATACCCTCTTCCTTTGCTCTGTTGATAATCTTGTCATCAACATCGGTAAAGTTCTGTACAAACTTCACTTTATAGCCCCTGTATTCCAGGTATTTACGCATTGTATCAAATACAACGAAAGGTCTTGCATTACCTATATGGAAATAGTTATATACTGTAGGTCCGCAGACATACATCTTAACCTTTCCCTCTTCAATAGGCACAAACTCCTCTTTTTTTCTTGTCAAAGTATTATAAATCTTCATGCTTATTTTCCTCACGCAATCTGTTTTCTAAAGTTACAATTCGTCTTCTCAAACATTCTATCTCTACCGCTACAGGATCCGGTAAATCCACCTGGTTCAGATCCTGAAGGTTCTGTCCGTTTCTCTTTACTATAGTTCCGGGAATGCCAACTACTGTGCAGCGAGGCGGAACTTCCTTGAGAACAACAGAACCGGCACCGATTTTTGAATCATCGCCTACTTTGAATGGCCCTAGAACCTTTGCCCCGGAACTGATCATCACACGGTTTCCGATGGTAGGGTGTCTCTTACCGGTATCTTTGCCTGTACCTCCAAGAGTTACACCTTGATAAATGGTAACGTCATCACCGATTTCAGTAGTTTCTCCAATAATTATTCCCATTCCATGGTCAATAAAACATCGTCTGCCTATTGTCGCTCCAGGATGGATTTCTATACCTGTAAACCACCTTGTGAGCTGCGAAATAATTCTGCCAATAAGCTTAAGACCATGCTTGTAGCACCAATGTGCCGGTTTATGCATAATCAAAGCCCAGATTCCTGGATAGCAGATAAGAACCTCAAGACCGTTTCTGGCCGCAGGGTCCTTTTCAACTATATTTCTTATGTCTTCTCTTACGTCTTTAAAAAATGCCATGATTTTGCGCTAACTCCTTACTGTCTGTTCTATTCTTCAACTACCCTAATTGTCTTGATTTCCTGCTTTTCAAGCGGGCAGTCATATCTGTCTCTGGACACGTTAACAATTTTATCAGCAGCGTCCATTCCTTCTGTAATTTTTCCGAAGGCAGCATATTGTCCATCAAGATGTGGTGCTGCTTCAACCATAATAAAGAACTGTGAGCCTGCTGAGTCAGGATGCATTGCTCTTGCCATTGACAACACTCCTCTTGTGTGATCAAGGTCGTTTCTTACTCCATTTGCATCAAACTCTCCCTTGATTGTATATCCCGGACCGCCGGTACCATTGCCCTTTGGGCATCCTCCTTGAATCATGAAACCCGGAATTACTCTATGGAAAGTCAATCCATCATAGAAGCCATCATTTGCAAGCTTTTCGAAATTTTCTACTGTTAAAGGAGCGTATTCAGGGTATAACTCACCTTTCATCATATCTCCGTTAATCATTTCAATAATTACTTTTTTCATTTTGTTCCTCCTATATTAATCCGCTGCAGAATATAGCTCCGCAAACACCCATAATAATAATCAGTTTTATCGATCCAACCTTAAAGTGCTTTGCAAGCACAAAGGTTGCTACAGCCATTATGGCCGGTAAAATTTTTATTCCTTCCAACACACTGCTCAAACTGTTCCAGTCTACAGATTCAGCATAAAACAGCGAAGTTTGACCAACCATCACAAAACCTGCCATTATCATTCCCACTGCAACAGGTCTGATACCCACAAAAGCTCCCTTTACCAGTTTATGCTCCTGATACCTGTTAAGGAACTTGACACAGATTCCAATTAGAACAAATGCAGGAAGTGCAACTCCCAAAGTCGCGGCCAAGGCACCCGGAACTCCTGCAGTTTCGAAACCTGCAAAAGTTGCTGCATTTACCGCCATTGGTCCGGGGGTTGCCTGAGAAATAGCAAACAGCTCTGCAAATTCTTCAGGAGCAATGGTACCGAAGCTTTGCATTCCCTGGTAAATCAGAGGTAGTATGGCAAGGCCTCCTCCAAAGCCAATGAGCCCAATTTTTGCAAATGTCAGGAAAAGCTTTGACAAGATAACAATCATTGTTTTCCCTCCTTTGTCAAGGCTGCCGCATTAATAGCAGCATACACTTCACCTGCAACTATTGCCCCAAGAATTACCCAAACTGCATTAAGACCAAATACGACAATTAAAAGGAATGCCAAAATGGCCATTATCCATTGAAAAACACCCTTTAATGTCTGCTTGCCCATTTTATACGCAGCAAAGGCAATAAGTCCAGTCGCTGCCGCCTTAATACCTTCCAGTGCTCCTTGCACATATGGGTTTTCATCTATTGTCCGTAATAAAGATACCACCAAAATAATGATAATAAACGATGGTAATAGAACTCCCGCTGTGGAAACCAATGCGCCCTTTAACCCTTTTTTGTAATAGCCTACGTAAGTTGCCATATTTATGGCAATTACACCAGGAAGGCTCTGACTTACAGCAATACAGTCAAGAATTTCCTCTTCGGTCATCCACTTTCTTTCGTCGCAGATTTTCTCCTGCATAATCGGAATCATTGCCATTCCGCCTCCAATGGTAAACAGACCCAACTTGAAGAAGCACTCAAACAGATTCCAATATATGCTGTTTTTACAAAACTCCTTAAGCCTGCTCATTATTTTTCTGCATTTACGATGGCAATTGCATCTTTTATTGCATCTTCAACGGCTTTTTCAGATTTTTCTTCTTCTCTTCTAAGCTTGTATTCAACAATACCTTCTCCTGCACGCTTACCTACAGTAATTCTTACAGGAATGCCAAGAAGGTCTGCATCTTTGAACTTAACGCCAGGTCTTTCCTTTCTGTCATCCAGCAGAACTTCAACTCCAGCCTTCATAAGGTCATTGTAGATCTTTTCAGCCACAGCCGCCTGTTCTTCATCTTCAGGCTTAACGAGAGTTACAATTACATGATATGGTGCAACTGACATAGGCCAGATAATTCCGTTTTCATCATGGTGCTGTTCAACTACTGCAGAAAGAGTTCTTGTAACACCAATACCGTAACATCCCATAACTATGAACTGATCCTTCTGATTTTCGTCCTTGTATGTTGCACCCATAGATTCAGAATATTTCGTGCCAAGCTTAAATACCTGACCAACCTCAATGCCACGTGCATGCTTTACAGGTGCTCCGCATACAGGACAAGGATCCCCTTCTTTCAGAAGCTTTAGGTCAGTTACAATGTCGCCTTCATAGTCTCTTCCATAGTTTACATTTTTCACATGGTAATCTTCTTTGTTTGCTCCAGCGCAGAGATTCTTAAGACCAACCAGCTCGCTGTCAACTACAATCTTGCAATCATGAAGTCCTATAGGACCTGTAAATCCTCCTACGCAGCCTGTTGCCTGGCTCATCTTCGCTTCATCAGCAAATTCGATTGAATGTTCCGGAATATTTAAAGCATTGATCAGCTTAACCATGTTAAGCTCTCTATCGCCACGAACGAAGGCAGCTACATATCCGTTTTCTTTTCCTTCTTCATCGTAGGTAACAAACAGTAAAGCCTTAATTGTTCTTGACTGGTCCATACCAAGGAAGTTTGCAACTTCTTCAATAGTCTTAGTTCCAGGAGTATTAACTTCCTCTAATGGAAGCATTGCATCATCCTCTGCAGGAGCATCTACGCACTCTGCCTTTTCTGTTGTTGCTGCCATGGAACACTTTTCACAATATGCAATTTCACTTTCGCCCACTTCAGAAAGAGCTGTAAATTCATGAGAATTGCTTCCTCCGATTGCTCCGGTATCTGCTTCTACAGGTCTGAATGTCAGTCCGCAGCGGGTAAAAATCTTTTCGTAAGCCTTATACATTTCATCATAGCTCTTATCAAGGCCCGCATAGTCCTTATCAAAGGAATATGCGTCTTTCATGATGAATTCTCTGCTTCTCATAAGACCAAATCTAGGTCTTGCTTCATCTCTGTATTTTGTCTGAATCTGATATAAATTCAGTGGTAACTGTCTGTAAGATGACACATCATTTCTTATTATGTCTGTGAATACTTCTTCGTGTGTTGGTCCAAGACAGAAATCTCTGCCGTTTCTATCCTTTACTCTCCACATTTCAGGTCCGTATGCAAACCATCTTCCTGACTCCTGCCATAATTCTGCAGGCTGAACTGCTGACATAAGAATTTCCTGTGCACCGGTAGCATCCATTTCCTCACGGATAATGTTTTCAATCTTTCTAACAGATCTCCAGCCCAGGGGCATGAATCCGTATACACCGGACACCAGCTTTCTAATCATGCCGGTTCTCAAAAGAAGAATATGGCTGGCAATTTCAGCTTCATTTGGTACTTCTCTGAGCGTTTTAATATGCATCTTTGATAGTCTCATTTGTTATAACTCTCCTCTAATATCTGTTTAGTATACAAACTGCTTCAGCAGCAATTCCCTCTTCGCGGCCTACAAACCCTAATTTTTCTGTGGTTGTAGCCTTTACGTTTATTTTATCTTCATCCACATTTAAAGTGTCTGAAATATTCTTCCTCATCTTCTGAATGTGAGGAAGCATCTTCGGCTTCTGGGCCATAATTGTTATATCTGCATTTCCAAGGCTATACCCTTTTTCAGAAAGCAGCATGTTTACGTGCGCCAGCAGCTTCAAGCTCGATATCCCTTTATATCGGTCATCAGTATCAGGAAAATGTTTACCTATATCACCAAGAGCCGCTGCCCCTAGCATAGCATCCATAAGGGCATGCAGAGCCACATCTGCATCAGAATGTCCCAGAAGGCCTTTTTCATGAGGAATTTCAACTCCACATATAATCAGCTTTCTACCCTCTACCAGCTGGTGAACATCATACCCTGTTCCAACTCTTACCTCCATGGGCATATCCTCCTTAGTCGTTATCTTTATGTTCGAATAACTGCCTTCAGAAATGGCAACCGCCCTTCCTAATCTGTCCACAAGACCTGCGTCATCGGTTCCGTAAAATCCCTCCTGGTAAGCCCTACTAAAAGCCTCTTTCAAGACTTCTACATCAAAGCCCTGCGGTGTCTGAACGCTGTAAAGTTCACTCCGCTTGAGGGTTCTTCCACCTTCATGTGACTGCTTTCTTATGGTATCCTTAACCGGAACAGCCGCAACTGCAGCTCCTTCTCTATGAGCATCCTTTAATACATTTTTAATAATTTCAACGGTGACAAAGGGTCTTGCCCCATCATGAATGAGAACATATCCCTCTGAAACCCTCTCGAGGGCATTATTGACAGAATCCTGTCTCTCCTTGCCACCAACTACAATTTCTTTTACTTTTTTAAAACCACTGCACAATTCGTTACATAATGCCACAAAATCCCGGCTCGTTACAACCAAAATATCATCAATCAGTTCCAGCTCCTCAAAAGGACTTATGGCATGCTGTAAAATGGTTTTATCTGCTATTTTTAGAAATTGCTTTGGTATGGCAGCTCCCATACGACTTCCGCTTCCTGCTGCAGTTATTACTGCAGTAACACGTTTTCCCTGATACATCAGCTCTCCTTATGCAGTCATCTTTCCAAATATCAATCTGCCTGCGGCTGTCTGCAATACGCTTGTAACGATAATATCTACAGTCTGGCCGATCTTTTTTCTGCCGTTTTCGACAACAATCATGGTTCCATCGTCAAGATAGGCAACCGCCTGATTCTGGTCCTTACCCTGCTTTATCAGCGAAACAGTCATGCTTTCCCCTGGGATTACCATAGGTTTCATTGCATTAGCAAGCTCGTTGATATTCAAAACGGGAACTTCCTGTATTGCAGCAACCTTGTTTAAGTTATAATCGTTTGTAACAACCTTTCCCTTTATAATCTGTGCAAGCTTCAGAAGCTTAACATCAACCTCCGGAATGTCCTGCAAGGACTTCTCGGAATCAGTGTTATAGATTTCGATTCCATAGATTTCCTGAATCTTATTTAAAATATCAAGTCCACGTCTCCCTCTGGTGCGTTTCAATGCATCAGATGAATCCGCAATGTGTCTCAATTCCACCAGAACAAATTCCGGTATAACAATCGGTCCCTCGAGAAAGCCTGTTTTCATTATTTCAAGAACTCTTCCGTCAATAATAACGCTTGTGTCCATAATCTTGGGCATTCTCTGTCTCTTCTTGTCCTTTTCATTGTAGGCATAAGGGTTCTCTTCCTTTTTTTCTCCTCTAGCAGGCTGCATCTTGGCAAAGGACTGGTTGATTATTTCGGAACCTTTTTTACCACCGATAACAATCCCAAGGAATGCCATAACGATATAAATCGCAATGGTCAGCATAAAGTACATGGCGTTGGAAACCACATCCTGATATATCTTAGTCAGTAGAAATGCAATGACCAGACCTGCAATCAATCCAAACACGCTTCCTAAAAGGTCGGTGCTGGAAACAGTCTTTAAATCGTTTCCGATGGAGTCCGCCATTCTGTTACCCTGCCTTGACAGAACAGGCGCTATACAGTAAAAAATAAAACCAAAAATAAGTGCAAATAAAGCTGACATGCAGATTTTCTCCATGTTGCTCATATTTCCAACATTAAAACCCTGCATATACAAAATCTTTGTAAGAAGCACAAACGCCTCATATCCAACAAATGCGCCCAACAAAGTAAATGCTCCGTTAAACAGTTTTTTAAACATCATTCTTCCTCCTTTCTTCAAAATTTAAGGTTTTGGTGATTACCTGCATAGAGGTGCCAATGAATTAAACGGCATCCTCAACCAGTTTCTCAGCCTCAGGCTCTGTCAGTTCACAAGCCAATATAATCTCACTCAAGAGGATTTGCTTTGCATTGGCAAGCATCTTCGCTTCACCTGCAGATAAGTTTTTAACTCTGTTCACGCGAATTAAATTGCGCACTACCTCCGCAACCTGGAAGATATCCCCTGTCTTGAGTTTTTCCATGTTTTCTCTGTTTCTGCGATTCCAGTTGGAATCCATCTCTGTTGATTCTTGTTTAAGCACCTCAATAGCCTTAAGAACTACATCCTTATCTTCAATAGCTCTTATACCTACAGTATTTTCGGAATTCACAGGAATCATAACATTCATATCATTGCATGGTAACTTGAGGACGTAGTATTGTTTTACTTCCCCTAGAATTCTCTTTTCTTCAATTTTCTGGATTGTACCAGCCCCATGCATTGGGTGAACGATTTTATTGCCTACAGAAAACATGACACAAGCCTCCATTCTAAACCTGTCTACAGTTTAGTATAAAAGATTTTTAGGCTCAATGTCAATGTTACTCAACAAAATAATTTATGATATCATAGAGTTTTTTTAGTGTCAACATTTATTTTTCACAAAACCTTTTGCCTAATTCCACATTTGTGGTAGAATATATATGTAAAAATAACTACTTATCGGAACAAAAAGGAGAACAGTCCTATGTATAAAATTCTTGTTGTAGATGACGAACCTAAGATTCGTGAAGTCATCAGAGAGTATGCCGAGTTCAGCGGTTTTGAGGTTACAGAGGCAGAAGATGGTATGAGTGCAATCGGCCTTTGTAAACTGAACGATTATGACATTATTATTATGGATGTAATGATGCCGAAGCTGGATGGCTTCTCAGCCTGCAAGGAAATCAAAAAAATTAAAGATATCCCGGTAATAATGCTTTCCGCACGCGGAGAAGAGTATGACAAACTATTCGGATTCGAACTGGGTATCGATGACTATATCGTTAAGCCTTTCAGTCCAAAAGAATTGATGGCAAGAATAAATGCGGTACTGGCAAGAGTTAATTCTCAGACTACAGCACCACAGGGTGTGTTGACATTTGGCGGTCTTGAAATCAACATTCCTGCAAGAACCGTAACTGTAGATGGAGAAAAAATCGAGCTTACTCCAAAGGAATACGAGCTTCTCTTCTATCTTGTCGAAAATAAGAATATTGCTCTGTCAAGAGACAAACTTCTTTCAGACATCTGGGGCTATGACTTCTTTGGCGATGACAGAACCATCGATACACACATCAAGAATCTTAGAAACAGCCTTGGTCCATACAGGGATTATATTGTTACATTGAGAGGGGTAGGCTACAAATTTGAGTTCGAACAGTAATTACGATACCCGAAGCATCAAATTCAGGCTGTGGGCATATTTCGCAGCCTTTGGTCTTGGGATTGTTGCATTAATCTGGTTTTTACAGATATTCTTTCTGAACTATTCATATGAGGAAATGAAAATAGGCGAAGTGACAAGAGTTGCTACGTCTATTTCAAATTCTTATGAACGAAATGACAAAAACCTGACAACTTCAATCCAGGAGCTTTCAATCATAAATGACTTCTATGTAATGATGGAATCCCAAAACGGCATACTGCTTTTTTCTCCCGAGCAGGAGACAAGACTGCCTATCCAGATATATCTGGACCAGACATCTAAGTTGAAGCATCTTTTGGATACATCAGACGAAACCGATGTTTCTTTCAGGATGAACACAGGATTGGAGGACTATCAGACACTTGCCTACGGAAGGAGAATTACCAGCAAGGACGGCAATACAGCCAATCTATATATCTTTTCACCGCTTTATCCGGTTACATCCACCATAAATATTCTTAAGAACCAGTTGTTTTACGTTACGATTGTTACAATTTCTTTAGCAGCTATACTTTCGGTATATTTTGCAAACAGAATTTCGAGACCTATAAAAAGTGTTACTCGTTGTGCCTTGGTAATGGGTTAAGGTAACTATGATGTAAAATTTGAAGGTAACTCTTATTCCGAAATCAACAATCTGGCTGATTCGCTGAATACGGCCGCCTTCGAGCTCGGGCTTGCAGACAACAGATTAAAGGATATGATTGCAAATGTATCCCATGACCTGAAAACTCCGCTCACAATGATTCGTTCCTATGCAGAGATGATTCGCGATTTGTCAGGAGATATCCCAAAGAAGCGTAACAACCATCTTCAGGTCATTATCGATGAAACAGATAGACTCAACAGACTGGTTAGCGATATGGCGACAGTTTCAGCCATGCAGAC
>JAQXRN010000217.1 GCA_029218545.1 Bacillota bacterium | reverse complement strand
CAGAGAGAAATTATAAATTTTTCTGAAAAAAATCGCTTACACAAAATAAATTTTTAATTTATAATAATAGTATTAAATCAAATTCAATTTACATGAACTACAGAGGCTGTTTATTCAAATTTACTGAGTGAACTAGCCTCTTAATTATTTCCCAATATTTAGAAAGAAGTTCAAAAAAACGAAAGGGTACATGTACTAGATAAATTGAAAAGTATTGTATTGGTGGTGAATGAATGTTTTCAAAAGACGATTATGTTGTATATGGTTTGCACAGAGTGGATAAGACTTATCAAATGCATATATCAGAATGAACAGAACAGAATGAATGCAGGTAAAAAAGTAACAGTAAGAGATGAGAAATATATGAAGCTGGCTGAGAATGCCCTTTATGGTGAGTTAGGAATTGCCTTAGGCATTCCAAAAAACCAAGTATTAGATTATATTTTCAAAGAAAAAAGTAAAGGCTACTAATTTCATACTATTTCACTCGGGACAAACAAGACATGCGTATGGGGTATTCTTCAGCAATTAGTATGACGGGCGTATTTTGAATTGTATTTGTAATGTTTTGGATGCCAGAAGATTTGTGATAAATCGCAGACCGGAACATTAATTCGGCTGCATTTACAAGAACAGGGATGGGGATTATAATGGAATTATGAATTGGAAGTTTAAGAGGTGAATGTTAATTGAAGAAATTAGTTATATATGTACACGGTAAAGGCGGAACAGCAGACGAGGCAAAGCATTATCAACCTCTTTTTGCCGACAGTGATGTTATTGGCTTTGACTACGAATCACAGAATCCATGGGATTCAAAAGACGAGTTTTCACATTATTTTGATTTGCATAGTAAGGACTATGACACTGTTGTTTTGGTTGCAAACAGCATAGGTGCTTACTTTTCGATGAATGCACTTGCCGAGAAGAAGATTTCACAAGCCTTGTTTGTTTCTCCCATTGTGAATATGGAAAAACTAATTACGGACATGATGTTGTGGTCAAATGTTACAGAAGATGAATTACAAATCAAAAAAGAGATTCCTACGGAGCTAGGGGAAACCTTGTCTTGGGAGTACTTGTGCTATGTGAGAAACCACCCTATTGAATGGAACATTCCGACCTGCATCCTATATGGTGAAAAGGATAATTTGACTTCCGGCGAAACCATATCCGAGTTTTCAAAAGGAATCGGTGCTACTCTCACTGTAATGGAGGATGGAGAACATTGGTTTCATACAGATGCACAGATGAAATTCCTTGACGATTGGATTAGAAATTCTATTCGATAAATTCCGTTTTAGGGCTGGAGAAATTTGATGCTGTGGAGGAAACATTGTGATGTATTACGAGTTAAGAGCAGAAACCTTTGTGATGGAGCTGAGACTTGAAATTTTCAAATCAGATATTGAATTACCGGTTAATTCTTCTTTAGAAATCTTTATTGAAAGCGATGGGTTTTCAGCCAATACGACAATGGATATTGATGTAAAAGACTTCGCAAAATTTGCGGTGGACTTGCAAGAATTGTATGAAAAATTAAAAGGGAAGGCACGAATTGAAGAGCCGTATAATGTTGACAATTATATCGAATTTAACGGCGTTGGTCGAGGAATTATTAATGTCAGTGGCCGTTTGAATAATCACAACAGAAATGGATATGAGCAAGAGCTAAAATTTGAAAATGAATTTGATCAAACTTATTTGAAAACATTTGCTAATAGAGTGGTGCAAGATGTCAGACTATAGAAAAGAACTAAGGAAATCAAAGATACATGCAAGAAACAGCATATCGACAGAAGAGAGACAACGGCTTTCTGCACTTATTTCAGAAAGAATTGCCTCTTCGGAGTTATATAAAAAAGCAAATACAGTACTCATCTACCGTGCCACCAAGGGAGAAGTCAGATTGGATGCCCTTGAAGCAGTTGAAGAATCACAGGGAAAGAGACTTGTTTATCCATTATGCATTTCAAACAGTGAGATGATTGCACTGCTTCCGAAGGGAGAAGATGCATGGCAGCCTGGGTACTGCGGGATAATGGAACCCATAAAGCAAAAATCTGAGGAAATACCACCTTCAGAAATAGACCTTGTTATTTGTCCGTGTACTGCTTTTGATGAAAAATGTGGCAGAATGGGCATGGGAGCAGGCTTTTATGACCGATATATTGAAAAGTGCGTTAACGCTCATATTGTTGCCGTTGCATTTGAAGTGCAGAAGGCTGAGTGCATCCCTATGGAACCGTGGGACAAGCCTATGGAGATGGTGTTTACTGAAGTAAGAGCATATGATAAACCTCATATCTAAGATCTTTGTTAACAGATACTTTTTAAATGGTAATTGACATGAGAACAAGTGTTCGATATAATTTAGGCATAGATTTTAGGGTAAAAGAGGGATAATTAGTTTGAATAACAACCAAATTGAAATTTACAGTGAAGTAATATTTGAAGACATAAAACACGTGAATGAATATGGTCAGGAATTCTGGTACGCAAGAGAATTGCAGGAAGTCCTTGAGTATTCACAATGGCGTCGTTTTAATGAAGTTATCATTAAGGCAAAGGAAGCTTGTAAAAACAGCAATAACTTTGTAGAGGAACATTTTGCCGATGTTGGCAAAATGATAACAGTTGGTAATGGTGCGGAGCGTGAAATTGATGATTATATGCTTACACGTTATGCTTGCTACTTAATCGTAATGAATGGTGATTCTCGTAAAAAAGTTATCGCTCTGGGACAGACATATTTTGCTGTAAAGACAAGACAGCGGGAGTTAATCGAAAACTATGATCAATTAAGCGAAGATCAGAAAAGATTGGCTATACGAGGCGAGATGCGTGAACATAACAAGTCGTTGGCAGAAGCAGCAAAGAATGCTGGAATCATAAATCCAATAGACTATGCAATTTTTCAGAATCGTGGATACCAAGGTTTATATGGAGGACTTGGTGCAAAAGAAATTCATGCAAGAAAAGGATTAAAGAAAAATCAGCAGATTTTAGACCATATGGGAAGTACAGAATTAGCTGCAAATCTATTCCGTGCTACACAGACTGATGAAAAACTTAGACGTGATCAAGTCATGGGTAAGAAAGAAGCTGGAGATGTACATTTTGAAGTAGGCAAAAAGGTAAGACAGACAATTGCTGAACTAGGAGGCACAATGCCAGAAGATTTACCTACCCCTCAGAAAAGCATAAAACAGCTTGAGAAAGAAGCAGCTAAAAGATTAACATCATCCAAAGAATAGTGTAGGCAAGATGTCTAAAACTTTCCACGGCTTGACTAATTAAATAAAATGTGGATATTCAAAAAGGACGCCTTGAAGGAAAGGCGTCTTTTTTAAGGTAAATTTTTTGTAACGTTTGGCAATTTATGGCATCATATATGTGAAAAGAGGTACAAAAGATGGATTTAGAAAAAATATATCGCGAATATTTTACAATTGTATATCGTTATACCTTATCCATATCCAGAGATTCACATCTGGCAGAAGAAATTGCGCAAGAATCTTTTGCCAAGGCATTGCAAAAAATAAATGGCTTTCGTGGTGACTGTGACATTAGTGTATGGCTTTGTCAGATTGCCAAGAACGAATATTTTCAGCATTTAAAAAAACAGAAGAAAAAGAATGCCTTGAGTACTGAGTTAACAAAAATATCAGATGAGCCGGAAGAGAGGCTGGTCAAAAAAGAAACCAGTTATCGAATTCAGGCTATTGTGCACAATCTGGAGGAACCATATAGAGAAGTTTTCTACATGAGGACTTATGGAGAAATGCCATTTAAGGACATTGGAACTCTTTTTGGCAAGCAGGAAACCTGGGCTAGAGTAACGTATTACAGAGCTCGGACGAAGATTATGGAGGCGTTGGAAAATGAAGATAACTTGTGATGTGATTAGAGATTTATCAGAATTATACGTAGGAAATGCACTTAGTGAAGATAGCAAGGCAATCGTAGAAGAGCATATTGAACATTGCAGCAAGTGTAAAGATTATATTGAACTGTCAAGGGAATCCTTTGAATCAGCTCCGATTATTGACTGCCGTGAAACTGCGCATCAAAAGGCAGACCTTAAAGAGGTAAAATACAAGCTTTTAAGGCAACTGCTGTCTGTAATAGTGATGACGGTTGTTGTGGTCGCAATAACCTTTGCTTTGGCAGCTTACATTTTGTTTGAGTATGAAGTGGCAGTACCTTACGACGGAGAAAATGTATATGTAACAGAAGAAGGTCTGCTGTATTTTCCGAAGAATGATAACGTTTCTGTCTCTTTCTTTAAGGATGATTCAATGAGAAGTGTAAGGATTGAAGTTTCTACAAATTATTTCAATAAAATCAAGGGAACTGATACAGGCGGAGAATATGGGGTGTTAGATTTAAAAGAAGTTTCATCGGAAATTTTGGACTATAAGGTATACTATAAAGATAATAAGGGCGAACAAGTTATCTGGGAAAGCAGATAACGCATAGAGTTTAGCATAGTTTTTTATATATGTTGTTGCATATGGCGAAAATTTGAATAAATATTCTTTTTCGTCATATGCTTTTGTTTTGACGAAACGCTTTTGCATGCAAATATGATATAATAAAACAATAAGTTTTTACTGCACTCCATAGACAATGAATGTGAAGGAGATAATTATGAGGCAAAAAAACCGCGAGATTACAGACTTTGAAGAAATAATTGAAGTGATGAAGCATTGCGATGTATTAAGGCTTGCTTTAAATGATGATGGATATCCGTATATTCTACCACTGAATTTTGGAATGGATGTTTCGGATGGGAAGATTACACTACTGTTCCATAGTGCATTAGAAGGTCATAAGATTGACCTGATTAAAAAAGATAACAGGGCTTCATTTGAGATGGATTGCAAGCATCAGCTTCAGTATTTTGAAGACAGAGGATATTGCACTATGTCCTACGAAAGTGTAATTGGCAGGGGCAAAATCAGAATCCTAAATGATGAGGAAAAACTGCAAGCATTGAAAAAACTCATGAATCATTACCATCCGGATGACAATGCATATTTCAATCCGGCGGCAGTGGACAGGACAATGGTTTATACCTTGGAAGTTGAAGAAATCACAGGAAAGAGAAAAAAACCGAAGTAGAAATTCCGGGCAGGTACAGTCCTTTTTTTGGACTTTACCGAGGAGGAGCGTGAGTGGAGAAAAAATTGTAAAGAGTTGGCATAGTGATACCAAATAATGGTGATGAGAGCTCTGATGAAGAGCTCTTTTTTATGTAGATTAAAGGACTATGTTGCACATATAACTGCTCTTTGGTAAAATTTATCAAGAAGAGGTAATGAGAAAAATGAATGAAAAATCAAAAAATAAAATGACAAAAG
>JAQXRN010000216.1 GCA_029218545.1 Bacillota bacterium | reverse complement strand
CTTGTCTTCCAATCCAAAGTGTCTAAGGACCAATTAATCATCGGTTTTCCGACATTTTCTCTGACAGTCTGATTTATTGCTCCTCCGGGAGGTCTCATTATAGTCGGCGCCTGTCCTGTAACGGCACTTATTGCTGCATCAGCACTATTCATCTGACCTGCAATTCCGTCAGCAGAAAGGCCTGTCAGCATCGGATGAGAGTAAGAGTGGTTGCCTATTTCATGCCCGCTCTGATATGCATAAAGTAGAGCACTACTGTAGGTACTAGCTCTGTTTCCAACTACGAAGAAGGTTGCTCTCGCATTATTGGCATTGAGGCAATCTACAATGCTTTTTGTATAAGGTCCCGGACCGTCATCAAAGGTCAGTGCAATTTTCTTTCTTGCATATTCATTTTCCGGAAGTGTTGTAACATTAAAGGACTGCTCAGAACTCAGGGCACTGACAATCTCCTTGCCGTTTTTAACGTAAACTGCAGCCACTTTGTAAGCGTATTTCCCATTCCAATTTACATTGTAAGCATAGGATGTGCTATCCGTAGACGCTAATGTTCTGAAGCCACCATCCCATACCTTCTTATACACTATGTATTTTGAAGCACCATCCACCTTGTTCCATGAGAATGATGCCTGACTTGTACCTTCATCAAAAGATGCCTTGAAGTTCTCCGGTGCACTTAGTTTGGTGCAACCTGAAGCTGTTTCGGATGCTTCACCCCTCTTGAGTTTCAACTTTCCTGCACAGGCACTGACTTTATAAAAGTACTCTTTGCCACCTTTTAAATCGGTATCCACATAAGAGCTGGTTTCAGAAATCCCCACCTTTTCATATTCTCCATCGCTTTTTTCACACCGATAAATCAGATAGCATTCTGCACCTTCAACCTCCTGCCATGTCAGACTGATATTATTGCTGTCATCAACTGAAGCAGATGAAATCTGCGGAGTGGACACACCCTCTCCTGAAACATCAAAAAATCCAAAAGTTGTCTTAATCGCTTCATTGATTTGAGTTTTGATAATAAACTTCTCTTTATTCAGGCCATAAGCCGTGTCTGTATTTATTGCAGCAGGAACTGCAATCATAACCGTTAGTACAACGAGTGCTGTAATTCGTTTTAATACATTTTTCATTTCCATTTTCCCAATTGTTTCTCCAATTATTTCCCCATTTGTAGTTTAATTAATCTTTCCCTTTGCTCTTCTCTTGGTATATCATATCCATACTGATAAAAATCCACCACGTCTGCGTCCTTAACTATTTCCTCAAGAGGTGTTCCGATTTCACTTTTTTTGCTGTGATTTTTTACAGACAAGCCAAGTTCGAGCACTTCCTCTTCTGTAAACAGTTCTGTTTTTCTCAGGAATTCCATTACAGGCTGGTATCCTGCTTCAGCATGGTTTGCCTGCTTGCCCGTAATTATTCTTCCATAATCATGTACTGCACAGGCACAGGAAGCAAGTATAGGGTCCACACCTCTCTGCTCTGCAAAGATATATCCAAGCTTTGCACAGCTTGAAATATGAACTTTTTCCCACTCTATGGGATAGTCCCTCTCTTTGGTAACATCTGCATACTTATCTATTTCCGAAAGAAGTGCGATCTGAAGTTTCAGTATTTTGTTCATCCTCGATTTTCTCCTGTCTAAATAATGAAAAATATTATCTGCTCATTGAAAACCCTCTTCCCTTTACTTCACTGATTCTGCTTACAATCATAAAGCATTCCGGGTCGATGTCGTGCACCAGCTTTTCCAGCTTTGGCAGTTCTCTGTTTGAAATGACACTGAGTACAATCTGCTTTTCCTCGTGAAGATATCCGCTCTCTCCATTGAGAAGTGTAACTCCTCTGTCAACATCCGTAAGAATCATGCTGCATATTTCCTTGGTCTTGTCACTGATGATTTTTACCTCTGTTCTTGTTGTACCGAGCATAAGCATCTTATCAAGCACCATGGTATATATAAATACCATCAGGATACCGTACAACACGCTCTCAACCGGTCTATACAGCAGCTGTACCGAAAGAATCAACACATCAAAGGCATACATACTTGCTGAAACAGGCACATGGAAAACCTTCCTTACGATCAGATGCACAATATCCATTCCTCCCGTTGAGGCTCCTGCCCTGATCAGGATTCCAAGTCCTACTCCGATAAAAATTGATGCAAAGCATGCACAGATAACGGAATCTGTCGAAATAACTCTTTCGCCTATTACTCTTGCCTGCAGTTCCAGAAAAGCCGGATATAAAAAAGAACTGGCAACTGTTGAAACAACAAACTTTTTACCAAGCACAATTAAGCCCAGCACAAGCATACACATATTAAAGGCAAAAATAAAATATGATATAGGTATATCAAGATAATGTTCTAACGTAAGTGCAATGCCTGTGGTGCTTCCTGTGGCAAGACCCGAAGGCTGCAAAAATAATGTAACACCCAGTGAACATATGAAATTACCTATTACCACAAGCACGGCTGATACAAACAATCTTTTACTTTTTTCCCCCATCAAAAAACTCCTTTTTATCTCCTTTTTATCTTTTTTTCCCCTTCCTATACTAGCACTGTAATATTAATTTTGCAATGTGCAAATCATTTGTGCTATACTCTAATATAACAAATATTACAAATAATTTCACAGGAGGCTTTCACATGACATTAGGACGCGAAAAACTTAATTTTTTAAATACACCTACTCCTATTCAGAGGCTGGATAACATCTCTGAAGAATTAGGCATCAATCTTTATCTTAAAAGGGACGATCTTACAAATTTCGGCACCGGAGGCAACAAGCTTCGCAAACTTGAATACCTTGTAAAGGATGCTCTCGATCAAGGGGCTACAATGCTTCTCACTGTAGGTGGTGCTCAGACAAATCACGGAAGACTAACAGGTGCTGTGGCTGCCAAATATGGACTTAAAGCCGCTATCATTGCAGTTGACCCTTATCCCGGCGAAATGTCTGCAAATCTGCTTCTTGACGGCATAATGGGATGTCCCGTATATCTTGTCCAGCAGGATGGAGTACATACAGATGCAGAGCTTGAGGCAGCTGCTATAGAAAAGGTAACAAAAGAGTGGGAAGAAAAAGGCGAAAAAGTTTATTTCATCCCTGTAGGAGGCTCCAATGAGCTCGGTATTCTGGGTTATTACGACTGTGCAATGGAAATCGCGCAGCAGGTAAAAGAGATGGAGCTTGAAGATGTAAGACTTGTAACAACCGTAGGAAGCTTCGGTACATATATGGGTCTTGCTGTGGGAATAAAAAACGAAAATCTGCCACTGCGCCTGACAGGCATAGGTATCTCCCCAAAACCAAACGGGCTTTACGATTACGGTTTGAAATACTATGAAAAAATCAAAAAGTTCTTTAATCTGGACCTTGAAATGACTGAGGAAGACTTTGACCTTACCAGCGACTATGACCACGGTGCATACAACAACCCTGTCAAGGAAGTCAGAGAAGCACTATATTACATGGGCAGAAAAGAAGCTGTAATACTGGACCCTTGCTACACAGGCAAAACCTTTGCCGGCATCCTGTCTATGGTTAAAGAGGGCAAAATCAAGCCGGGTGAAAATGTAATCATGCTTCATACAGGAGGTATTCCAGGCATCTACACCAAACATCATCGCGTAGAAATGGAAAAGGAACTGGCTGACTATATCAGAATTATCTAACTTTTTCTTATATCAAAATCCCCCAAACAAATAAGGTTTTGGGGGATTTTTGTATCGTTTTAGTCTTATTATTCACTTCTTAATGCCAATACAGGGTCCTTTTTAGCTGCCTGTCTCGAAGGAATAAGTCCTCCTATAAGAGTTAAAATTATACTCAAGGTTACGAGTATCGCTGCGGCAACTATAGGTAATACTGCATTTATATCGCCGTTTCCTGTTACAGAATGAATCAGGTGATTAATAGGCGGAATAAGCAGGCATGTTACTCCAACACCCATCAATCCGGCGCAAAGACCTACAATAAAGGTTTCCGCATTGAAAATGGAAGAGATGTTTTTCTTTGATGCGCCTATGGCTCTCAGTACGCCGATTTCCTTTGTACGTTCAAATACCGAAATATATGTGATAATTCCTATCATCACCGAGGATACTACAAGGGAAATGCTTACAAATGCAATAAGTACATAGGTTACACTATCCACAATGGTCTTAACGGAAGACATCAATATGCCTGTAAGATCAGTCCATTGAATTACCTTGTCGGAGTTTTCCTTTTCCATCTTCTTATTATAATCATCAAGATATGAGGTGAACAGTTCCTTCGAATCAAAGTTTTCAAAATAGAAAGCAATGGCAGTAGGTTCATCCAAATCCTGATATCCCAGTGAAATCAAGTTTGATACTGCCGTCTTTTCCTCGCTGCTTGCTGACATGGCGCTCATCAGTCTTGAAAGTTCCTCCTCGTTGAGATTGAACTTGAATGCTCCTGCAATCTTTGACTGGTCAACATTAAAACCGGACGCCATTGTCTTGGCAAGTTCACCGCTCAGTTCACCAACTTTTGTAAGAATTGTCTTCTGCATCACAGCTTCTGTCATTCCGGCTGCCATCTTATCAGCAGCAGTTTTAATAGCATCGCTCTGAACAAAGGCCGAAACGAAAGGTTCTATAGCAGCTTCAGCAAGAGGCATTCCGGTAGCGCTGTAGCCCTGAATCATTCCCATCAGCAGTTGGCTGTACAGTGTCTTAAATGTATCCTTTGGAACTACATATTTTGCTTCAAGCTCAGATAACAGACTGTCGGCTAATTGTGATGACATATATGAAGATACAATGCTCTGTGCATCTTCTCCCCTTATGGTTGCCATCCCTGCAGTTCCGTTTTTATCTAGATAATCTTTAAACATGTTCGTAGCTAAAGTTGCTAGAACATTTGTAAAATCTTCATTTGCAGCCTTAGTATCCGTAGTGATTGCCGCAGAAATATCTGACATATATCCTTGCGTTATATTGGAAATGTCTGCCTCGCTGACCTTCATACCAAATGCCGATGAAAGCATGTCGGTATCGACAGAAATCATTTCAGAAAAATCGATTCCTGAACTTCTGTTTTCCTCATCAAAGGCTTTTCCGCTGAAAACATCCACATCCTTATTTGCAAGCTGTTTCTTGACGATTTCAGATTCTGATGCCGTTTTTATTACATGCTCTGTCAATTCTTTTGTATAACCAACTCCCAGAGAAACCATGGAATTGTCCTTTTTAGGACATACCACGCCAACTATTTTCAGCTGGGTACTGTTTTCATACACAGACTTCATATATGCAGCATCCTTTGTCATATCCTCATAAACGCCATACTGGCTGTTATATTTATAGGTATCGCTTTTGTCTACAAGCTTCAAAGGGATGCTCATGAGCTCCTCATAAGTCATTGTCAATGGTTGTGATTTAGCCTCTACGCTCTCTCCCGCCATAATTTTGGCAACGGCTTCCTGAAGTTCCTTGTTGTCTCTTAACCCAAGGCTGTACAGGAGAAGATCTGAAATACTCTTTTCATCGGGAAGCATGATAATCACTTCGTCGTAAGCTTTTGGCCATCTTCCTTCAAGCATCCTGTACTGTTCATTAAGGGCACTCTTGTCATCTATCAGTTCATTAAATACAGAAGTTCCTGCCATTGATGCCATACCAGACATAGGTGTGCCTGATGTAAGGGCAGACATTGTGCTGCTAGGGTTAAGCTGCGCTATTTCACTATTGCAGTTTGTAGTGTAAATTACAGGTGATACGCTGTACTGATATCTTACAAGGGAAGCCATGGAAGATACTTCCTTGGCATTTCTCTCAATATATGCTTTCAGGGACTTCAAATCGTTCTGCCCGATTTCGGAAAACATAGTGCTTATATACTGCTGTTCCTTGACTTTTCCTTTTTCAATCTCTTCTTCGCTTGCAGCAGTCATGGACAGCAGTGCCGATGTCATGTCTGCAGTTTCTGAGGTGATAGTTAAAGGATATGAAGACAAAGTGTCGTTCTGTATTTTATCTATATAGTTTTGAAATCCGTTGGAAAGGGACAGAATCAGTGCAATTCCAATTATTCCTATCGATCCTGCAAAGGAGGTCAATATAGTACGCCCCTTCTTCGTCAGCAAATTGTTTAAACTTAAGGAAAATGCTGTGCCTAAGGACATAAAGGCCTTTCCCAGATTTCTGTGCTGTGCTTCAGGAAGGTCGTTTTGATCAGGGTCGAATGGCATGCTGTCTCCTATTATCTCCCCATCCTTCAGCTTGACTATGCGGGTTGAGTACTCTTCAGCAAGCTCAGGGTTGTGAGTTACCATGATTACAAGACGGTCGTCTGCAACCTTCTTAAGAAGTTCCATAACCTGTACGCTTGTTTCTGTATCAAGGGCACCGGTAGGTTCATCTGCCAGCAATATGTCCGGGTTGTTTACAAGTGCTCTTGCTATTGCTACTCTCTGCATCTGTCCACCCGACATCTGATTTGGTTTTTTATGGGCCTGCTCTTTAAGTCCTACTGCATCTAATGCTTCAAGGGCTCTTTCTCTTCTTTCTGTCTTTGAAATGCCGCTTATGGTAAGGGCAAGTTCAACGTTGGACAGGACAGTCTGGTGCGGAATCAGATTATAGCTTTGGAATACGAAACCTACCGTATGATTTCGATAAGAATCCCAGTCCCTGTCCTTATAATTTTTTGTAGATACATTGTTAATGATAAGATCTCCCTTATCATATCTGTCTAGACCTCCGATAATGTTAAGCAGCGTTGTCTTACCTGAGCCTGAAGGTCCGAGAATTGATACAAACTCATTGTCTCTGAAATTCAGACTTACGTCTTTAAGGGCATTCTGTACCAAGTCTCCTGTCATATATTGTTTCGATATGTTCTTTATTTGCAGCATATTGCTAAAATCCCCTCTATCATATTTCTATATTTTCTACATTTTGTACATCCATTATCCAATAGTTTTAACCTTATCAGTATACTCCTGCAAATTGACTTTATTGTGTAAATATGATGAAAAAATGCATGTTTATTCTTAATATTTCGTAAGCTGTTTTTCTGGACTCAAATATGTCTATCTAGTATAATACTCATATTACGGAGGTAACCTTATGAATCTGCCAAAACTTGCAATATTTGATATGGATGGACTTATCTTTGATACAGAGAGACTATTCATGGAAACAAGAGCCAAAGTCATGAAAAAATATGGATACGTTCATAGAGAAGAAGATTATATTAAGACTATAGGAACTGCCGGTGAAACACTTAACTCTATTCTGCTAGAATTATATGGCCCTGAATACCCGGCAGAACGAATCAGCCAAGAAACACGTGACAAAATCCGTGCAGAGCTGCCACAGTATGGGCCTCAAATCAAAGCCGGTATCGTTAAACTTCTTGAATTTTTTGAAGAAAGAGGAGTTCCCTGCTGCGTGGCATCTTCATCAAACCATTCATTAATCGAAAGCTATCTGACTCGTTCAGGACTTGACAGATATTTTTCATGGATAATCAGCGGGCAGGATGTCAAAAAATCAAAACCGGAGCCTGACATATTCCTTAAAGCCTGCGCCCACTATAATGTAGAGCCGACCTCTGCCCTTGTTCTTGAAGATTCCGTAAATGGAATTCAAGCGGCATGGAATGCACAGATTCCGGTAATTTGTATTCCTGATTTAGTAATGCCATCTGATGAAATGGCCGAAAAAACTGTTGCGGTTTTAAATGCCGCTGATGAATTGATTAAATATTTTTAAAAAGGTTAATCATTTCTATTGCAGAGCATGCTGCATCATAGCCCTTGTTTCCTGCCTTTGTGCCGGCACGTTCAATAGCCTGTTCGATATTGTCAGTTGTAAGCACACCGAACAATGTAGGTACACTTGTTTCCAATCCAACAGCAGCTACACCCTTGCTTACTTCTGCACAAACATAGTCGTAGTGGCTTGTTGAACCCTTTATAACTGCTCCCAGGCAAATTACTGCATCATATCTGCCGGATTCAGCCATTTTCTTTGCTACCATTGGAATTTCGAATGCGCCAGGTACCCATGCAAGTTCAATATCGTCATCTGATACGCCGTGGCGAACTAAAGCATCCTGAGCTCCTCCGATTAACTTGGAAACGATAAACTCGTTAAAACGTGCTGCTACAATACCAATCTTAACGCCTTCTGCTACTACATTTCCTTCTAAAACTCTCATTTTCTTTCTCCTTTTCTCTTATGATTTTTATTCGTAATCAGTCATATGATCCATTTTCTGCTGCTTAGTTTTTAAATAGAAATAATCAAATTTCTGTGGCTTAATCTGAATAGGAACGCGCTCTTCAATAGTGATTCCGTATCCTGCTAAGCCTGTAATCTTCTTTGGATTGTTTGTAAGAAGACGAAGTCTTTTTGCCCCTATATCCCGCAGAATCTGTGCGCCTACTCCGTACTCTCTCATATCTGCCGGGAATCCAAGCTTAATATTTGCCTCTACAGTATCAAAACCCTGCTCCTGAAGCTCATATGCCTTCAGTTTATTTAAGAGACCTATTCCACGACCTTCCTGTCTCAGATACAGAAGTACTCCGCGACCTTCCTCTGCTATTGCTTTCATTGCCGCATCGAGCTGTTCTCCGCAGTCACATCTGCTTGAACCAAATACATCTCCTGTCAGACATTCAGAATGTACACGGCATAATACCGGTTCTCCATCTGATACATCTCCCATAACGAGAGCTACATGGTGATCGCCGTTTAATATATTTTCATATCCGTAAATCTGGAACTGCCCGTATTTTGTCGGAAGCTTAGCATCTGCCTCACGGCGAATAAGACTCTCGTTCTGCAGGCGGTATTCGATAATATCTGCGATTGTAATTACAGTCAGTTCGTGTTTTTCTGCAAACTCAAGGAGTTCAGTCGTTCTCATCATTGTGCCGTCTTCACGCATTATCTCACAGCATAGACCGCATTCCTTTAATCCTGCAAGTTTTACAAGATCTACTGTAGCTTCTGTATGTCCGTCGCGAACCAGTACACCACCTTCTTTGGCACGAAGCGGAAACATATGTCCTGGACGGCGGAAATCCGATGGCTTGGCATCATCTTCTACAGCCTTCATAGCTGTCACTGAACGCTCCAGAGCAGAAATTCCTGTTGTCGTATCCACATGGTCTATGGAAACTGTAAAAGCTGTGCAGTGGTTATCAGTATTAACATTTACCATCTGTTCCAGCCCCAGCTTGTCGCATAATGTGCCGCTCATAGGCATGCAGATAAGACCTTTTGCTTCACATGCCATGAAGTTGACGTTTTCTGTTGTTGCAAATTCTGCTGCACAAACAAGATCCCCTTCATTTTCCCTGTCCGGGTCATCAATTACCAATATAACCTTGCCCTGTCGAAGATCCTCAAGAGCCTGATCTACTGTTCCGATTTTTTTAGCCATTTTCTAAAATCCTCCTTAGTCTAGAATCCGTATTTTAATAAAAAGTCTTCCGTTATCTTACTTTCCTGTGCCTCTTCCTTTTTTGCAGGAATCATGAGCTTTTCCACGTACTTGCCGATTATGTCACACTCAAGATTCACTTCATCGCCTGTTTTTTTTGCATGAAGGGCTGTAACCTGCTGTGTGTGAGGAATAATTGATACCTTAAAGCACTTATCATCTACATATGCCACGGTCAAACTGATTCCATCTATGGTGATTGAACCCTTTTCTACTATGTAGCGCAGTATCTGGGGTTTTGCACCGATGGTATACCATATGGCATTATCATCGGGCTGAATATTATTAACAGTACCTGTTCCATCTATGTGCCCTGATACGATATGTCCGCCAAATCTTCCGTCTGCAGGCATAGCTCTTTCCAGATTAACCTCTGAACCTGATGACAGCCTTCCAAGGGAACTGCGGTTCATAGTTTCAGACATCACATCTGCGGTAAAATAGCTGCTGCCCAGGGTGGTTACTGTCAGGCACACTCCGTTGACAGCAATGCTGTCTCCTATTTTTGTGTTTTCAAGCACTGTTTTACAGCCAATTGTAAGGATGCAGGAGCGCTGACCCATGCGTATTCCTTGAATTTGACCCACTTCTTCTACCAAGCCTGTAAACATTTTTTCTCCTTCCCTATTCTGGTTTTTTAGGATATCCACAAATGCAGATATCCTTTTCAATCTTTAAAATCTTTATATTTTCAAGCTCTACAGCGTCACTCATCTTTTTTATTCCATCTCCTTCAACAGGAGACTTTGCATCTTTTCCACCAACCAGCTTTCCGGCGATAAATGCATAAACCTTGTTTACGATTCCAGCCTGTAGTGCCGATGAATTAAGAGTACCTCCACCTTCTAAGAGAACACTGTCAATCTTCTTTGCTCCAAGGATTTCCATAAGTTCCTCTAAATCAATCTGCTTTGTATTTTGGGTGGAAATGACCTCAATGCCCGCATCTTCAAGTTCCCTTATCTTCTTTCTTTTTTCGCTGTCATTGAAGGTCTTTGAACTGCATGCAACTATTGTCTGAATATCCTTTGCAGTCCTTACAATATTACAATCCATTGGAATCCTAAGCATTGAATCACATATTATCCTTACGGGATCAACACCCTCCTCGATTCGGCAGTTCAGCATAGGATTGTCTGCAATTACTGTACCGATTCCAACCATTATTCCTTTGTATCGTCTTCTCATCCGCTGCACTTCCATACGTGAAGCTTCCCCGGTAACCCACTTGGAGTCACCGGATTCACAGGCAATTTTGCCATCCAGCGTCATGGCATATTTCATGACCACAAATGGCTTTTTTGTCTGCATAAAGTGATAAAACACTTCATTGAGTTTCAAGCATTCTTCCTCAAGAATACCTGTTTCCACTTTTATTCCGTGCTCGCGAAGAATCTGTACGCCTCTGCCTGCAACAAGAGGATTTGAATCCATGCTGCCGATAAAGACGCGTCCTATTTTCTTGTCTATTATTATCTCCGTACATGGAGGAGTTTTGCCATAATGGCAGCAGGGCTCAAGGGTAACGTACAGGTCAGCACCTGTGCAGTCCTCCTTGCATCTTGTAAGAGCGTTTCGTTCCGCATGGAACTCTCCATAACGCTCATGATATCCTTCACTGATGATTCTGCCATCCTTAACCACAACACATCCTACCATAGGGTTTGGCGAAGTGTATCCCATGCCCATCTTGGCAAGTTCAAGTGCACGACGCATATAGTCCTCTTTTTGCATAAAAAAATCACTCCCTATAACAGATTTTCAGGGACCTTCCCCTTCATATGCACGGACTAATCCCTGCATGTGAAAAAGAAAATCCCTGAGACAAAAATCTCAGGGAATGAAAAAAACAATCCTAATATTAATATATTAATTCTTCTTTCATCCAGACTATAACTGTCGGCCTCGGAATACTTCTTTACAGAATTCACCGAATCTGCGCTTATGCGCTCGCGGGCTTTACCGCCGGTGGGGAATTCCACCCCGCCCTGAAGATATTTTATTTTCTGTTGGATATTATAACATGGTGCAATATAAGATGCAAGTAATTTGATATTCTATTTCTTTTATAATTACCCACATTTCTAAAGGCACTCTCCACATCTAGAGAGTGCCTTTAAGATATCATATCTGTTAAGTTATAACATTACTTATTTTTTTTCCTAAAGTAGAACAATATACTTATCATCGCCAATGCCGATATTACCATTACTATCAACCAAGATAGTAAGTTTACAGTATCTCCTGTCTGAGGCTGATTAGGATTTTGAGGAGAGGTAGGTGATGTTGGTGGAAGTGTTTCTTCTTCTAGAACTTCTTCCCACTGTGCGTATAAAACATCTTCATCAACTGTTAATGTATACACATTATCTGCCTCATATAATGTTCCACTTCCATCTGCTTTAGTGTTCCAGCCTGCAAATGTATAGCCTGTTCTTGTGAATACTATACCTGATCTTACAATCAGTTTTTCATCAACAACTCCAGCATCTACAATGTCTGACCCTTCTCCGCCATTGGCCTTGTAGGTCAATGTTGTCGCATTTGGAGTATAGTAAAGCTTTAATACAAGACTTC
>JAQXRN010000215.1 GCA_029218545.1 Bacillota bacterium | reverse complement strand
TAGTCATCAAAATGTATTTTTTTGGTGAATCTTGATTTTAGTCCTGGGTTACTGTCGATAAACTCCTGCATTTCATCAATATATCCGGCTACGATTACAACAAGATTTTCTCTGTTGTCCTCCATCTCCTTCAGCAACGTATCGATGGCTTCCTGACCAAAGTCCTTCTCTCCTTTATTCGCGAGAGTATAAGCTTCATCTATGAACAGAACTCCACCCATAGCTCTGTCGATAACATCTTTTGTTTTTATAGCTGTCTGACCTATGTATTCTGCCACCAGCATGCTGCGGTCCACTTCGACACAATCAGGTGTTGATAAAAATCCTATCTCATTGTAGATTTCCCCGATAAGTCTTGCAACTGTAGTCTTACCTGTTCCTGGGTTGCCTGTGAAAACCATGTGCATAGATACAGGTGCTGTCTTTATGTTTTTCATCTGGCACATCTTCTGATATTTTGCCAGACGTATTAATTCGTTGACCTGTTTCTTTACGTTTTCAAGACCAACCATTTCATTTAAGCGTTCCAATGAGCTGTTTTCTGCTTTTTTCTTTACATCGATGGCCGCCTCAACATCTTCTTTTGAAATATTATCGCTGTCCATGTCATTTTCGCCTGAAACTCTCACAACGTGCTTTGTAAGCACATCCTGATATAAATTACGAACGTCACGACCGTTTCCAAATCTTGAACCTTTAGTTCTGTATACTTTCTCAAAATGTCTGGACAATACTTCTTTTGCATCATCATCTACAGTGTATTCGTCTGATTCTGTCAATTTGTAGAAGATGTTGCAAAGTTGCTGAGCATTATAGTCCTCGAAATGAAGAACCTTTTTGAAACGTGATTTAAGTCCCGGATTACTGTTGATAAACTGACTCATTTCTTCAGTATACCCAGCCACAATAACCATCAATCTGTCTCGGTAATCTTCCATTGCTTTAAGCAATGTATCGATGGCTTCCTGTCCGTAATCGTTTCCTGAGCCTTTCTTTACCAGTGTGTATGCTTCATCAATAAAGAGAACTCCACCTAAGGCCTCTTCTATCTTTTTCTTGGTTTTTCCTGCTGTCTGTCCAATATATTCGGCAACCAGATCAGAACGGTCAACCTCTACAATATCCGGTTTTTCAAGCAGTCCCAGCTGATGATACATTTTTGCAATAATTCTCGCAACTGTTGTCTTACCTGTTCCCGGATTACCTGTGAAAACCATGTGCATGGATACAGGTGATGTCTTTTTGTTTTGTTCTTTTCTCTTCTTCTGGTATTCAAGAAGCTGAACCATCTCCATAACATCCTGTTTCACATTATCAAGTCCAATAAGACCATTCAGTTCCTCTACCGGCGAAATTGATGACTGTGAAATTGGTGTCTGTGGAATTTCAGGATGATTATCAAGAGGTTTCTTAATTTCAGGATGCAGCTCAAGATATCTCTTTGTCTTTTCAACATTGTCTTTCGCATCTTCATGACCTAATTCTGCTGCTTTCTGATAGTACTCCAATGCCTTGTAAGGATCCTTTGCAACTCCATAGCCGTTATGATAACAAAAGGCAAGGGCGTCGAAGGCTTTTGCATTGTTCTGTGCTGCTGATTTTTCCAGCCAGTAAACAGCTTTTGAGTAATCCTGCGCAGTCCCCAATCCGTTCATATACATATATCCGGTGTTATACTGTGCCCTATCGCTTCCAAGCTCTGCAGCTTTTGTGAATATTTCCAGCGCCTTATCGAATCTATTATTCTGATAATATTGCACGCCTTCGTTCCAAAGATCGTCTATTGTCTTCTGGTCTACTGGCGGCTGAGATGAAGGTGGGGTTTGTGGATTTTGCTCAAGCTCTTTCTTCAATGCTTCAGCTGAAGTCTTTGCATTTTCGTGACCTAATTCTGCTGCCTTCTCAAAGTAATCTAACGCCTTGTAAAGATCCTTTGCAACCCCATTGCCGTTATAATAACAAAGACCAAGGGCATTAAATGCGCTTACAAAGTTCTGTGCTGCTGATTTTTCCATCCAGTAAACCGCTTTTGAGTAATCCTGCGCAGTCCCCTTTCCGTTCATATGCATATATCCGGTCTGGTACTGTGCCTTATCGCTTCCAAGCTCTGCTGCTTTTGTGAATATTTCCAGCGCCTTATCGAATCTATTATTCTGATAATATTGCACGCCTTCGTTCCAAAGATCGTCTATTGTCTTCTGATCTACCGGCGGCTGAGATGAAGGTGGAGTTTGTGGATTTTTTTCAAGATATTTCTTTATTACTTCGATATTTTCCAATGCCTTCTTACTTCCCAAATCAGCCGCTTTTTGATAGCATTCCAAAGCCTTATACTTGTCCTGTACAACTCCAAATCCATTGCTGTAGCAAAGTCCAAGGTTATTGTAAGCTCCTGCAAAGTTCTGCGCTGCTGATTTTTCAAACCAGTAGACAGCATTTGCAAAGTCCTTTGCAGTTCCTTCACCAAACAGATATGAATAGCCTACATTGTTTTGTGCAAGAGCACTTCCAAGCATTGCTGCCATTAAATACAGCTGTAATGATTTTTCATATTGCTTCTCTTTATCATATTTCAGCGCCTCTGTGATAAGTTCATCTACAGTCTTTAGCTCCACTGGTGTTTGTGATATAGGTGGGGTTTGTGGATTTTGCTCAAGCTCTTTCTTTAGTGCTTCAGCTGAGTTCTTTGCATTTTCGTGACCTAATTCTGCTGCCTTCTCAAAGTAATCTAACGCCTTGTAAAGATCCTTTGCAACCCCATTGCCGTTATAATAACAAAGACCAAGGGCATTAAATGCGCTT
>JAQXRN010000214.1 GCA_029218545.1 Bacillota bacterium | reverse complement strand
GGTATAGGACAAAAGGACAGGCACGGTGCGCAAGGCCGCGAAGCAGAGGCACACGGCGGAGCGCGCAGGAACAAAGGCGATCAAGGCTGCGGGGGGAGATGAATTGGAAATTCTTCCCCGCGGCAGGGCGGAGCTATGCCCGAAGATCGGAGAGAGGAGCGATCGGCATGTGGTACGTCATCCAGACGGTGGGTGGTCAAGAGCAAGCCGTGCGCAGGCTGATTGAGCATCAGCTCTCCGGAGCGGGCGACAGCCTGGTAGATCAGTGCTTCATTCCGATGCGGGAACGCACGGTGAAGCGCGGTGGCGAGTGGCAACTGGTTCAGGAGAAGCTGTTTCCGGGTTATGTGTTCGTGGTGACAGAGGACGCGCAGAAATTGCTGCAAAACCTGAAATCCATCCCGCGCTTCACCCGACTGCTGGGCACGGGCGCGAACGAATTTGTGCCGCTGCGGCCGGAGGAGATCGCCTTTTTGCAGAAATTCGAGGACAGCGGCCACGTGGCGCGGTTGTCAAAGGTCGAGGTGGTCGAGGGTGGCCGGATCCGCATTCTCAGTGGAGCGCTGCTCAACTGCGAGGGTATGATCACGAAGGTGCACCTGCACAAGCGTGTGGCGGAGGTCCGAATGCAGTTCATGGGTCGCACGGTGGATCTCTACCTGGGCTTTGATCTGCTGGGCCGGCCGCGGATTCCAGAGAATGAGGACAATACATCGGAAGGATTGGGCAAGGGAATTGAGCAAGGTTGAGTTAAAAGCAAAAACCATATTGGTCACAGGAGCCGCTGGTTTTATTGGCAGCAACCTGGTTAAACGCCTGTTGAGCGATGTGGAGGACGTTACGGTCATCGGCATCGACAATATGAACGATTATTACGATACTCGGCTGAAGGAGGCACGGCTGAAGGAACTGTCTGTTCATCCTTCTTTTGTTTTTGTGAAGGGGAACATCGCGGATAAAGCGATGATCACAGAGAAGTTTGAGATATACAAACCACAGATTGTCGTGAACCTCGCAGCGCAGGCTGGTGTGCGGTATTCCATCACGAACCCGGATGCGTATATCGAGAGCAATCTGCTTGGATTTTATAACATTCTTGAGGCCTGCCGCCATTCCTATGACGAGGGTGCAGCCGGGGTGGAGCATCTGGTGTACGCGTCTTCTTCCAGTGTCTATGGCTCCAACAAGAAGGTGCCGTATAGCACGGACGACAAAGTGGATAATCCGGTGAGCCTTTACGCAGCTACCAAGAAGAGCAATGAGCTTCTGGCACATGCCTATTCCAAGCTCTACAACATTCCGTCTACGGGTCTGCGTTTTTTCACGGTTTATGGTCCTGCTGGACGCCCGGACATGGCGTATTTTGGCTTCACCAACAAGCTGAGAGCCGGGGAGAAGATTCAGATCTTCAACTACGGCAACTGCAAGCGTGACTTTACTTATGTCGACGATATTGTTGAGGGCGTTGTTCGTGTGATGAAGAAGGCACCGGACAAGAAAAATGGCGAGGACGGGCTGCCGATTCCGCCGTATGCAGTTTATAACATTGGCAATCAGAACCCGGAGAATCTGCTGGACTTTGTGCAGATTCTTTCCGAAGAACTGGTCCGTGCGAAGGTGCTGCCGGAAGATTATGACTTCGAGGCACACAAGGAGCTTGTTCCGATGCAGCCTGGTGATGTGCCGGTGACTTATGCAGATACCAGTGCGTTGGAACGTGACTTCGGGTACAAGCCGAGCACTGATTTGAGAACTGGTCTGCGGAAGTTCGCTGAGTGGTATGCTGGTTTTTATAACTGAGGAGAAGAATAATGAATATCGTTTCAAAAGTTATCAATAGATTGGAACTCGAAAAGTGCAAAATTGAACAGTATAGAGTTGGAAAAAAATTCGATGCAACATTGGAAGAGGCATACGAAAAGTTGGAAATGTTCTCTCACAATCCGAAAGCATCTTGTTATCGAGATAATAAGAAAATGATTAGCGGGGGGTACGACTTATCTGTCATTGTGCCCGTTTATAATACCGCAGCCTATTTAAAACGCTGTATAGATTCTATTGTTGACCAAAACAGCGGCTATCGGATTCAGTGCATCATCATTAATGATGGCTCATCAGATGATTCTGAGAAAATACTTTCAAATTATAAAGATTGTGATGGAGTAACCATAATTACCCAGAATAATAAAGGATTGAGTGGAGCAAGAAATACTGGCTTGGATCGGATAGCTGGTCGCTATGTTATGTTTGTCGATTCTGATGATAGATTGGCAACGATGGCAATCAAAAATCTCTTGGATGTAGCATTTCAGCACGATGCTGATGTTGTAGC
This sequence comes from Bacillota bacterium, assembly GCA_029218545.1. GTDB lineage: Bacteria > Bacillota > Clostridia > Peptostreptococcales > Anaerovoracaceae > Fimisoma. The sequence goes on along the minus strand of JAQXRN010000214.1, from coordinate 1,699 downwards.
TGGAAATTATAGGACGGTAGATGAGGCTGGAAAACTATGTAGAGAGTACAAAAACTATTCATTGCAGGAAATAAAGCCGGAAGGAAATTTGTATGGACAGCCTTGGGGAAAAGTATATAAAGCTGAATTGTTTGCAAACTTACGTTTCCCAGAGAGGTATTGGTATGAAGATAGTATTTTTGCTCAGATTGTCTGGCCACTAACTAAGTGTGCATATACGATTCCTGAAATTGTATATGAGTACACTATAAACCCGAAAGGCATAACAATAAAAAGTTTAAAGGAACCAAAAGCAGTTGATAGTTTGTATATAACAGAACAATTGCTAAAAGATAGACAGCGATTTGGACTGACACCAACTGAAGAGAATTTTGCATATTTTTTAAGAATGGTCAAACTTACATACGGAAGAACTCAGAGATGCAATGGAGTGATAACGAAATGTATATTTATTGTTCAGTGCAATCTATATAAGTATTATGAAGGAATTCAACTAAAAGAGAATAGAGAGTTGCAAATAGCGTTAACAAATCAAGACTTTATAAAATATTTAAAGGCGGTTTCATAATGCTATTTGTTTTTGACTAGTTGCATGAATCACAAAGTAGATTAGTGAATTGCGATTAAAAAAGACAGAATGGGAAAATAAGTTAATGAAGTGTGTTGAGGTTTATAAGAAATTATACCATCAGGAACCCTTTGATGTAGCATTCTGCCCATACCGTATCAGTCCGCTGGGAGCACATATTGATCATCAGTATGGAAAAATCAATGGACTGGCAATCAATAAGGGCATTCACATGGCCTACCACCCGAAACAGAACGGCGTTGTGGAACTGCAGTCGTTGAACTTCCCGAAACGTGCTCAGTTTTTTGTAAGCGCAGTGCCGGAAGAAAAACAGGGTGATTGGGCTGACCATCTGCGCGGTGCAGCAAAGATGCTGGGCGAAAAGTATCGCTTGAAAGTTGGTCTGTCTGGCATTATCGAAGGCAGTCTGCCGATTGGCGGTTTGTCTTCGTCTGCATCCGTCATTATCTGCTTCCTGTCTGCATTGTGCAAAGTGAACGGCATCCATTTGGAACCGATGGAGATGATCCTTACAGCAAAAGCGGCGGAGAACCAGTATGTTGGTGTTTCCTGCGGTAAGCTCGACCAGAGCTGTGAAGTTCTTTCTAAGAAAGACCATCTGCTGTACCTCGACACGAAAGATGACAGCTATGAGCTGATTCCTACCAGTGAAGACATGAAGCCTTACAAGGTGGCAATCTTCTTCTCTGGTTTGGAGCGGTCTTTGAAAAACTCTAAATACAATTTGCGGCAGGACGAGTGCAAGGCAGCGGCCTATGCACTGATGGGTTATGCCGGAATGGATTATGACACCTTTGCAAACACCCGGCTGCGTGATGTTCCGTTCGAGGTCTTTGAAGCCTATAAAGACCGCCTGCCCGAACTGTGGCGCAGACGGGCAGAACATTATTACAGTGAATTTGCCCGTACCGAAAAGGGTGCAGAGCTGTGGCGTAAAGGTGATTTGGAGGGCTACGGTCAGCTCGTTTTTGAGAGTGGCAAATCTTCCATTTACAGCTATGAGTGCGGCTGCGATGAACTGAAAAAGCTGTATGAAATTATGGCTCACACTGATGGTATCTACGGTGGCCGCTTCTCAGGCGCAGGCTTCAAAGGCTGCAGTATGGCACT
>JAQXRN010000213.1 GCA_029218545.1 Bacillota bacterium | reverse complement strand
AAAATATGAGGAACTTATGGAAACCATGGACGAATCCCTTTCTCCTATAGATAAGCTTGTTTTCCTGAATCAGGAGCTTTTCTTAATGATTGAAAATACCGTTTCCGTGGACCTCCTCTGTCAGCTTTTTGCAACACAGCTCATTACAACGGGTGAACGCCACCTGATGGATACCAACAGAACCTACTATAAACTCCTCCGCAAAATCACCATAGAAGGATATAATCAGGGGCTTTTTAAGGATGAATTGTCTATAAACGATATTACAAAAGCCTATGCCATGTTCGAAAGGGGCCTTATGTATGACTGGTGCATCTGCAACGGTAACTACTCACTTTGCCAGTATTCGGCGACTATGATGCCTCTCTTTTTAAAAAGCTTCTGCAAAAATGCCTGAAGTATCTATGTACATGTACTATTATTAAAATATCATAAAACTCCTTTCTGCCAATGGCAGGAAAGGAGTTTCTTTATAGCCGGAATATTATAATTGGAATATCAGAATTCCTTATTATTCACTATTCTTACGCTTATAATATATGAAAAAATCATAATTACTGCAGCTGCCGCCAAAGTAATCAATATCATCGTTACACCGTTAAACTGTCCCAGTTTATCAAGAACCGCTAAAACTTTTGAATCTTCACCTCCGGATAATATCACTCCACCTCCTCCGATCAGAGCGGCAATTCCTAGGAGAACAAATCTTCCCTTCTGAACGCCGAACTTAAAATTAACCGGAATCAGAAGCGCAATAAACACGGCAGCAATAGCCAGCCCCGTAACGCTGATTGCCAGAATAAGCTCCGGAGATGATTGGCCTTGACCAAAGCCAAACACTCTCAATGCTACCGTCATAACAATCCCAAGCAGTATACCACAAAGCGCGTATGCTACGGAAACAATGTACTTGGAAAGCACCAGCTGGCTGCGTGTTACCGGCATTGTCAGTGCATATACTTCCCAGCTGCACATTTCATCAAAAGCCAGGTTGTTTACAACCATTACTGCTGCATAAATTGTACACATCATTATCAAAGTTCCGCTTGCCGCATTTGCAAAACATACTCCAAAGATAACTATCATGAAAAGTAGTGCCTTGCCCTGAGTCATGGCGTTATATATGTCTTTTAATATTAACCCCTTCATTTTCTTTCCCCCTTCACATAGAGAAGCATTATTTCATCTATAGATGGTGAATCTATTACCATATTCGGATATTTTTCAGCTGCACGTTTCCGGTCACCGACAAGAATGCTGCACTGATAATCTTCAATTCGCCATGCTATTTTGTCTTCAGGACTTACTCTTTCAAAATCATCTCTGCTGCATCTTATTATTCCATACTCATAAAGCAATGTATTCTTAGGCATGCAGAAAATTACACGCCCTTCATGTATAAATGCGATGTAATCGGCAATCTTTTCCAGGTCTGAGGTTATGTGTGACGAGAGAAGTATTGAGTGCTTTTCTTCCTGCATGAAGTCCAGGAAAATCTCCAGTATATCATCCCTCACAACCGGGTCCAACCCTGAAGTCGGCTCATCCATTATAAGAAGTCTCGCATTATGAGATAAGCCTATAGCCAGATTAAGCTTCATCTTCATTCCTGTGCTGAACTCCTTAATTATCTTCTTCTTAGGTAAAGAAAACTTGTCAATATATTCTTCGAATACCTTTTTATCCCAGTTGTCATATACCGCACTGCATATTTTCTCTATTTTTTCTATGTTAAGACCGGAACTGAAATGGAGCGAGTCAAAGACTACACCTATGTCATTTCTGATACCTAGGGTGTCCTCAGACATTTCCTTGCCAAAGAACAACACCTTGCCGCTATCTTTTTTTATAAGGTCAAGAGAAGCCTTTATTGTGGTGGTTTTGCCTGCCCCGTTTTCGCCTACAAGCCCTACAACTGCACCTTCCGGCACTGCCAGATTTATGTCCTTAAGGGAAAAGTCACCGTAATTCTTGCATAATCCGGTTATTTTCAATGCATCATCTGCCATATGAATCATTCCTCCTCGTAAAACATCTTGAGCAACTGCTGAAGTGTTTCAAGCTTAAGACCGCATCGTTTACCGCTTTCTGCGGCCTTAGTAAGATACTCTTCCGTTATGCGCTGTTGCTCCTCCTGCCATAAGTCTGCTCCGGCAGCAGAAATAAAACTGCCCTTGCCCACTGTAGTCTGAATAAAACCATCGCGCTGCAAATCTTCATAAGCTTTCTGGACGGTAATCACGCTGATATGCAGAGCCTTTGCCAAAGCCCTCATGGAAGGAATAGGTTCTCCCGGCTTTAGTCGCCCTTCCATTACTTGAGCTTTAATCTGTGTTGTAATCTGCTCATAAATGGGCGTGCCGGATGAATTGCTGATAATTATATCCATTAGGTAAACCTCCCGGGAAAAATAAATAGTGTACTTATTGGATAAGTACACTATATTACACTTATATACACTTGTCAATAACAAATGTTATACAAAATATTTATTTAATTACGTCTACTCCCATGTACTTTCTCAAAGCTTCAGGAACTACTACGCTTCCATCTGCCTGCTGGTAGTTCTCAAGGATAGCTGCAACTGTTCTGCCTACTGCAAGACCTGAACCGTTAAGAGTATGAACGAATTCAGCCTTACCTGTTTCTTCGTTTCTGTAACGGATATTAGCTCTTCTTGCCTGATAATCTTCGAAGTTGGAGCATGATGAGATTTCAACATATCTTCCGTAGCTTGGCATCCAAACTTCAATGTCATATGTCATAGCTGATGAGAATCCTAAGTCACCTGTTGATAATCTAACCACTCTGTATGGCAGTTTTAAAATCTTCAGAACTTCTTCTGCATCGTTAGTTAATCTTTCGAGCTGTTCATAGGATGTGTCAGGCTTTGCAAACTTAACTAATTCAACCTTGTTGAATTGATGCTGTCTGATAAGACCTCTTGTATCTCTTCCCGCTGAACCTGCTTCAGCTCTGAAGCAAGGAGTATATGCAGTATAGTTGCAAGGAAGTTCAGCCTCAGCCATGATTTCCTGAGCTCTTAAGTTAGTTACAGGAACTTCTGCTGTAGGAATCAGGAAGAAGTCCTTCTGTGGAACATAGAACATGTCTTCTTCAAACTTAGGAAGCTGACCTGTACCTGTCATTGCAGCTCTATTTACCATAAACGGAGGAAGAATTTCTGTATAATCCTGATCTATTGTGTGAAGGTCTAACATGAAGTTGATTACTGCTCTTTCAAGCCTTGCGCCAAGACCTTTGTAAACAGTGAATCTTGCTCCGGAAATCTTCGCAGCTCTTTCAAAGTCTAGAATGTCAAGGTCTGCTCCCACATCCCAGTGTGCCTTTGCTTCAAAATCAAACGCTGTAGGTTCCATAAATTTTCTGATTTCAACGTTATCAGAATCATCTTCACCAATCTGAACATCTGCATTAGGTGTGTTAGGAACTCCTAAAAGAACTTCTCTTAACTCAGCTTCCAAAGCAGAAACCTGACCATCAAGTTCCTTGATTTTTCCGGAAAGTTCCTTCATTTCAGCCATAATGGCAGTTGTATCTTCGCCAGCCTTTTTCATCTTAGGAATTTCCTTTGATACTGTATTCTGGCGGTTTTTCATTGCTTCAACTTCAGCAAGAAGTTCTCTTCTCTTTGCGTCCAGTTCAGGAACCTTTGAAAGACCGAAGTCACCTTTACATCTTCTTTCTACAGCGGCCTTAACATTTTCATAATCTTCTCTTATTCTCTTAATGTCTAACATTATGTGCCCTCTTTCCTATTCTTTTAGAATAAATTTCTTTTATATTTAATATAAAGATTTCTTAGCTGACTCATCTTGCTCTGCAGTTCCTTATGAAGATCTGATGCAAGTTCGTATTCCTCATTATCCAATGCTACGCTAACTCTTGTCAGTAGACATTTCTGATTTAATCCGTCCTTTGCAAGATAATGCTTCAACTCATTGATTTCTCTCCAGTTTGCAAGATCGTAATCATTTGCATCCTCACTATGAGCTATGGAGTAGCTTCGGATTGTTCTTATGTACTCAGGAATAATTCTGTCGTGAAGCTCAGTTTTCCACTGATTTATTGCATATGCAGCAAAGGAAACCAGTGCTGTACTTGGAATAACTCCATTGCCCTGAATTGCCTGCATCTTTTCCGGATATCGGTTAAAGCCTGCAATGTTTTCCCAAACAGTAGCAGGTGCATGTCCAAATCTCTCATTTCTTTCTTCTTCAGTGAAATCTTCGAAAACATCTTTTTCACTTCTGTATTCTCTGTCAGTATCCAGATAGAAGTCTTCTTCACCGATTTTTTTAGAAATGGACTGTTCCAGTTCTTCTGGTGTCTTCTTTGCTTCCAACGCTTTTCTTATTCCATCAAGCATTGCCATATAACTGCTGGCCAGAATAAGGTATGTATTTGATTTTGGATTTGGAGATCTAAGTTCAAATCTTGTTGCAAGAGGATTGTTCAAATCTCGTACCAGACCTATAAGAATAGTTCTATTTCTGGAAGGATCAGCAGGTCTATGTCCAAGGGAAGTTACCACACATACAGGTGCTTCATAACCAGGCTTTAATCTGTTGAGAGCATCTGTCGTAGGGCTCACAAACGGATTGATAGCTTCATAGTTTTTAAGAAGACCCATTAATCCGCCAAATCCGATAGGGTTCAAGAAGTCTGACATTGGGTTCGGTGCCGCAAAGAGGTTTATTACCTTTCCATTTTTAAGCTTTGCGGAAACACCAAGGTGAGTATGTTCACCGCTTCCTGCAACACCTTCAACAGGCTTTGCCATAAAGGTTGTCATAAGCCCAAACTGGTTAAAAACATCTCTAACTACATACTTAACCTGCTTTTCATTATCAGCAGCCTGCATTGCATCAGAGTATTTCCAGTCGATTTCAAGCTGCTCCATAATATGGTCGTGGGCGCCGCTTCTTGTAAGCTTTGACTTAACGCCACCTACCTCTTTATGTCCCATTTCCATATTAAATCCATAACAATCAAGGATTTCCAGGGATTTTTCCAGAGCAGTTCTTACGGGACCATAAGTTCTCTTCCAATATTGTTCTTTTAACTCCTGAGATGTAGACAGCTGCTCTTTGTCAGCCTTATCTTCCGGTGTTCTTACCCAGAATTCCAACTCAGTAGCACTTGTTAACAGTATTTCTTCGATATCATCCACACTATCTGCACCACTTATGTACTCAAACACATATGGATTGTCGCGAAGAAGCTGCAATAAATCAGTCTTGAACTTTTCAATAGAATCCCTAAGGATTGCTCTTGAACCAACTTCTGCTCTGTCATTGTGAATTAAGAATGCAGGTATACGCAATGTTCCAACGGGAAGACCTGTCTTCCCGGAAACATTATCGAAATTGTAGTCAACAAACCAGTTTACACTTAAGTCCGGTATCATGTCGACCTTTGCATTGTTTAATTCTGCGATTCTAGGCAGGTGAACACTGGAGCCATCAGTCTGAACACCGTTTTTGAGCATATTGTCCATATCCTTGAGAAACATATTTATTGGGATTCTCTCGTCTGTATCGTTGCCGGCAATATCAAGACCAACAAAAGATACGAACTCAACCTCAGGATGTGCGCTGAGGATTCTATGCAAATCTTCTTTGCCATGTTCCTCAGGCGGAATTGTAAACAGCATTCGTTCTAAATCAAATTCCAGCATTTTTTTCCTCCTATATTTTTGTTGTTCTAGTAATATTTTTCTGTATTATTCAGCATGCTATTCAGCAAGCTTATTTAAAGCATCTTCAAGTTCACTTAAATACTTGCCGTATGCAGTCCAGTCTCCGGATTTCATTGCACTTTGTGCATTATCGTATGCATCTACGGCCTTCTGTATTAAATCCTTTGTTGATAGCTGTCCATCGTTATTATCAGGTGTTTCCTGAGATGTGTTTCCATCATCTACACCATCCTCGGCTCCGTCGCCAAACAGAGAAGTCAGACATTCGCCAAGGGTCTTTTCATAAGCAATTCTGTCACCATAAGCGATGATAATTCTCTTAACTTCAGGAATACTTGAATTTGTCGCTTCAAGATAAACCGGTTCTACATACAGAACAGATGAATTGATAGGAATGATAAACATGTTACCACGACTATACTTTGAGCCGGATGAGTTCCATAAGGAGAATTCCTTTGAAATCTCTGTGTTCTGGTCAATCTGTGCCTCTATCTGTTCAGGACCGTATACAGTCTTATTCTTAGGGAATTGGTAAAGAACCAGTTCGCCATAGTTTTCTCCGTCATTTCTTGCAACCAGAAGCGCTGTCATATTCTTCTTGCTCTTTGGAGTAAACGGAATTGAGTTAAAGAATTCAGCCTTTTCTTCACCAGGTAATTTAGCGATATAGTAGTTCGGTGTCATCTGTTTCTGCTCAGTTCCATATATTTCATAAGCAATATCCCACTGGTCTTCATTCAGGTAGAATACGCTGATATCTTCCATATGATATCTAGCATAAATATTAGCCTGAATATTTAGAAGTGTGTTTGGATAACGAATATGAGTTTTTAAGCCCTCAGGCATCTTGTCATAGCTCTTAAACAGTTTTGGATATATTTTTGCATAAGTTGCAGCAATAGGATCCTTTTCATCTACAACATAGAAATTAACATCACCATTATATGCGTCAACTACAACCTTAATTGAGTTTCTGATGTAGTTGATGTCTTCCTTAAACGGCTGTGAGTATGGATAATTTGCACTTGTTGTATAAGCATCTATCATCCAGTACAGTTTACCGTCTACAGTAACCATGTAAGGGTCGTTTTCATAGCTTAAAGAAGGCATAATCTTCTTTACTCTTTCCATTACATTTCTATTGATGATGATTCTTGAATCGCTGTTGATATTTGAAGAAACCAGCAGCTGAATATCTCCCTCGCGAACTGCAAATACAGCACGGTTAAACAGATTCATTTTGATACCTGCAGTGCCTTCATAATATGTGTATTCATTGCTTTCGCCTGAAGGATAGTCAAACTCAGCTTCATCTGTTCCAACTACAACATATTCGTTGGATAGTTCACCAAAGTATATCTCAGGTCTGGTAATCTGAATCTCTTCTACACTTGATTCAGGCGGAATATTGCCGATTAAAACATCCGGCTGACCGCTTGCTGTTACTGTATCAACTCTTGAAAGTGTCACACCGTAACCATGAGTATATTTTAAGTGTCTGTTAAGCCATGAATCACTTATCTTTTCTTCGTCAATTTCTCTTGTTGCTAAATACGTCTGAGAATACTTGCCATTTACTTCATATCTGTCGTTGTCTACATCGTTGAATGTATAGTACTGACGGATACTCTGAGTCTGATTGTAGAACTGCTTTGTAGGATCAAAGTCGTTGATACGAATATTGTTTATTGTCTCAGAGTTTGCTGCAACATCACTTGCGGAAAGCTTATTATCTGCTTCAAAAGGTTTTGCTGAAACATCATCAAGCTGATATGCGTATTGAGTATACTCTATATTTCTTTCTAAATACTTTGTTTCCTTGCTCAGTTCATCCTGTGATACAACAATCTTCTGAACAACTACTTCGCCAACTGTTCCCACAATTCCGACTGCAATCATTATTACAGGAATTGTAAGAATCTTTCTGTAATTCTTTTTCTTCATCTGTATTACAAACATGATGCCTGCTAAGACAGACAATACAAAAAGAATTCTAAGCTTCCATAAGGTTACCACTACATCAGTAAAACCCGCCCCATAAACGGCGCCGGTATGAGCCTGAAGAAGATCAAACTGCTGAAGGAAGAAGTTTATTCCAAGCATCAGGAAGAATATAAATCCTAATGCGGCAATTTTGCCTGACGCAATTCCAAGAAGCTGTTTGAAATTGTTGTCATCGAACTGTTTTTTAGGTTTAACCTGCTTTGGCTCGAATTTTTTGCCTGTAAAGGCCTCTGCAAACTTACCCATGAAATCATTTGCACCGTTTGCCTTGTTTCCATTGAAAGGATTGCTGTTTCCGGCATATCTTTCTTCCTGATCAGGTCCGTCAACGTTTTCAGCGTTAGGTGGAACCTTCTCTGTAAACATATCCGGTGTTCTGACTGTCATCAGAATGATGTAATATACTACAGTTAAAATGGCAAATCCGATAATAACTGTCATCAAAATCTCATTTAGATATGTCAGGAAATCCAGTCGGAAAATGTAAAATGAAATATCAAGGTTGAAAAGCGGATCCTTTAAGTCAAAGGATGTAGCATTTGCAAATTTCAGTATTTCAAACCATAGCTGTGAAACAGAAATTATTGTTGCAAACGCACCAAATAAGGCAGCCAGAAATACTGATGTCTTTGTAAGCTTTTTTACATCTGTTGCCTCAGAAGACGCTATCTTGGAAAAATAGCTTTTCTTTAATCTACCCAGATATAAGTATACAAGTCCTGTTATCACAACGAAGGTAGGAATCCCTACTTTAAGCTGAGTAACAAGCTGTTTGAAAAATACCGATAAATATCCCATCTCCTTGAACCATAAGTAATCTGTTATAAAACCTATAAGGCTAAAAAACAGACCTACCACCAGTACAAGAACCAGAATAATAAGGCTCAGTTTCTTTTGGTGTTTACCCATTTATTTCTCCTCCTTAACCTCTTTAACGACAATAGCATCGTTTTCACTTTCAATATATACTATCTCATTTTTATCTACTGCATCATTTTCTGTTGCATAGCTGACTTTTGTTAAAACGTAGTTTCCGCTTCTGCCAGTTCTGATTTCGCCGATATAAACCCTGTTAACTCCGATATAGGAATCATCGTCATTGATATCTTTCCATGAATCATAGTAATTTATTACTGCTTCAAC
>JAQXRN010000212.1 GCA_029218545.1 Bacillota bacterium | reverse complement strand
AAGCCTGAATTAGATGGAAGAGGCCTTCCTACAGGTGCATCACTTAAGGCAGTATTCGACAAGGTTACTGCTCTTATGAGAAAGGGCGTTGTAAAGGCATGCTACACTCCAACTTACGGAGGTATTGCAGAAGCTGTTCTTAAGATGGCTATGGGTAACGGCATAGGCTTTAAGTTTACGGATGCTTTGGATCTTGAAGAGGTCTTCGGTTACAACTATGGTGCTTTCGTTATTGAAGCAACTGAAGAAGTAGATGCGGTTCTTATGGGTGAAACAACTGCTGAATTCAAAGTTGTTTATGGAGGCGAAGAACTGGATATGGCTGAAGTGTGCCAGATCTACGAAGACAAGCTTGAACCTGTATATCCTTGCAATATTGCAGTAGACGGTGAAACACCTGCTAACTTATCATATACAACTGATAAGAAGTTCGGTGCAAAGGTTAAGGTAGATGTTCCTAAGGTTCTTATTCCTGTATTCCCTGGTACAAACTGCGAATACGATACTGCTAAGGCTTTCGCCAGAGCAGGTGCAGAGCCTGAAATTTTCTTAATCAACAACCTGACTGCAGCAGATGTTGCTGAATCTGTAAGCAAGTTTGCTGCCAAGGTTAGAGAAAGCCAGATTATCTTTATCCCTGGCGGATTTTCAGGTGGTGACGAACCGGATGGTTCTGCTAAGTTTATCACTGCGTTCTTCAGAAATGAGGAAATCAAAGAAGCTGTTACTGAACTTCTTGAAGAAAGAGACGGCTTAATGGCAGGTATTTGTAACGGTTTCCAGGCATTAATCAAGCTTGGCCTTGTTCCATACGGTAAGATCGTTGAAACAGATGAAGACTGTGCTACATTGACATACAACAAGATTTCAAGACACCAGTCTAAGCTTGTTCGTACAAGAATTGCGTCAAATAATTCTCCTTGGCTTGCAAATACTAAGGTTGGAGATGTTTATACAGTTGCTATTTCTCATGGTGAAGGCAGATTTATTGCACCTTTGGAATTACGTGAAGAATTAGCTAAGAACGGACAGATTTTCACTCAGTATGCAGACCTTGAAGGAAATGCTACCAACGACATTCAGTTCAACCCTAACGGTTCAGACTGGGCTATCGAAGGTATCCTTTCACCGGACGGACGAGTTCTTGGTAAGATGGGACATTCAGAAAGAATCGGAAACGGTCTTTATAAGAATGTAATCGGAGAGTTCGACATGAAGATGTTCGAATCTGCTGTAAATTATTTCAAAAAATAATTTGTTGACAATTCACGTTAATAAAGATATAATGAAATGTATTTTTTCTGATACATGATAATTACCGTAAAGGAGATGGTTTATAAATGGAAAGAAGAATCGGAACAATTTCAAGAGGTCTTCGTGGACCAATCATTAAGGAAGGCGACGATCTGACAAAGATAGTTGTAGATACATTGCTTGAATGTGTAGATAAGGGCGATTTCGAAATCGGTCAGAAGGATGTTCTGGCTGTTACAGAATCAATTCTTGCTCGTGCACAGTCCAATTACGCAACTACAGATCAGTTAGCAGAAGATGTTAGAGCTAAACTTGGCGGTGAGACTGTAGGCGTTGTATTCCCTATTTTAAGCAGAAACAGATTTGCAATCTGCTTAAGAGGTATCGCAAAGGGTGCTAAGAAAGTCGTTGTAATGCTCAGCTATCCAAGTGATGAAGTTGGTAACCACATTCTTGACTTAGATTTATTAGATGAAAAGGGAGTAAATCCATACACTGATTTACTTACTCAGGCTGAATTTGAAAATCTTTTCGGCAAGTCAAAGCACACTTTCACAGATATCGACTATGTAAACTACTACAAGGAACTTATTGAAGAAGAAGGTGCAGAAGCTGAAATCATCTTCTCAAACAACCCTCGTAAGATTGTAGACTACACTGATAAGGTTATCTGTGCAGATATCCACACAAGAGCTCGTACTAAGAGACTGATCAAAGAAGCCGGCGGTAAAGTTGTTATCGGTATGGATGAACTTCTTAATGCTCCTGTTAACGGTTCCGGTTATAATCCTGAATACGGAATTCTTGGATCAAACAAGGCAACAGAAAACACAATCAAGCTGTTCCCTGTTAACGCTCAGGAATTTGTAGAAGGTGTACAGGCTGAAATCAAGAAGAGAACAGGCAAAGTCGTAGAAGTTATGGTTTATGGCGACGGCGCATTTAAAGACCCGGTAGGTAAGATCTGGGAACTTGCAGACCCTGTAGTTTCCCCTGGCTTCACAAGCGGTCTGGTTGGACAGCCTAACGAATTAAAGTTAAAGTATCTTGCAGACAATGATTTCGCAGAACTTCGCGGCGATGAATTAAAGGCGGCTATCGAAACTGCAATCAAAGAAAAGGATGCAAATCTGGTTGGACAGATGGCAACTGAAGGTACTACTCCAAGAAGACTTACTGACCTTTTAGGCTCACTTTGTGACTTGACTTCAGGTTCAGGAGACAAGGGTACCCCATTTATCTACATTCAGGGATATTTTGACAACTATACAGACTAATTCAATACGGTTTGGCAAGGCTCTTTGCATTTTGCGAAGAGCCTTTTTTATGCTTGAAAAAAGAACATATGTTCTGTATAATGTAATCGAGGATAGAAAGGGTATGGTGAGATAAAGATGACTAAAGGTCAGCGCAAGGATGAAAACTTTTATCTATGCATAGATTTAAAATCCTTTTATGCATCGGTGGAATGCAGGGAGAGAGGTCTGGATCCAATGACTACTAATCTGGTTGTGGCAGACCCTTCAAGGGGAGATAAGACAATTTGCCTTGCGGCAACACCTGCAATCAAGAAGCTGGGAGTGAGCAGCAGGTGCAGAGTGTTTGAGATTCCTAAATCTATAGATTACATCATGGCTCCGCCTCGAATGTCCCTATATATGAAGTATTCTGCCAGAGTTTATAAGGTTTATCTGAAATATTTCGATAAGGATGATATCCACATATATTCAATAGATGAAGTGTTTATCGATGCAAGCAAATATTCACGAATATATGGAAAGGATATGAAACTCCTTGCCAAAACGGTTATGGAGGATGTATACAGAACCATAGGAATCAGGTCTGCATGCGGCATCGGAACCAATCTCTACCTTTGCAAAATAGCCCTTGATATTACAGCTAAGCACAGCAGTGATGGCATAGGATATCTGGATGAGAAACTATATAGGCAGCTATTATGGAATCACAGACCCATAACGGATTTTTGGAGAATTGGCAGAGGGACTGCCAAAAGACTTGAGAGATATGGGATATATACTATGGAGCAAATTGCAAAGGCAGATAAGAATCTTATGTTTAAGGTCTTTGGTGTAGATGCGGAGCTTATTATAGACCATGCATGGGGCAGAGAAACGGCAACTATGGCTGATATTAAGGGATACGAGCCTAAATCAAACAGCATTTCCAGCGGACAGGTGCTCTTCCATGATTATAACTTTGAGAAGGGCAGGCTCATACTTCATGAGATGACAGAACTTCTGGTTCTTGATCTGGTAGATAAGAAGCTGGTAACGGACAATATCGGACTGTATGTAGGTTTTTCCAACAGAGAGAACATTGCACCGGTACATGGCAGTATGAGTCTTTCATTTTATACATCTTCCATGAAGATAATTCAAAAATCCATGGACGATCTATATTGCAGAATAATAGATGAGAATAGCCTTATCAGGAGAATTTCCATATCTTTCAACAGGCTTCTTGGTGAAGAAAACGAAGGCTTTGATTTGTTTACAGATACAAATGAACTTAAGGAAGAAAAGCAGATATCCCATACCATACTGGATATCAAGAAGAAATTTGGGAAGAATGCTATATTTAAGGGGATGAATCTGGAGAAGGATGCAACAACCCTTGAGAGAAACAGACAGATTGGAGGTCATAAGGCATGAAAAGCTATGATTATACGACTAAGAGGGCAAATATGAGCAGGGAGAACAGAGCCAAGCAGTTTGCACCATTTGCAGCACTAAAGGGTCTTGAAGAAGAAATGTCAGGCAGCGAGTTTAATCCGGATGAACGCAGGATACTGGCTGAAGATGAGATATGTGAACTGAATCAGAAACTATGCGAAATACAGCCCGGTGACTATGTATCCATAATTCACTATCACAAACAGAAATATATTGAAACAAAAGGAACTGTCAAGAAGACAGATTTAGTAAAACGTGCTATTATAGTAGGAGAGTATAATATAAGGATAAGCGATATATATGCTGTCGACAGAAAGTGAGGATAAACCTATGAGCAGAATGTATATAGAAACAGGAGATATTACAAGGCTTGACTGTGATGCAATCGTTAATGCGGCAAACAAGAGTCTTCTGGGCGGAGGCGGTGTTGATGGCGCAATACACAGAGCTGCGGGTCCGAAGCTTCTTGAAGAGTGCAGAACCCTTAATGGCTGCAAAACAGGACAGGCTAAGATTACTAAAGGGTACAACCTGAAAGCAAAATATATAATCCACACCGTCGGACCTATTTACAGCGGATCAGAGGATGACAAGATTAAGCTCGCCGATTGTTATACCAACTCACTGAGGCTGGCTAAGGAGAACGGTATTCATAGCATCGCATTTCCCGGTATTTCTACGGGAGTATATGGATACCCTATCAGTGAGGCAGTTCCAATATCAGTTAGAGCAGTATCAGAATGGATTGATAAACATAAGGATTATGACATAGACGTAATCTTTGTCTGCTTTAATGAATTGTCCAGAGAACTTTACGAAAAAACATTAAAATAAATAGTTTTTTTGCTATTGTTTTGAAAATCCATTGTGCTATAATATGCAATTGATAAGACATCCCGAAAGAACTGCCTTTCGGGTGTTTTTATGGAGGAGGACAAAATGCAGATAAAATCAAGAGAGCAGATAAAGAAAATAAAGAAGATAAGCAATGAAGGAAATGGGGAACCAAAGTCAAAATATGAAATGGATATGTGCAATGGTCCCATTCTAAAAAAACTTCTTATATTTACATTGCCTCTGATGTGTTCGAGCATGCTGCAGCTGTTATTCAATGCAGCCGATATAATAGTGGTGGGAAGATTTGCAGGGGACAATTCTCTGGCGGCAGTAGGATCTACAACATCACTCATACTGCTTTTATCAAACCTGTTTATTGGACTTTCTGTTGGTGCCAATGTTCTTGCAGCAAGATATTTTGGTGCAAAGAGAGGCAATGAACTAAGCAAGACTGTTCATACCTCACTTCTTCTCAGCCTAATCAGCGGTGTGGCACTTGCCGTAATAGGCGTGATAGCATCAAAGCCCATTCTGATGCTTATGGATACACCTGATACGGTAATAGACCTTTCTGCACTATATTTAAGAATATATTTTCTGGGGATGCCGGCTACGCTGTTTTATAATTTCGGCAGCGCTTTGCTGAGAGCTAAGGGAGATACAAAGAGACCATTAATGTATTTGAGTTTTGCAGGAATAATAAATGTCAGCCTGAATCTGTTGTTTGTTGCTGCAATGAATATGGATGTGGCAGGTGTTGCCATTGCTACAGTAACTTCTCAGTGTATAAGTGCATTGCTAATATTAAGGTGTCTTATCCATGAAACAGGAGGATTCAGATTTTCCTTTAAGAAACTCAGGTTACATAAGGATAAGCTTAAGATGATACTTCAAATCGGGCTGCCGGCAGGGATTCAGAGTACGCTTTTCTCACTGTCAAATGTGATAATCCAGGCATCCATAAACTCCTTCGGAGATGTTTCCATGGCCGGAAGTGCAGCAGCCGCAAATATTGAGGGCTTTGTGTATGTTGCCATGAACTCCTTCTATCAGGCAGCTCTTTCCTTTACAAGCCAGAATGTGGGAGCAGGCAGATATGAAAGAATAAACAAAATTATGATAAAATCTGTTGCTTGTGTAACGGTTACAGGGTTGGTTTTAGGTAATTTTGCATATCTGGCAGGAAATACTTTGCTGGGACTTTATACCACAAGCCATGCGGTAGTTCTGGAAGGGCTTAAGAGAATGTCTTACGTCAGTGTGTGGTACTTCCTTTGTGGAATAATGGATACTCTGGTTGGTGTGCTCAGGGGGCTGGGATATTCTGTAGTGCCAATGCTGGTATCTCTGGTAGGTGCCTGTCTCTTGAGAATTGTGTGGATAATGACAGTTTTCCAGATTCCTCAATTCCACCTTCTGGATACAGTTTACATATCTTATCCTG
>JAQXRN010000211.1 GCA_029218545.1 Bacillota bacterium | reverse complement strand
TCTTTGAAATTACAGAGCTTGCTCATCACGGCCCTGAAGATCTTCTCATATCTCTGGCTACCATTATTGGTGCTGTAAGTGTCATGTTTGCAGTACAATGGAAGCTTGCAGTTGTGGTCTTAATTATGATTCCCCTCTTTCTAGGTGTGGTTCTCATGTGCAGAAAGAGCATGATAAACAACTCCATGAAGGTTAAGATCAAGATGGCAGACATTAATGCCGACATTGAATCCACCATTTCCGGAATGAAGACTTCTAAAGCTTTCGACAATGAGAAGGGTGATTTTGCACGTTTTAAAAGGACTAATCACACCTACAAAAACTCTAAAAACGACTATTACAAGTCCATGGGCAGATTCAATGCGTCCATTGAGTTTTTTGTATGTATTCTGCAGGTTGCAGTAATTGCCTTTGGCGGATGGCTGATAATGGACGATCAGATGACATATATCGACCTTATAACCTTTACCATGTATATTACCAGCTTTGTGACACCTGTAAGAAAGCTTGCCACATTAGCGGAGCTGTATACAAACGGTATTGCAGGGCTTAAACGATTTGTGGAGATTATGGAAATCGAACCTTCAATTGCAGAAAAGGCTGATGCTGTTGAATTGAAAAATGTTAAGGGCAATATAGAGATAAAGAATGTGGAATTCGGGTATGGAATGGATAAGAACGTTCTAAAGGATGTTTCCCTTGATATTGCTGCAGGCGAGAATATAGCGGTTGTGGGACATTCCGGAGGGGGAAAAACTACTCTGTGCCAACTAATACCGAGATTTTATGATGTGGAGGGCGGAAGTATTTCCATAGACGGAAAGGACGTAAGAGACCTTACAAAAAGTTCATTAAGAAGAAGCATAGGAATAGTTCAGCAGGATGTCTTTCTCTTTGCAGACACGATATATGAAAATATAAGGTATGGAAAGCCTGAAGCGACATATGAGGAGGTAATTGAAGCAGCAAAGAAGGCAGAAATATACGAAGATATTATGAATATGCCTGACGGCTTTGAAACATATGTAGGCGAACGTGGAACGCTTCTTTCCGGAGGTCAGAAGCAAAGAGTTTCCATTGCGAGAATTTTCCTCAAAAATCCTCCAATTCTGATTCTTGATGAAGCAACCTCAGCCCTCGACACCATTACTGAGCAGCAGATACAAAAGGCATTTAATGAGTTATCAAAAGGAAGGACTACCATAATAATAGCTCACCGCCTGTCAACTATCAGGGATGCTGATAGGATTGTACTTATAGAAAAGGGCAGAATTCAGGAATGCGGCAGTCACCAGCAGCTTATTGACAAGGATGGCGAGTACAAAAAACTATATTCTACCCAGATGCTTAATCAATAAAAAAGCAAAAAAAGTAAAAACAACTTTATTACAACATGGAAGATATGATATAATAATTTGAGCATGCATTTAACAAAATGAGAGGTATTAAAAATGAAACCGGTATATAACAGAGTGTTGCTAAAAATCAGTGGAGAAGCGTTGGCAGGAGAACAGCGCTTTGGTATCAATGAAGAAATGACAAGAAAGGTTGCCCAGCAGGTTAAGCAGATACATGACCTCGGTGTGCAGGTTGCAATCGTTGTTGGAGGAGGAAACTTCTGGAGAGGAAGAACCAGCAAGGATATGGACAGAGCTACAGCTGACTATATGGGAATGCTGGCTACCGTTATGAATTCATTGGCGCTTCAGGATGCGTTTCTTGCCCTTGGTGTACCTACGAAGGTTCAAACCGCTATCGAGATGAGAGAGATTGCAGAGCCGTATGCAAGAAGAAAGGCTTTAAGCCATCTAGAACATGGAGATATCGTAATATTCGGAGCTGGTACAGGCAGTCCGTTCTTCTCAACAGATACTACAGCTGCATTGAGAGCGGCTGAGATGGATGTAGATACGATTTTATTGGCTAAAAACGTAGATGCAGTATATGATAAAGACCCTGTAATCCATGCTGATGCCAAGAAGTTCAGCAGACTTACACACATGGAAGTCGTTGAAAAAGATCTTAAGGTTATGGATTTAACAGCGGCTACACTTTGTAAAGATAATAACATTAAAATTCATGTCTTCGCTATCTCAGAGGAAGGTAATGTAATGAAGGCAGTTCTCGGTGAAGATATCGGAACAATTATTGAATAGGAG
>JAQXRN010000210.1 GCA_029218545.1 Bacillota bacterium | reverse complement strand
AAAAAAATAATGATTATTTTTGCGGCAATTATGGTTATTTTAGTAGCGACAGTACTAGTCATAGGACCTGATGCAGTGTTAGATAAGGTTAAACAAACAGATTTCGTTAATCTGAAATGTACTGTAACCTTTACAGGGAACGTCGCTGTAAGGGATCTGGAGGAATTTGAACAAAAATATAAGATAACCATAGAGGGAATCGAAGCAAAATTTACAGACAAAGATGGAGAAACAGCCACTTCACTGGTTACATTTAATGGATATGAAAATCTAAAAAATGAAATCCACAATATTGCAGATAGAATCGATGCTCATGATATGTGCATTTCCGGAGCTTATATCATTGCTAAGAACAGTGCCATTGAAGAATTTAAGTCAGAAGATTATGTATATTCTGCAGAGTCTGTTATCTCTGTCCCACAGAGTAAACAAAGCTTTGGTAGCTATCCTCAAACAAAAACATGGGGAATTGAAGAATAATTTTTGAGCCTTCATTGACAAATGGAGGCTCTTGTGTTATCATACATAAGATAAATCTTTAAAAACGATACAGAGAGATCGGCAAGATTGAATGAATATGATATTTGGACGCAAGACATAAGAATATGCTTGTGCCCTATGTTTGTGTGTATTTTGTCTTGCCTAATGAGATTGATTTGGCAAGGCTTTTTTGTTTTGAGAAAGGAAAAACAATGAGAGAATTCGACAAGGTTCAAAAGATTAATACAAACTATGAGACAGAAGTTATGTTTTCTTTAGAAGATGAACTTTTTGACAGCGGCATCAGTGCCTTTAATACTCCTGAATACACTATTTTACCCGGTTTTTGTGACGTACATGTGCACTTTAGAGAACCGGGTTTTTCATATAAGGAAACAATTGAAAGCGGCTGCAGAGCGGCTGCAAGGGGCGGATATACTGCAGTTTGCACCATGCCTAATCTAAACCCCGTTCCCGACAGTGTAGAACATCTTAAGGCTCAGCTTGACATCATCGAAAAAGATGCATGCATTGATGTTTTCCCATATGCATCAATTACAATCGGACAGAAGGGCGAAGAAATGAGTGATCTCGAGTCCATAGGCAAAATGGCAATTGCCTTTTCCGACGACGGCAGAGGTGTGCAGGATGAAGATATGATGAGAGAAGCAATGACCCGCGCAAAGGCTCTGGGAAGCATGATAGTCGCTCACTGCGAGGTCAACGACCTGCTCCGCGGCGGTTATATACATGATGGACAATATGCTAAAGAACATGGACATAGGGGAATCTGCTCTGCCAGCGAATATGAGCAGGTGGCAAGAGATATCAAGCTTTCAAAAGAAACAGGATGCCCATACCATGTATGTCATATTTCTACCAAGGAAACTGTTGAACTGATCAGACAGGCTAAGAAGGGTGGTGTGGACATTACTTGCGAAACTGCCCCTCATTATCTGATTCTTGATGACAGCAACCTTAAGGAAGACGGCAAGTTCAAGATGAATCCGCCTCTTAGGGGAGCAGAAGACAAGATTGCTTTAATTGAAGGAATCAAAGACGGTACAATCGACATGATTGCTACAGACCATGCACCTCATTCAGAAGAGGAAAAATCAAGGGGACTAGAAAAATCAGCCTTTGGCATTGTAGGAATTGAAACAGCTTTCCCGCTGGTATATACTTATCTCGTAAAGACAGGAATTATTTCCATGGAAAAGGCAGTTGAGCTTTTGGTTACAAATCCTAGAAAGAGGTTTAATATCCCACTGGGCAATGATTTCTCAATATGGAACCTAAATGAGGAATATAAAATTAATCCTGACGATTTCTTGTCAAAAGGAAAAGCAACACCATTTGAAGGTACAAAAGTATTCGGTAAATGCGTTTTGACCGTAAAAGACGGCAGAATTGTATATAAATAAAACAAATAGACTAAGGAGATGAATTAAAATGGCAAAGAGAACAGATCTTAAGAAAATTCTAATTATCGGTTCAGGTCCTATCGTTATAGGCCAGGCTGCAGAATTCGACTACGCAGGTACACAGGCTTGCCTAGCGCTAAAAGAAGAAGGCTATGAAGTTGTACTTGTAAACTCCAACCCTGCTACAATAATGACAGATACAACTATTGCGGATAAGGTTTACATGGAACCTTTGACACTGGAATATATTGCGAAGATTCTTCGTTATGAAAGACCGGATGCAATTCTTCCGGGAATTGGCGGACAGACAGGTCTTAACCTTGCAATGCAGCTTGAAAGAAAGGGTGTACTTAGAGAATGTAGAGTGGAACTCCTTGGTACAAGCAGCACAAGTATAGAAAGAGCTGAAGACCGTGAACTGTTTAAGGAAATGTGCGAATCCATAGGAGAGCCTGTAATCCCTTCAAAGATTACATATGACCTTGAAGAAGCTAAGGCCGCAGCAAAGGAAATCGGATATCCTGTAGTACTTCGTCCTGCCTTCACACTAGGCGGAACAGGCGGCGGCTTCGCATATTCTGAAGAAGAACTGATTGAAGTCGGAACTAACGCTTTCAAACTTTCTCCTGTACATCAGGTTCTTATCGAAAAGAGTGTAAAGGGTTATAAGGAAATTGAGTTTGAAGTAATGCGTGACTCAAACGATAAGGCAATCACCATCTGCGGAATGGAAAACATCGACCCGGTAGGTGTTCATACAGGTGACTCTCTGGTAGTTGCACCAATTCTTACTTTAAACGATCACGACATGAAGATGCTTAATGACAGTGCCATTAAGATTATCCGCGAATTAAAGATTGAAGGCGGATGCAACGTTCAGTTTGCATTAAACCCTGAAACAAGCGAATATTATCTAATCGAAGTAAACCCTAGAGTATCCCGCTCATCTGCTCTTGCTTCCAAGGCCAGCGGATATCCGATTGCAAGAGTTACTGCTAAAATTGCAGTTGGTATGGGTCTTGAAGAAATACAGATTGCAAATACAACTGCTGCAAAGGAACCATCCCTTGATTACATCGTAGCAAAGGTTCCAAGATTCCCATTCGATAAGTTCGCATCTGCCCAGAACCTTCTCGGCACTCAGATGAAGGCAACAGGAGAAGTAATGGGTATCGGTTCAAACTTAGAAGAATGTCTGCTTAAGTCAGTAAGATCTCTTGAAACAGGCGTATGCCATTTCCACATGGATAAGTTTGATGACATGTCAAATGAAGATATGATGGAATACATCTCACAGTTCAGAGATGATACTGTATTTGCTGTTGCACAGCTTATTCGTAACGGTGTTTCCATCGAAAAGATTCACGAAGTTACAATGATTACTTCCTACTTCTTAGAATCAATCAAGAAGATTGTTGAAAAGGAAGTTGAACTGAAGAATAATGTTGGCGATTTGGAAGTATTGAAATCGGCTAAGAAAATGGGCTTCTCAGACAAGTTTGTTGCTAAACTTTGGAATATGGAAGAAGTTGAAGTATACAACCTGAGAAAAGAAAAGGGACTGATGCCTGTTTACAAGATGGTAGATACATTACACACAGGTGCATATATTCCTTACTTCTACTCATCATACACAGACGAAAATGCTTCAGTACTGACAGATAAGAAGAAGATTATCGTTCTCGGTGCAGGTCCTATCCGTATCGGTCAGGGTGTAGAATTTGACTACTCAACTGTACATGCAGTAACAACAATTAAGAATGCAGGTTATGAAGCGATTATCATCAACAATAACCCTGAAACAGTTTCCACTGACTATACAACAGGCGACAAACTTTACTTTGAACCTTTAACAGTTGAAGATGTAATGAACATCATCGAATTCGAAAAGCCTGAAGGCGTTATCGCTTCATTAGGCGGACAGACTGCAATCAATCTGGCTGCACCATTAGAAGCAAGAGGCGTTAAGATTATAGGAACTGACTGCGAAGCTATCGAAAGAGCAGAAAACAGAGACAGTTTCGAAAAGATTCTAAAGGAACTTGAAATCCCTCAGCCACAGGGCAGAGCAGTTACAAACATCGAAGATGGTGTTAAAGCCGCAGAAGAAATCGGATATCCGGTACTTGTTAGACCAAGCTTCGTTTTAGGCGGTAGAGCAATGCAGATTGTTGCAAACGAAGAACAGATAAGACAGTACTTAAAGACTGCTGTAGAAATCGATGAAGATAAGCCTGTACTGGTAGACAAATACATTATCGGTAAGGAAGTTGAAATAGATGCAATCTGCGATGGCAGAGATGTATTCGTTCCGGGCATAATGGAACTTGTTGAAAGAACAGGAGTACACTCCGGTGACTCTATCAGCGTATATCCTACTTTCAGTATTTCCGACAAGGTTAAGGGAACAATCCTTCAGTATGCTAAGAAGCTGGGTATGGGAATCGGTATCGTAGGCTTATATAACATTCAGTTTATAGTAGATAAGGATGACAATGTATATATTATCGAAGTAAACCCTCGTTCATCAAGAACTGTTCCATTCCTTTCAAAGGCAACCGGCTACAGTCTTGCAGATATTGCAACTGAAGTAATCCTCGGCAAGAGCCTCAAGGAACAAGGAATCTTCGACCTTTATCCTAAGGAAAAAGACAGATGGTATGTTAAGGTTCCTGTATTCTCATTTAATAAGATTAGAGGAATAGACGCATATCTGTCACCTGAAATGAAGT
>JAQXRN010000209.1 GCA_029218545.1 Bacillota bacterium | reverse complement strand
TACTTTTCTATATCCTTTTTCTTGCACACACGCTATATCCCAGAATGGGCTTGTTTAATAAAAGTTGAACGAAACAGCTAGAATTATGCCAAACCAATCAATGAGATTATCTGCCTTAACCAAAACACCCACTCATAGTTTCTCTAGAAACTTTTTTCTGTCATTCGGTCCTTTATACAACTGTTCTTTTTTGCCCTTATAGCACCAACAGGGTTCCTAAACTTAAAAAGTGAAGTACATAAGCATCAAAAGACTCTCAATTCTACACTTCTATATGTACATCTGAATAATAAGAACAAAAAAATTCATTAAGGAATGACAAATCATATTATCACATATTACCCCTCGTTTTTCATATATTGCTGCAAAAATACACCCTGCAAAGAAATTATACATACAACTTTGTAGCTCATTATGCATAATTGCAAATATTAAACTGCTTAAAATTATTGGCATCATGGAAAAGTATGCATTTTCTTTCTTTAAGAGATTTAATACGACACCTCGAAAAAACAATTCCTCTGCAATGGGTCCTAAAAATACTACTAGGATAAAAGTAATAAACTTATACTGTGAAAAAGCATCCCATAACAATCCCTTATCATTACCACCAAATATTATGGCACACATAATTTGGCATATTAATAGAGCCCCTATACCTTTCATAATCAGGTCTAAATTTGGTTTGCCCTTTTGTGATATCCTAAAATGGTATTTTGACAACATAATAAGGGCTAATATTATTAGACCGCTATCAAACAGAAAACTCTTAGCAAAAGAAGCACATGTAGCATCATCAAATAACAACATGGTCACTTTGACACAAAGAATAAATAAAGCTTTTATCGAACAAAACAAAAAAAAGCTTTTTATCCAAAATGCATTAGTCTTGATCATTCTTGTACGTTCTTTTTTATTCTTTATATCCATGATATTTTCCCAATAAAATACGCTATACCTTTTGGTATTCCACAGTCAGTAGGAGCATTGTATTTAACAGTATACTTTTACCCTCTTTTTACATTGACTGTATATGATGTGTAAGCATTTTTATACACAACAACAATTGAAGTAGACTCTATTCCAACAATAACTAAAACTATTATACACCTTCTTTTAAGAAATCTATTACAAAAGTTCCTTTACAAACCAGTCAACAATTCTTGCAGTTACACCCCAGATTTTCTTATCCTCATATCTGTAGAAAGGCAGGACATTTTTGCCTACTCTCCACTTGTAGTCTGGGGAAATTCCTGTCTCTTCATAAGGGAAATCCTCTGTCTTGGAAACTACATCTAAATCATAGTTCTTGGCAGGGTTATCAACAAAGAACTGGATAGGCACAGTGAACACTTCTTCAACCTCTTCCTCATTGATGGAAAGCTTTGTGAGTTCATCTTTGCCTATGGTGGCTACATGGGTAAACAGGGAATATCCGGAAAATCCATACATAGTATCAAATCGTCCCAAAATATTACTCTCAGAAAGTTCTATTCCTATCTCTTCCTTTGTTTCACGCAGTGCACATTCTAAAGGTGTTTCCCCGGCTTCTATGTTTCCACCCGGGAAGCAGATATCTCCCGGCTGAGTTCTCAGCTTGCTTGCTCTTACCTCAAACAGAAAGCTAAGTCCTTCCTCTGTTTCAACAATAGGTACGATAACACTAAAATACTTATGCTTGCCTATTGCCTTTATTTCTCTGTTATTTAATGATTCTTTTATTTCATTTAAGTTAATCAAATTATCCACCTCTAAAAGATAAGGCGATGGTTGCCCATCGCCTGTTGCTTTCAAATTCAATATTAGTTTAAGATTTCGCAACCTTCGAAATCTACACCAATCATTTCTTCCTTTTCTGCGCTTACGCTTACTACGAAGTCCATGCCGTAGTTCTTGGAGATGTCCTTAAGTCTTTCAATAAATTCAGGAAGATCGCCTAATGCGAAATCTGCATGCTTAAGAATGCTGTCAATGTAGATTGTTTCAATGTCATGGTCAGAGCTGATAACTCCGTATAAGAAACCTATGTATTCGTCACTGTTAGTAACATGTTCAAAATCTTCCATGCAGATTACTCTGATTCTATATTTAAGATCATACATTAATCTCTGGTTCTTGTTAATAAAGATGATGCTGCCCTTTGCGTCCTTAACGGATTCATTAGCAAGATCGATCATCTGTTTAGTTTTGCCGCTGCCTTTGTGTCCAACTAATAATTTTATCATGGTAATCTCCTCCTATGTAAAATCATCACTGATTTTATTATTTCATTTTTTCCATTATACAATATCATTATCATCTTTTCAATGGGAATTTATTTTTTTCGTTCAAGTCTAAGCTGCCCGCATGCGCCATCGATATCATCGCCTAATTCTCGTCTGATTGTAGCCGGAATTCCCTTGTTTTCAAGGGTTTTGCGGAAAGCCTGTGCAGTCCTTTGGTCTGTGGTATCGAGGCCTGTTTCTTCGACTTTGTTCAGAGGTATAAGATTCACATGGCAGAGCATTCCCTTTAGCACCGATGCCAGTTCAAGAGCATCCCTTTCAGAGTCATTGACGCCCTTTACAAGAGTATATTCAAAAGTCACTCTTCTAGAAGTTGCTTCTGTATATTTTCTGCAGGCTTCAATGAGAGTTTCCATAGGATGAGCTTTGTTAACAGGCATCATTGAGTTTCTAATGGTGTTATTTGGAGCATGAAGGGAAATTGCAAGGTTAACCTGTGGAAAGTCATGACCGAACTTTTCTATCATAGGTACGAGGCCGCAGGTTGAAATTGTAATATTGCGCATCCCAAGATTCCTGCCGTTTTTATCGTTTATTATCCTAATAAAGGCGGAAAGATTTTCATAGTTATCAAAGGGCTCCCCTGTGCCCATTACAACAATGTGATTAATTGCTTCTCCCGTATCTCTTTCGGCCGCAAGAAGCTGTTCTAGCATCTCACCCGGCTCTAAGTTTCTTGATAACCCACCTATAGTTGATGCACAGAATTTGCATCCCATTCTGCATCCGGCCTGAGATGAGATACAGATTGTATTTCCATATTTGTATTTCATAAAAACGCTTTCAATTGCGTTTCCATCTTCAAGCTCAAAGAGATATTTTCTTGTACCATCAAGCTTTGAAACCTGCACTTTGGCAGGAGATAACAGACCTAAATATGCTCCTGCTTCCTGAAGTTTTTCCTTAAGGTTCTGGGGCACATTTGTCATCTGCTCGAAGCTTTCTACACCCTTATAGAGCCAAGCAAAAATCTGCTTGGCTCTGAATTTCGGTTCACCCAGCTCTGTCAGGAGCTGTTCCATTTCATTTAATTGTAAGTTCTTTAAATTGATTTTTTCTGTCATAATTAATCCACATCATATCTTGCCAGGATTGCTGCAGGTGTCTTGCGCATAGTGTTAAATACAGGTATTAGTCCAACGATTGAGTTGAATACATATACTGTAATTACTGCGCCGAAGAACACAACAGGATTCATGGCAAACATTGTACTTATATAAGATATTTTGCAAAGCTTGCCTAGCGCATAAGACATACCTATTATACCTAGTAAGCTGCTCATTGTGGTAAGTGCCAAAATCTCACCTAGGAACATCTTATAGATGTCAGTTTTCTTAACACCGATGGCTCTGAAAATTCCTATTTCCTTAATTCTGGACAAGAATGAAGATCTAGTCATGAGCAGTATTTCAATCAGTGAAATACCAAGAACAATTAAGCCTAGTATCAGCGTCATCTTTGTTGAGCTTCGTCTGCTTTCCGTATATTCTTTTTTTGCAGATGCGTAGATGTCTTTGATGTTAACATTCTGACCGTCGCGGAATTCAGAAATAGCCTCTTCCTTATCTGTAGGCGCTACAGTAAAGCCTCCAGCTTTGCTAACCATAGCATACTTTATTGTGCTTTGATTTACAAGGAAAACATTTAAATTTTCTGAACTTTCATAATAGCCCACAACTGTAAGCTTTTTATCATTCACCTTTTCATCTACCTGTTTATTTAACGGAAAATCGTATCTCTGGCTGTATGGAATAATTGTCTCATAATCATTCTGAGGCAGTCTTCCCTGCTTCAAGGTATAAGCTTTGTCAACAGTAGCATAATTTAATATTTTACTGCTTTCTGCTGAATCTAAATCTTCCTCTTCATTTTCACTTCTAGAGTTATAGATAACATCCAGCATCAGTGATTTGTCCATATAAATTACAGGCTGAACAGAATCGGTAATGCCTACAACCTTAAACGGCCTCATATTTGCAATCTTAACTTCTGTATCTAAAACATCTTCTACAGAACTTATGCCTACCTGATTTGAGTAACCTCTCTTGAACATTGTTTCAACAGCAAGCTTATCTGCAACGATTTCATATTCATTTTGAGGCATTCTTCCGTAGACGATATCTTCCTCAGAAATATGATTGATATCGGTTAAAGCTCCATTAAGTGTATTCTGTGCATATGAAGTCTGATAATAGTAGTTCAGGTCCATGACGAAATTTGCTTTACCATCCTTAGGCAGCATATATTCTACACTTGGAAGTTTTTCGTATTCTTCATACTTTTCCACCGAAAGATTTGGCATTTTAGCATACAGATATGACCTATTGCTGTTTATAAAATCTTTATCGTGAATATCGAAGCTTGCATAAATACTGCTGTAGGAATAGGTGATGAAAATGCCCGC
Source organism: Bacillota bacterium (assembly GCA_029218545.1). Taxonomy (GTDB): domain Bacteria; phylum Bacillota; class Clostridia; order Peptostreptococcales; family Anaerovoracaceae; genus Fimisoma. Next base: position 4,062 of record JAQXRN010000209.1, on the reverse strand, counting down.
AAGTACAAATCCGATAAGCAAAAGCTTCTTAATCAGCGGATATGAGGCAATCTTTCTAAAACCATTTTTAAGCGAAGGCCAAATTCCTATTATTGAACTGTATTTTTCCTTAATATTGGAATCCACAATGTCATCAAATTCAAATTTGTAATCTTCGTAGAGAGATTTATCCATCTCCTGAAAATGGTCATCAACGAATTCAATGCTGGAATTGTTGTCAACAACTTCGATGTGCTGGTTATTCCTTGATTTGATGTAAATATTGCCATTATTAACTACGATATCAATGCCTATGTCATCATTTTTGCTTCCATAGAAGTTCATCTTTACAGACTCAGTACTTGCATCCTCTTGCTTTTCAAAGTCCTTAAGATAGAATTTATTGTCAATTCTGTAATTCAGGCTGTCATCGGTTATATTTTCGTAGTCCTTTTCTATTTTGCCGTCCTTTAGCTCGATTATTCTCGATGCATAGAATTTTGCTAATTCAACCTCGTGAGTAACCAGAACAACCAGTCTATCCTTGGAAATAGCCTTGATTATGTTCATAATCTCAATGGTGTTTCCGCTGTCAAGGTTCCCTGTTGGCTCGTCGGCAATAATAATCTTAGGATTCTTGGCGAGGGCTCTTGCAATCCCTACTCTCTGTCTTTCACCACCTGAAAGCATTCCTGCCATACGGTTTCTGTATCTGTACATTCCCACGCTTTCAAGGATATAACTGATTCTCTTTTTTCTTTCCTCTTCGTCCTTGATTCCTATCATCTTGAGAACCATGGATACATTTTCATAAACGGTCATGTTTTCAACCAGTTTGTAATCCTGGAAAATATAACCGATATTAAGGTTTCTTATCTTATCGATTTTAGCCGCAGCTCTTCCGGTTATCTTTTGGCCATCAACGTATATGTCACCCTTGTTGACTCTGTCAAGACCACCTATTGCGTTTAACAGTGTGGTCTTACCGGATCCTGAAGGACCAAGCAAAGCAACCAGTCCGCTTGAACCTAGTTCCAAGGTTGTATTATTTATTACATGAAGCTCGTTTCTCTTGCCTTTGTTAAAATATTTATTAACCCCTTCTAATCTAATCATTTACTACACCTCCTCCCTAAATGTACTCATAACGGAATTCTTAAACAGTCTTCTTGCAAATCTTGTTGAAATCAGGAATGCCATCATAACTATAACGACAAACATAATTGCATAATTTAGAGGAGTCAGATAATCTGCAAGTTCTACGATGGATTCGTTAGTAATAACTCCTCCGTAAACAAGACCCATTACTCCCATAAAGAATCCATATGCAAGTACGGCAATTGTAATAAGTTCGATGTCAAGCATCTGTTTAAGAATCTTTCTAGAGCCACCTAGAGTTCTTATTGTTGTGTAGTATGCATTTCTTGACTTCAATACTATCTGCAATATGAAGTAAGAAATGAAGAAAAGTGCAATGATAAGAGATACGATTACAAAGGTTTTGAACATGGAAACTATGTGCATCATTTCTGCTGATTCTTTGTCAAGGGCATCTCTCATAGCAAGAGTGTTAAAGCCAAGTCCCTGAACCTCAGATAATGTTTCGTCAAGAATCTTTGAATCTTTGACATATACTGAGCTCTGGAAAATGCCGTTATTCATCAGCTTATCGTAGTCCGAAGGATTAATGAACAGCCTTCCCTTGTAGTCATCTTTATATGCTTCTCCCATCAAGCTCTTGTAATTTGCCTTATTATAAGTCTTTGCAATTGTGAGCTTGATTGAATTTTTAGCATAGATGCTGCTTGTGCTTATTTCAATCTCTTTTCCCACGCAGTTACCGCTTGCAACCATGCCATTGAGCTCGCTATCTGCATAAGCTTTACCCTCAGGTACTTTATCGCTTGTAACGACATAAAAGCTTCCTTCACCTGGATAAGATGAATAATATGAACCTTCAAACAGCGTTTTTAGATCATAGTACTGTGATGCAGAGGCACTTCTAACCTGGCTTAGAATTTCCTCTCCGCCATAGAATATATTTTCCCATCTAATCGAATCGTTGTTTATATATATGCCTACTACGGTAAATGGATTGTCCTCAATTCGGTCACCGTTAGCATTATACACATCCAGATAATACGTTTTGCCAAGAACATCCTCAGTTCTGTCGCTCAAATAATAGTCGTCTTCTCTGCCTTCAATTACTATCTCATTAGGGTTTTCAGGCATTCTTCCGTAGGTGATTTCGCCGTCGAAATTCTTGATATCAGAAAAATTGCCATAAAAATAATAGTTATACTCCTTGTCTGAAATACTGTTTTCGTAGTCTATCATCACATCATCCTTGACTACTTTTTTAACATTTGGCAGTGCCTCAAGTTTATCAAATTCTTCCTGTGTTATTTGACTTCTGTCCGGTTTGTTTATAACCACTCTTTTGTCAGAGGTGTCGTTGAAAAACTGATTATATCCGACAAGCGAATTATCGTATTCCATCTTCTGGAAGGAGGAGTAAGTACTTCCTACTGCAAATGCTATAAGTGTAAACACTGCAAAAATAAGAAGTGTCTTTGTTGGAATGTTGAAGGCATTCCTGAATCCAAGTCTCAATCTGTTCAGGAAAGTAATATCTCTGTAGTCTCTTGCTACATCGGCATCTTCAATAGCAGTGTTTTTAACTACTTTGTCTTCGAAGACCTTTCCGTCATGCATCTTAATAAGTCTTGTTGCATGGTGTTCAACCTGTTCAATGTTATGGGTAACGATGATAACAAGCTTATCCTTTGCTATCTCTGCCAGAAGCTTTATAACCTCCGCTGCAGATTCTGTATCAAGGTTACCTGTCGGTTCATCGGCAACGATAATCGGTGTTTCCTTAGCAAGAGCTCTTGCGATGGCAACTCTCTGTTTCTGACCACCTGAAAGTTTTGAGCACTTTGTCTTTTTAAACGCAGTAAGCCCTACCTTGTCAATTATTTCGTTAACCTTTTCTTCAATATCTTTTTTGTTTTCCCCATTTAAGAGCAATGCCAATTCAACATTCTGATAGACAGTGTAGCTGTTAATCAGATTGAAGTTCTGGAAAATGTTGCCCACATATTTTCGTCTATACTCTTCAAAATCAGCTTCAGTATAATGGCTGGTTTCCTGGCCGTTTATATACATCTCGCCTTCTTCATAAGTATCAAGACCTGAAAGCACATTCAGCAATGTGGACTTACCGCTTCCGGATTCCCCTGTAATAACTACAAACTCACCCATATTGAGTTCAAGATTTACTCTGGAGAATCCACTGGCAATAACGCCTTTGCTGTAATAAAATTTCGATACATTTTTTAGCTTCAGCATAGTAAAACCCCTTTTCAAATATTTGCTAAAGAAATTGTAATATTTATAAATGAACGTGTCAATTAAAAGGAAATTCTTTTAATATTTCTTAAGAATTTTGTAAGGATAGCGGGATGAAAGCTTTACGAGGTACTAAACTGCTTCGGCAGGCCTTGAAAACCGGCAGTTTCCCCGATTCTGCCTGGCAAGTCACGGCTATTCGGGGAATTCTGACCGCCGAACAGCCCTTGACCGCTGAATTTCCCCGGCTAGTAGCAAAGGAAGTCCCTGAATCGGGGAAAACTGCTTCGGCAGGCCTTGAAAACTGGCAGTTTCCCCGATTCTGCCTGGCAAGTCACGGCAATTCGGGGAATTCTCACAAATTCTCCACATTTAAATTTTTTTCATAATTGTACTGAAAATAAAAAGTAAAAATGTTAAAATATTCCATATTTACATATGGGAGGTAAAAACAAATGTATTCTATAATATCATGTGTAGAAAAGCTAATACGAGAGACTGAATTAGAAATACAATATCTTTATCGTGTATTAAACAACATTCCAAAGGGACATTTAAAAATCCGTACAAGAGATGGCAAAAATTATTATTCAATCTACCACAACGGCAAAGAACAAGGAATAAAAAAAGACAGCTCTTTGTATAGTCAAATAGCAAGCAAACCCCTGATATTAAGCCAACTCAAAATATTAGAGGATAATAGTAAAACCCTCAAAATTGCATATAAAAATT
>JAQXRN010000208.1 GCA_029218545.1 Bacillota bacterium | reverse complement strand
TCAATATTTTGAGTTACAATTGCCTTTAATTTCCCCATTTCCTCTAATTTTGCCAAAGCAATATGACAATCGTTTGGCTTTGCTTCTGGATAGATTAATTTATCCTTATAGAATTCATAAAACTCCTCTGGATAGCGAACAAAAAAGGTATGAGAGACTAATTGCTCTGGGGTAAAATGCTGATTTAATTTTTGGCTAAATAGGCCATTTGAGCTTCTAAAATCAGGAATATTAGAAGCAGTAGAAACCCCTGCCCCACCAAAAAATACAATGTTATTACTTTCCTTTAAAATGTCTGCGAGTTCTTTTACTTTTGCGTCCATAAATGATTCCTCCTTTTTTATCATTATATCCTATATCCAAAATGAAGCAACAAAAAAATCCATTATACCTGTGTTTCGCGTTCTAAAGGATAATTCTAGGACACATAATTATTTATCAATACAACCAGCTTATCTGTAATGAATTTGAAAGGACGAAAAAGCTATGAAATTTATATATGCTACATACAACCAATACTACAATAGTATTGATGTAACCACTTTTGATAATATGCTCTTACGCATTGATTGTAATAAGGCAGAGAATGGATTAAGAACCACACCCAATTCACAGTGTGCATTGAACGCTCTTGCGATTGATGAACCTATGGAGTATGCACGCTTAGTGTTGGATGGAGAAATGCAAGCTTGGATTAATGCAGAAGATAGTTTAGAAGTGTGGTAATTTTTCAGTCGGATTTCTATAGATTAGCAGTCTGCCTTTTTCAAAATCTTTACAAAAATATAAGTGGAATGCAAGAAATGTGCGTGGTACAATAGGAAATGAAATTTGAATTTTACGGAGGAGAAAAATGGTAACATGGTTTTATTTTATCGTATTTTTACTTACCTTAATTATGGCAGGAAGCATTTTGCTCAGAAATAAAAATGTAGATACGTTGCTTGTGCTTTTTAGTATCGTAGTAACAATTAATTGTATGGGACGATATATGCTGGCATCTGCAGAAAGTATAGAAATGGCAATCTGGGCAATTAAATTTCTGTATGTAGGAGGTTGTTTTGCTCCGCTTCTGACAGTGTTTGTGTTGGCAAAACTGTGTAACCAGAAACTCTCCCCTATTGTGGCAACTGTCATGATACTATATTCTGTCATAGTCATATGCCTTGTAATGACCATTGGAAAATCAGGAATCTATTACAAACATGTGGAGCTGGCATATGGAAATGGTTATCATTATTTGGTCAAAACCTACGGTCCTTTACATATTTTATATCCTTTGATGATGCTACTGTATGCTGCCATTATGATTTACTATTTGTTATATGCAATCAGCCGTAGAAAGCAGTTGTCTATTCGGATTGTGATGACCTTAAGTATTACGTGTTTTTCCATTATTATCATGTATATTTTGGAACGTTCGCTGCACATTAATGTCAGTTTTCTGTCTGTAGGATACCTAATCGGCATTTCACTTTTGATAAAATATTTTGAACGGGTTAACATGTTTGATATGTCCTCCAATGTGGTTGCTACTATGGAGAAAATAAAAGAGTACGGATATATTGTATTTGATAATAAATACAGATATATCAGTGCAAATGATTATATGAAGGAAATCTTTCCGGAAATAAAGAACTGGGAGGTTGACCATGTCATTCCCAAAACAGACAGTGAACTTTATAAAGATGTAGTGCAAAAACTTTATCAATGGAATGAAACGGAGGAGAACAAAAAGACAATTCAGATTGGTGAACAATTTTTTCGTCTGGATATTAGAGAGATTTCATATAGCAAAAAGGGAAAAGTAGGGTATCTGGTTGAGTTGACTGATCAGACGTTGGAAAAGAAGTATTACCAAACTATAGAACAATACAATGCCAGTCTGGAAAAAGAAGTGGAAGAAAAAACGGAAAATATAATACATATCAAAGATATGATGGTACTTGGTATGGCAGATATGGTAGAAAGCCGGGACAATAATACCGGTGGACATATCAAGCGGACCAGTTCGGTTGTGAAAGTATTTTCCGCAAGACTGAAAAAACATTGTGACGTCCTGGGAATCAGCAATGATTTTTTGCGTCAGGTTGAAAAAGCTGCACCAATGCATGATTTGGGGAAAATCGCCATAGATGATGAGATTTTACGAAAACCCGGGAAATATACGGAAGAAGAATATGCTCAGATGAAGAAACATGCAGAAGAGGGAGCAAGGATTGTTGAGAATATTTTGCAGGGCGTAGAAGAATACAGCTTTGTTGAGATTGCAAAAAATGTAGCACATTATCATCATGAAAAATGGAACGGTAAAGGGTATCCGGAAGGATTGTCGGGAACGGATATTCCTGTTGAGGCAAGGATTATGGCACTTGCAGACGTATTTGATGCGTTGGTAAGTAAAAGATGTTATAAAGAAGCATTTTCCTATGACAAAGCGTTTGCTATCATTAAGGAATCCATGGGCGAACATTTTGATCCGGAACTTGGAAGAATCTTTCTGGAATGCCGATCAGACCTTGAGGCACTTTATGATGGATATCTGTGTGGTAGCAACCAATAATTTGATTATCCTCATAGCATTTCTCCATGGGATGCAATAGAAATGAAGCCGGGATGCTGCGTTAATATTCCATCAGGAGTGAAGCATTGTCATGGTGCTGCACCAGATTCGTGGTTCAGTCATCTTGCCATTGAAGTTCCCGGAAAAGATGGTTCAAACGAATGGCTTGAGGCTGTGACGGATGAGCAGTATAAAATACTTAAATAGTCAATAAAATTGATTTTATCTTTGAAAGTAAAGCGATAACTTCCAGTCTTGCGGAGAGATTGAATGCAACATAAGATTTGAAGTTATGCGTGGAGATTAAAAGTATACGTTTATTATTCGTCTTACGGAAAGCTAAATATGTGAAAGGAGTATTTTATGATACCTATTGGATATTCACGAATAAGAATTGGACTAGCTTTGGCAGTGGCAGTTTGTATTGGCGCCGGTGTGCTTATAGCCATGTTCCTCAGTAGCGGAGCTACCTTTTCTGATATAAAGCTTTTTGGAATTATTGCACTTGTTTTAGCACTTTTGTGTATTGTATCAGATGTTACATCGAATGCAAAAAACAAGAAAAAGATTGCACATAGGAAGGCTATGTTATCCTGTCCGAAGGTAAGAGGAAAAGTGGTTGAAGTAAAGCGCAATCCCTATTTCTTTGGCAGGGAATTCAAAGAGACTCCAAATGTATATACAAAGGGAAAAAATACTGTTTATCGTATTGTTGCATCAGTTTGTATTCCGACCACAGGTGAAGAGACCCTTGTAACGTCTGAAGCCTACAGCAGAACGGTGGATTCTTTCGTCAGTGACGGCTTTGTCGATGTGTACTATTCTTCGCGGGGAGAATATTGGATCGAACTATCAAAGTAAGC
>JAQXRN010000207.1 GCA_029218545.1 Bacillota bacterium | reverse complement strand
CAGGATTGAAGAAATCGTCCGCAGCGCCATATAGCAGTGCGATATAAAAGAAAAAAAGAAGATATTGAATAATAAAAAATGTGCATCGGACAGTCGCAATGTCCTTTGCACATTTTTGTGTTTGATTAAGACTAATTCATTCGGATTTTAGTTGGATTCACCAAGTGTTACTGAAATATCCTTCATTTTGTCATTTCTTACTATTGTCAGCGTAACCTTATCGCCTACTTCATGTGATCGCACCTTCGAAATGAGCATTTGAGAGCTTGTAACGGTCTCTTTGTCTATCATATAGATTAAGTCACCTGCCTGAAGGCCTGCCTTTTTTGCGCCTTCGCTTGTTACTTCCTTGATATAAACACCTGTGACAGATACGCCGTACTTCATAGCATCCTGTGCAGATGTTAAATCGAGTATTGTGACTCCAAGGGCGGGTCTGCCTTTTACATATCCGTTTTCAATGAGAGAGTCGGCAACGGATTTTACCGTATCAACAGGAATTGCAAAGCCCAGTCCTTCAACGTCGGAACCTGAAGACTTGGCAACAACAAGCCCTATTAGATTTCCGTACTGGTCGAACACCCCACCACCGGAGTTTCCAGGATTTATGGAAGAACTGATTTGCATAAGATTCATTGTTTTACCATCGATGGTTATCTCTCTCTCTAAAGCACTTATAATTCCTTCTGTTGCAGTTCCTGCAAGTGTACCTAAAGGATTACCGATGGCTACTGCAAGATCTCCCACAGAAAGAGATTGCTCAGCAGCAATAGTAACAGGAGAAAGATTTGATGCTTTTATTTTAATCACTGCAATATCACATGTATCGTCGGAAGCCACAAGAGATGCGGAGTAGGTTTTGCCATCATGCATAGTAACGGTTATTGTGCTGGCACCGTCGATTACGTGATTGTTTGTAAGGATATACCCGTCCTCGCTGTAAACGACACCGCTTCCTGCGCCGCTTGTCACATATTGTCTTGCCCAGATATCTGTAGATACAGATTCAGTGGTTATAGCAACTACTGAATTTTCGTTTTTTGCTATGATTTCCTGAATGGAGAGCTCGCTTCCGGTTGCCTTTGTAAGGCTGTAGTTTGTACCATTGATTGTTTTGTTTGAGGAAAAACCACCAAAGTAGTTTGAACAGAGATAAAAGCCGCCTGCACCCGCAAAAGCAGAAAGAATAATTGCGAAAATTAATGTAATAACAAATGCCTTTTGCGTAACATATTTGGGTTGCTTTTTGTTTTTGACGTATTCGGCACCGGCATCGTACTGAGAAGAATTTCTGTATTCTTCAAATCTGTCACGATTATCTGAGAATTTATTCCAATCGTCCATATAAATCCCTCCTAATGTATTATATGGTTAAATTATATTATCAATTTGTGTATTTTCTGTGTAAAAATCATGGGAAATATGATAGAATAATTTGTTGAATTAAAGCAAATGTAATGATTGATAAGAAGTATTGGAAAAATTGATATAAAGATATTATGGAAAAAATATTAAAACAATATTCACAGTGGAAGGAACAAGCCCTTCCTGATAATTTAAGAGCCGAAATTGAGGACATTTCCGGTAATCAGGAACAGATTTATGATAGATTCTGTTCAGAACTGGCATTTGGCACATCAGGTCTTCGCGGCAAGATGGGCGTAGGAACCAACAGAATAAACGAGATAGTTATAAGAAGAGCAACTATGGGCGTTGCAGATTATCTTTTGGCAAAGCAAAAAAAATCCCAGATAGTGATAAGCTATGATACGAGAATCGGATCAAAAATGTTTGCAGAATCCGTAGCGAAAAATCTTACGATGAGAGGAATTGATGTATATATTTTTGGTGAACCCACCCCGGTTCCTGTGCTATCCTTTACAGTAAAACATCTGGGTGCTTCCGGAGGGATAATGATTACGGCAAGTCATAATCCAAAGGAATACAACGGCTATAAGGTCTATGACCATTGCGGCAACCAGATAGATGATCTGAAGGCGCGAAAGGTTGAAACATACATTAACAAGAGAACTTACTTCGAAGAAATACTTGAACCTGAGGTATCAGGGACAGTAACTGTAGACAATGGCGAGATAAAGGAAGCCTACCTGGAGACCTTGGAATCAAATATACTTTGCTGGACAGAGGATAGAGATGCCTTTAAAGCGGCCATGCAGGAACTTAACGTAGTGTATACACCTTTAAATGGCTCAGGAAGAGATTTCGTAATGGGTGCTTTTGACTATCTGGGCGTTGGTGATGTAAAAAGAGTTTCTGAACAATGGGAACATGACGGGAATTTTGTTACCTGTCCTTCACCGAATCCAGAGAATCCTAAGGCATTGCAAAAAGCACTGGAATATGCCGATGATAGCACAGATGTTATTATTGCAACAGACCCTGACAGCGATAGAATGGGTGTTATGGCAAGAAAAAACGGCAGGTTTGAAAGACTTACAGGTGATCAGGTTGGTATACTGATGCTGGATTATGTTTGCAGCTGCCACAAAAAGGGTATTAACGGCAAAAACCTGAAAGGTCAAAAGGTCGTATTTAAAAGCTTAGTATCCTCACCTTTTGCTGCAGACATTGCAAAACACTACGGTGTAGAAATAAAAAATGTTCCTACAGGATTTAAAAATATTGCAAAAGAGATGGAGAACCTCAAGCAGCAGGGCAGAGAGGAAGACTTCCTCTTTGGTTATGAGGAGAGCCTTGGATACCTGTATGGAAACTACACAAGGGATAAGGACGGCATTCTGGCTGCGCAGATGACATGCCTTATGGCGGCGCAGCTGAAGCAGGAGGGCAAAAGTCTGTTCGATAAGATTGAAGAACTCCATAAACAGCATGGATACATAACATCCGGGGCAAATTCTATTGAGTTTTCAATGGAGAAAGACAGAAAAACCATGGAACAGATAATGGAGGATCTTTTTCAGTCAAAGCTCACAACTATGGCCGGAGAAAGTCTGATTCCTGACAATTCTTACAGACATTTGAAGATGTTCCGCGCTTCCATGCCTTCAGGGCATCAGATTATCATAAGACCATCAGGCACTGAGCTGAAAATAAAAATTTATGCCTTTGCCAAAGGTACTTCTCAGGAAGAAGCGGATAAAAACATTGAAAAAATCATGGCAGATATCAACGAATTTGCCAAAGAATACAAGTAACAAGTAAATGGAGAGAATGAATGAATAAAGTTTTGACGGCAATAGATAAAAGCGGTTCATACCGTGTATATTTAACGATAAGCACAGATTTAGTAGAAGAGGCAAGAGTAATTCATAATACTACACCTCTTGCTACAGCAGGTCTTGGCAGAGTTCTTACAGGTGCAGGTTTGATGGGACTTCTTCTAAAAAACCCTCAAGACAAGCTAACAGTAATTTTTAAGGGTGATGGACCTGCCAAACAGATTCTTGCAACAGCAGATGGCGAAGGAAGAGTAAAGGGCTACATTGCAAATCCTGATGTAGATCTGCCTTTAAGAGAAGACGGCAAGCTTGATGTAGGAGGCTCCCTTGGAATAGGAGAATTGACGGTTATTAAGGATTTAGGACTTAAAGACCCTTATGTTGGGACAATCGCCCTTGCAAGCGGCGAGATTGCAGAAGACCTGACCGCATATTATTACATTTCAGAGCAGCAGAATTCAGCTATTTCTTTAGGGGTAAAAATTGAAACGGACTATACGGTTGGTGCAGCAGGAGGAATGATTATACAGCTTCTACCTGATGCAAAGGAAGAATCTATCGACGTTCTGGAAGAGATAATCGCAAAAATGCCACCTATCACATCCTTAATCGATAAGGTAAATCATGAGCACAGCCAAGCTTCGGATGAAGAAAAGGTTACAAAGCTTGCTGAGGAAATATTTAAGGATGCACCGGAGGATTATTCTTTGAATATCCTTGCCATGAGAGAAATCGACTGGGTTTGCGATTGCTCAATGGAAAGACTTGAGAAGGCACTGATGACAATCGGTGTTAAGGATCTTAAAGAAATCATTGAAGAAGATGGACAGGCTGAGATGGTATGCCAGTTCTGCCTGAAGAAATACAATTTTGATAAAGAACATCTGGAAAGAATTTTAGAAAGCATCAGTTAGAAAGAGAGCAAGGTAAGAAATGAAGGAAGTAACCGTAAAAATTATTGGAAAACAAAAACTTGCCGACAGAGAAGAGGATCAGATGGAATTTGTCACAGATGGGAAGCTTTATGAAAGAAACGGAGCACACTACATCCTGTACGATGAGAGCGAAGTGTCAGGAATGAAGGGTTGCACCACCACTATAAAAATGACAGAAGATTCACTGAAAATGAGAAGAAGCGGAGCCATGGGCATGAATACCGAGCTCTACTTCGAAAGCGGCAAAAGATTCAACAGCACATACAATACGCCTTATGGGCCTATGGGAATAGAAGTGCTTACAAACAATATAACCAATGAGTTCGACAAGGAACTTTTAAAAGGAGCTGTCTCAGTAGATTATAAAATAAGTATGGATGGCATTGTTGAAAGTAGCAACACTATTACAATTGAAGTGTATTGATGAAGTATATTGATAGATAATAATATTTTACGTAAAAGAAAGAAGGGAAGAACATGCAAAGAATAGGTTTTGATTCAGAAAAATATATTGAAGAACAGTCAAAGTATATCCTTGAGAGAATCAATCAGAATGATGGACAGAGACTCTATCTGGAATTTGGTGGCAAGCTGGTACACGACAAACATGCAATGCGCTGTCTGCCTGGTTTTGATGAAAACGCAAAGATTAAGCTTCTTCAAAAATTAAAGGATCAGGCTGAAATTATTATTTGTATCTATTCCGGAGATATAATTAACAGTAAAACCCGTCAGGACTTTGGTATCACATATGACCTAGAAGTCCTCAGACTTATAGATATTTTCCGCAAATACGATTTAGCGGTAAACAGTGTAGTAGTAACCCGCTATGAGGATGCCCCAGCCGTAAGTAAATTTATCAACCGACTGGAAAGAAGAGGAATCAAGGTATACAAGCATAACTATACAAAGGGATATCCTACAGATGTGGAGACCATTGTAAGTGAGGAAGGCTATGGAGCAAACCCTTATATTGAGGTAACAAAGCCATTAGCTGTAGTCACAGGTCCCGGCGGCGGTAGCGGCAAGCTTGCAACATGTCTTTCACAGCTATATCATGAGTACAGAAGAGGTGTAAAGGCAGGCTATTCAAAATTTGAAACTTTCCCTGTTTGGAATATGCCTTTAAAACACCCTATCAATCTTGCATATGAGGCAGCAACGGCAGATTTAAAGGATGTCAACATGATAGACTCCTTCCATTTGGAGGCATATGGAAACATGGCCGTTAACTACAACAGAGATTTAGAAGTTTTCCCTGTAGTAAAACGTATTATCGAAAAAATAACAGGTGAGACCCTGTATCTGTCGCCAACAGATATGGGAGTAAATAGAGTGGGATTTTGCATTATTGACGATGAAGTAGTAAAAGAAGCGTGCAAGCAGGAAATCATCCGCAGGTTTTTCATAGCTAAGTGTGATTACAAAAAAGGATGGATCAGCGAAGATGCTCTTGAACGTTCAGAGCTAATAATGAAAGAGGTTAATGCAAAGGAAGACGACAGAAAAGTTGTAAACTATGCGAGAGAATATGCCGAATATAAGCGCAGCTTAGATGACAAATACGCCAACACCGTTGTAATGGCTTTAGAAATGCCTGATGGAAGCATAGTAACAGGAAGATCAAGCCGAAGAATGGTTGCAGCTGCAGCTGCAGTACTAAACGGGGTAAAGAAGCTTGCAGGCATTGATGATGAAAAATATGTAATTGCACCAAATGTTTTCCAGGATATCCAGCTTTTAAAAAACGATGTTCTAAAGCATGATAGAACCAGCTTAAACTTAGAAGAAATTCTGATTGCTCTTTCGATTTCTGCTGAAAACAATCCATGTGCAAAAAAAGCAACGGAGATGCTTACTGCTCTCAAAGGATGCAGAGCTCATTGCACTGCTATTCTAAGTGAAAGAGATGAACAGACGCTGAGAAGTATGGGCATTGATGTAACATGTGATCCTGAATATGTAACAACAAACTTATACTTTGCGTAATTTGGAGAAGGAATGGCAAAAAAAATTATCAGACGAAGAAACATAAAAAGCACAAAAGAACACATTAAAAAAACACGAACGACGGCAACTAAGCAGATATTAAAGAGAAAAGAAAAGTTTAAATACAAGCTTATCCTAGAAGGAGTAGGTGTCGGAGCTCTGACAGGAAGTGTGGTTTCGCTATATAGATTTGCATTTCATAAGGTTGAAGCAGCGAGAACACTGATGGTTGATGCTGCGGGTCAGAAATTTCTTGTTGCTCTTATGGGAATCGGACTTGTTCTGTTCATGCTTATCGTTTCATCCGGCGTAACCAAGAGAGAAAAAATCGCTGGAGGAAGCGGAATACCTCAGGTTGAGGCAGAACTGAAAGGTCAGATGAATGCTAATTGGCTTCAGGTTATCATAGCAAAGTTTATCGGAAGTCTACTTGCTATAGGGGCAGGTCTTTCTCTGGGAAGCGAGGGTCCAAGTGTGCAGCTTGGCGCTATGACCGGTAAAGGTGTTTCTAAGATAAGCAGAGGGTTAAGAACAGAGGAAAGAATGCTTATTACCTGCGGTTCGGGAGCAGGTCTTGCGGCGGCTTTTGGTGCGCCACTTGCAGGAGTGGTATTTACCTTGGAAGAGATGCATAAGAACTTTTCTCAAGAGGTTCTCCTCACAACTATGGCGGCAGCAATTACAGCCGATTGCATTGCGGCATATATTTTCGGGATGGAGCCAATTTTCGAATTCACAGTAAGCGAAGGTCTTCCTCTGGATAGAATCTGGATGGTGGTCCTTCTTGGAGTTGCCATTGGGCTTTTCGGAATCTTATATACAAAAGCGACTTTTGTTACACAGGAAGTTTTTGCTGAGCTTAACCCTAAATTAAAGCAGGTAGTTATTCCCTTTGTTATGATTATTGCTCTTGCAATGCTGGTTCCGGAAGCACTGGGAAGCGGTTCGTCCTTAATTGAGCCCGTTGCCAATGAAACAATGCCGGCAAAACTGATACTGGGATTGCTTGTAATCAAGTTTATCACTTCAACCATCAGCTTTGGTACGGGTCTTCCGGGAGGAACTTTCTTGCCGATGCTGGTTCTCGGAGCACTGGCAGGGGGATTTTTCTCTGAAGCTTTGAGCCCGCTGGTGGGATATGAAGAATCATACATACAATATTTTGTGATTCTGGGTATGGCAGGATACTTCAGCGCTATCGTAAGAGCGCCTATCACAGGGATTATCCTCATCTGCGAAATGACAGGAACCTTCTCGAACCTACTTTCACTTTCAATGGTTTCGATGGTTTCATATATGGCAGCAGATTTGCTTAAGAGTCCACCTCTGTATGAGGCACTGACAGATAGAATGATAAATGGATTCAAGGCAAAGAAGCCTAGTGGAAGAAATAAAATACTGCTTGAAAGCGAAGTATATTGCGGTTCTATGATGGAAGGGCAGCCTTTGTCGGAAATCAGATTGCCTGAAGGCTGTCTGGTAGTGTCAATACTGAGGGATTCTCAGGAAATAGTTCCTAATGGCACTACTGTTATTGAGGCAGGGGATAAATTAACAGTGCTCTGTAACGAAAACCTCGTCATGAGAACACAATATGAATTAGAACAAAAATGTAAAACGATGTTTAACAGATAAGATGCACAAATTTAATGTGCATCTTTTTATATGATTAAAAATAAACAACTTACAGCACAATTATTTCAACCGTAGGTTGCTTCAATAGATTGACATAAAAAGATAACTTTAAGTAAATGGCTTAAAATATCGCAAGGAGACAGAAATGGTAAAAATTGAAGCAAAGAATCAGGCAATATACGAAGCACAGCAAATAGAAGAAACAGCAGCGAAAAATGATATAAGAGGATTAAATCTTACAGAGATGGCCAGAAGGGTAAGGGAAAGAAGAGAAAACTTAAAAATGAGCAGGGAGGAGCTGGCGGAAAGGATAGATGTTTCTCCTCAATTCGTGGCAGAAATAGAATATGGCAAAAAAGGAGTATCAACAAAAACTCTGTATCTGTTGTCACAGGCCCTTAACATATCAGCTGATTATCTCTTGGATGGAATGGTGTGTGAAGTTGATAAAAACAGCTCAGCACTGGAAATCTGCAATGAGATAATGGTTTTGCTGAAACGCTGCAATGAAAAGCAGCTGAAAGGTCTGAGAAAAATTACAGAAGTGTATATGGATAGTATAGAATAGTTATGATATAATCAAAATAGTAGGATTATGTATTAAAGAAAAAACACTGGGAAATGAAACAAAGGGGTTACATTTCTCAATAATTATGATATAATTATCCTGCAAAAGAGTTAATTTTTTAACAAATCAAGATGTATTTGTAATATTTTCAAGGAGGCAATTTCAAAATGAAGAAAATTGGTGTATTAGGTACTGGTACAATGGGAGCTGGAATTATTCAGGTTCTTGCTCAGAACGGTTATGAAGTAGTAATGAGAGCAAGAAGAGAAAGCTCAATCGAAAAGGGTCTTGCTACAGTTAAGAAGAACTTAGATAAGATGGTTGCTAAAGAAAAGATGACAGCTGAAGAAGCTGAAACAGTATTCGGTAGAATCACTGGTTCAACTGACATCAACATCATCGCTGACGCTGATTTAGTAATCGAAGCAGCAACAGAAGATATGGAAGCTAAGAAGGCTTTATTTGCTGAATTAGATAAGCTTTGCAAGCCTGAAACAATCATCGCTACAAACACTTCTTCCTTATCAATCACTGAAATCGCAGCTGCTACAGGCAGACCTGACAAGGTTATCGGAATGCACTTCTTCAACCCAGTTCCAGCAATGAAGCTAGTTGAAATCATCAAGGGCTTAACAACTTCCGAAGAAACTAAGGAAACTATTTTAGAACTTACTGCAGCTTTAGGAAAGACTCCTGTAGAAGTAGCTGAAGCTCCAGGATTCGTTGTAAACAGAATCTTAATTCCAATGATTAACGAAGGTGTTGGTATCTTAGCTGATGGCGTTGCAGATGTTAAGGGTATCGATACAGCTATGAAGCTTGGTGCTAACCACCCAATGGGACCTTTAGAATTAGGTGATTTAATCGGTTTAGATGTTTGCCTGGCAATCATGGATGTTCTTTACACTGAATACGGTGATCCTAAGTACAGAGCTCACACATTATTAAGAAAGATGGTAAGAGCTGGCAAGTTAGGTAGAAAGACTGGCGTTGGTTTCTACGACTACAGAAAATAATACATAACTAAGCTTATAAAGACCGTTTCTTCTTGCAAGTATATGCAAAGAAGATGCGGTCTTTTTTTATGCAAATGAATAGGAAAAAATGTGGTAATATGCATAAATGGTGGATATGTATAAAATTTAGTGCATAAAAATATGAAAAAATTGCATTTTTACGCTTGACTTGTGCATAAAAATGCAGTATGATGTTCACATGTTAAGACGAGGAGATAAAAATGGAAATAAAAAACTACCCATTTACAATTGAAAAAGAATCTATGAGAAATCCTTTCGTAGGTATTCCGTCTTTTCTAATGGCTCCCATGTGTTTTGATTTAGAGGAGCTTGAAGCAGATATTGCGGTTATTGGAATGCCGTATGATATGGGCACTTCTGTAAAAACAGGAGCAAGATTTGGGCCTAGAGGCATCAGAGAAGCATCCACCTATAACTGTTACGCACATGAAGGCTGGTATGATCCTATAAGGGATGAGATGTTTTTAGGCGAACCGTGGAAAATTGTTGATTGCGGCAATGTAGATGTTCTTCACACGGTATACGAAAGAAGTTTTGCAAATCTGGAAGCTGCTATAAGGAAGATCCTTTCCAAAGGAGCAATACCTTTTACCATGGGAGGAGATCATGCAATAACAACACCGATTCTCAGAGCATTTGACAGCTATAAAGATCTTTGCATTATTCAGTTTGATGCACATCTGGACTTTACAATGAGGCCTTTTGGAATTGAAGAAGGACCGGGAAGTCCAATGAGGCGAGCTTCTGAAATGAAGCACATAGGAAAAATGATGCAGATTGGAATGAGGGGAATAGGAAGCTCACAGTATTCGGATTATCAGGATGCAAGGAAAAACGGCAATACAATTATTACTTCGAGGGAAGTAAGGCAAAAAGGTGTTGACTGGGTTGTTTCACAAATTCCTGAAGCAAAGCATTATTACATAACTGTTGACATTGATGGTCTTGATCCATCCATAGCTAACGGCACAGGTTCACCGGTTCCATTCGGACTGCTTTATGAGGAAGTAAGCGCAATAATTGAAGCGGTTGCCAACAAAGGAGAAATCGCCGGATTCGATATTACGGAAGTTTCTCCACCTAACGATACAAACAATATGACATGTATGTATGCAGCTCAGCTCATGTTAGATGCCATGTCATTTTTAACAAAAGCAAAAGAAAAGAAACAAAAATAAGACAAATATTATTGGAGGAAAATAAAATGAAAAAGACACTTAAATTATTAGCATTAGTATTAGTTTTAGCATTAGGAATGTGTACAATGGCAGGCTGCGGAGGCGGAAATGATGTTCTTATCGCAGGTACTGAACCTACATATCCACCATTTGAATCATCAGATGAAGACGGCAACATTATCGGATTTGACGTAGATTTATTAAACGCAATTGCAGAAGATCAGGGCTTTGAAGTAGAATTCCAGGCATTTGAATTCGATGGACTTATTTCTGCATTACAGGCAGGCAACTGCGATATTATTGCGGCAGCAATGAATGTAACACCTGACCGTGCTGAAAAAGTTGATTTCAGCGATACATATTTCGCAAGTGCCAAGACTATCCTAGTTCAAAAAGATAATAATGACATTGCTAGTGTAGATGATTTAACTAAGGATATGAAAGTTGCAGCTCAGATCGGTACTTCAGAAGCAGATTATGTTCAGCAGCTTGCAGATGAAGGAAAAATTAAAGAAGCTGTAGTATTAAACCAGACAACTCAGTGCATTATGCAGTTACAGAACGGAGACGTTCAGGCAGTTATGATGGATAAGCCTGTAGCAGAAGTTTACCTTGCAAAGAATTCAGATACAATCAAGATGCTTGATGCAACAGTTGACCCTGCAGATATGGCATTTGCAGTAAAGAAAGGCAACAGCGATCTTCAGGACAAGATTAATGCAGGTCTTAAGAATGTGGTAGACAGCGGCAAGTACGATGAATTAGTTAAGAAATGGTTTGCAGAATAGTACGCTTATAATAAAGAATAGGTAAATAATATAGACAAAGGTCCTCCTCTAAATAGGAGGATTTTTGTTGTTTGCAAACAACTGAAGATGTGATTGAATCTGCTTGATTTTTTAGTCGCAGGAGTATATTATAAATTGGAACATATTCTAAAACGAGGCAAATCTTACATTTCTTTAGAAAGGGCAGGAGTTCTTTTATCCTGCAAAGGTATTTTAATATTATGGATAATAATATTTTGGATTCTCAGGTTGCGCTTGATAGCAACCAGTCACAGGAAAAGAAGCTGAAAGAAGAAATAAAAACAGAAGCAAAGGAAGATATCAAACAGGAAGAAAGACCGGAGGTTGAAGGAATCCTTGAAATACAGGAAGAAAACAACTTTGGATTTTTGAGGTTTTCCAACTTTCTGACAAGTGAAAAAGATATTTACGTGTCTCCGGCACAGATAAGAAGATTTAACCTGAAAACCGGTGATAAAATAAAAGGAATAACAAGACTTCCTAAGGAAGGCGAGCGATTCGGAGCCCTTCTTTATGTTCTCTCTGTAAATGGAGATGAACCGGGTGCGGCCATCAAAAGACCTGATTTTGACAGCTTAACGCCTGTATTTCCATATGAAAGACTCAGACTAGAGGACGGAAGCAGGGAACTGTCCATGCGTCTTATTGACCTTATCGCTCCAATAGGAAAGGGCCAGAGAGGCCTGATTGTTGCACCGCCAAAGGCAGGTAAAACTGTTCTTTTAAAAAGCGTTGCCAACGCAATAGAAACAAGTCACCCTGAAGTAGAGCTGATAGTACTTCTTGTAGATGAAAGACCTGAAGAAGTTACAGACATGAAACGCTCTCTAAAAGGAGGAGAGGTTATTTATTCAACCTTTGATGAGCTTCCTCAGCATCACGTCAAGGTGGCAGAAATGGTGCTTGCAAGAGCCCAGAGGCTTGTAGAACACGGCAAAGACGTAGTGATTTTACTTGACAGTATTACAAGACTTGCCAGAGCTTATAACATGGTAGTGCCGGCTTCCGGAAGAACTCTTTCAGGAGGACTTGATCCCGGAGCACTTCATAAGCCGAAGAAATTCTTTGGTGCAGCAAGAAAGATGGAAGAAGGGGGTTCCATTACCATTCTTGCAACTGCATTAGTAGAAACAGGAAGCAGAATGGATGACGTAATCTTTGAAGAGTTCAAGGGTACAGGTAATATGGAGCTGCATTTAGATAGAAAGCTGTCAGAAAAGAGAATTTTCCCTGCTATGAGTCTCAACAAGTCAGGAACAAGACGAGAAGATCTTCTGATGGATCAGGATGAACTGGAGGCTATCTGGGCTATGAGAAGAGCATTAGCAAACAAAAATGCTCAGGATGTTACTGAAGAGATAATCGAAAATCTCGCCCGCACAAAGAACAACAAGGATTTCATCCAGATTATAAAAAAAGTAATGCTTGATGATTAATTAAAGGGTTAATATATGGATTCAAAAAAAATCTTTTTAAAAAACGCCTGTCCAACTTCAATAGGCGGACAAGCAATAATGGAAGGCATAATGATGAAGGGACCAAAGAAAACTGCTGTTGCAATTCGCCTTCCTGACGGTAGTATTCATATGAAGACAGAAGCCACCCCAAGTGCCAGCAAATGGTCAAAGGTTCCTTTGATTAGGGGCGTGGTGAACTTTGTTGGCTCATTGATACAAGGAACGAAGGTGTTGCTTTATTCTGCCGACATCTTAGAGGAAAATTACCCAGAAGAGTACGAAAAAGACAAGTTTGACATATGGGTAGAAGAAAAACTGGGAAAAGAAAAGGCATGGAAAATTCTGGTGGCCATTTCTGTTGTCTTCGCTATTGCCCTTTCTGTCGGACTGTTTATGTTGCTGCCTACAGTTGCTGTAGGACTTTTGGGAAAAATAACTGAAAATATTATAGTCCTAAATCTGGCAGAGGGTATTGTGAGAATGGCAATCTTTATCCTCTACATAGCGCTGATTGCAAGGATGAACGATATCAAGACTGTTTTTCAGTATCATGGTGCAGAGCATAAGACCATTCACTGTTTTGAAAATGGCATTGAGCTTACCCCTGAGAACGCTCAGCAGTTTTATACGCTTCACCCCAGATGCGGGACAAGCTTTATGATGTTTGTTATGGTAATTGCAGTTCTTACCCATGCGCTTATGGGATGGCCAAATGTATGGCTGAGAATTCTATCTAGAATTATAGTCCTGCCGCTTATTGCAGGAGTATCATATGAACTTCTGAAGTGGGCAGGAAGAAGCGATAACGCTGTCGTAAGAGTCCTAAGCATGCCTGGTATTTACCTGCAGAAACTGACAACCAAGGAACCTGATTTAAAACAGCTTGAAGTAGCTATTGCCGCAATGAAGGCTGTATTACCTGAAAATGAAACTCCATTCTTTGAAGGAATATGTGATTTGAATGGAAATCCTATAGAAGAGGAACAATAATATGAGTTTACCACTTAAAGAACTGATAGAAATAGGCAAGGTCCAGCTGAAAGATGCCGGAATTGCGGATTATGCAAGGGATGCAAAGGATTTATATTGCTTTCTGGATAAACTTGACTCACTAGGTCTTATGATGCATTGGCAGGATGTTTTGCAGGACAATACCTGTGAGGCATATTTTGAGCTTATTGACAGGAGAGCAAAGGGAGAGCCTATCCAGTATATAACAGGAAGGCAAGATTTTATGGGAATGCCTTTTATTGTCAATCCAAGCGTACTTATCCCAAGACAGGATACGGAGACAATGGTAGAGGATGCTCTTGAAATCCTGAATGAAGGAAGTTTAAGAGGAACTGAGTTTACGGCAGGCATAAAGATAAAAGATGTTTTAGATCTCTGCTGCGGAAGCGGGGCAATAGGAATATCGTTAGCAAAACTTTGTGACAAAGTGAAAGTGATATGTTCTGATTTGAGCAGGGATGCACTTGCTGTGGCAAAGGAAAATGCAAAGCTGAATAAGTGCAAGAATGTGAAGTTTGAGGAGGGCGATTTGTTCGCGCCATTCCGGGGCAAATTGAGCAAGAAGAAGTTTGACATGATCATTTCCAACCCTCCATACATAGAGAGCGATGTTATTCCTACCCTCCAGAGAGAAGTAAGGGAGCATGAACCTATGATGGCTTTAGATGGGGGCTGTGATGGACTTGACTTCTATCGACAGATTGTTGCGGAAGCAGCGGGACACCTTCATAAAGGCGGCGTTCTGATAATGGAAATCGGTTATAATCAGGGTGAGAGCGTTTCTAAGCTCCTTGAAGAAAGCGGCAGCTTCAAAAAAGTCACCTGCCTCAAAGACCTTGCAGAAAAGGACAGAATTGTAGCGGCAGTTTTGAAAGACAAAAAGGACAAAGAATAGTGGAAAATAGCCAATTTAAGGCAAAAAATATTCAAAAAAAGCCTTGATTTGTTGAATTTGCTGTGATATAGTGTAAAGGCTGTAGCAGATACAGCTAATATTATTATGTCATTTTGACGGAAAGAGAGACGAAAACATGAGAGAAGGAATCCATCCTGATTATAAGGAATGTAAAGTAACTTGCGCATGTGGTAACAGCTTCGTTACAAAGTCAACAAAAGAAGAAATGAGATTAGATGTATGCTCAGCATGCCACCCATTCTTCACTGGTCAGCAGAAGTTCATCAACAGAGGCGGCCGTGTTGAAAAGTTCAAGAACAAGTACAACATTTAATAATCAGCAGCTTAAACCGGAATTCATTTCCGGTTTTTTTGTTGTATGAGCACATAAAGCTTGTCTTAATCTTGCAATAGGGCGAAGTTTTATGTTAAAATAATAAATTGAATAAAAGTTGATTAATAGTGAAATTTCAAAACAGAGGAGACAGAAATGTTTGATAAATTAGACTTTATTGTTGAAAAATATGAAGAGCTTTCCATGAAGGTGTCAGACCCTGATGTAATAAGCAATCAGCCTGTATGGCAGAAGCACATCAAGGAGATGGGCGAAATGGAACCTATCGTTAACAAATACAGAGACTATAAAAAAGCAAAAGAAGGAATGGCTGACGCCAAGGAAATGCTGGAATCTGGAGATGAGGATTTAAAGGAACTGGCAAAGATGGAAATCGCTGAACTGGAAGATCAGATTCCTGCAATGGAAGATGAGCTTAAGATTCTTCTTCTGCCAAAGGACCCTAACGATGAAAAGAATGTAATTCTGGAAGTTCGTGCAGGTACCGGTGGTGAGGAAGCTGCTTTGTTCGGCGGGGACCTCCTTCGTATGTATCTTCGTTATGCCGAAAGACGTGGCTGGAAGACAGAAATCATGGATATTAACGACACAGGAATCGGCGGTGTTAAAGAAGCCAGCGTTCTCATAAAAGGCAAGGGTGCATATTCAAGATTAAAGTATGAAAGCGGAACTCACAGAGTTCAGCGCGTGCCTGAAACAGAGAGTTCAGGAAGAATTCATACTTCAGCGGCAACCGTAGCGGTACTTCCTGAAGTAGATGATGTTGAAGTTGAAATCAACCCAAACGATGTAAGAGTAGATGTATATCGTTCATCCGGCAACGGAGGTCAGTGCGTAAATACTACAGACTCGGCTGTAAGACTTACTCACATTCCGTCAGGACTTGTTGTAACCTGCCAGGATGAAAAATCACAGATAAAAAACAAGGAAAAGGCATTTAAAGTTCTAAGAGCAAGACTTTACGATTTAAAGCTCCAGGAACAGAATGATGAGATTTCCGCAGAAAGACGCAGTCAGGTAGGATCCGGAGACAGATCCGAAAGAATCAGAACCTACAACTTCCCACAGGGCAGAGTTACAGATCACAGAATCGGAATGACTCTTTACAAGCTCGACAGCTTCCTTGACGGAGAAATAGACGAAATCATAGATGGCATGATTACAAATGATCAGGCAGAAAAGATGAAGAACTTATAATGAATAGAGATACAAGAATTTTTGGAACAACTGAAGAAGAAATACAGCAGGCAGCTCAATTGATAAGAGATGGCGGTCTGGTTGCTTTCCCGACGGAAACCGTCTATGGACTTGGCGCAGATGCTATGAACGCTGAAGCAGTTTCCAAGGTTTATGAAGCAAAGGGCAGACCTAGTGATAATCCAATGATTGTTCATATTGCGGAAAGAAATCAGATGAATATGCTCACAAATGAAATTACTGAGGATATGAAATTGCTTATGGATGCCTTTTGGCCGGGGCCTCTTACCATGGTGGTACAGGCGAAGGAGCAAGTGCCTAGAGTTGTAACAGGTGGTCTTGATACTGTTGCAGTAAGAATGCCTGACAGCAAGCCTACTCTTGAACTTATCAGAGTTTCAGGCTGCCCTCTGGTAGGACCTAGTGCAAACCTTTCGGGACATCCTAGCCCAACCAGCCATTTGCATGTAGATGATGATTTACATGGAAGGATAGATGCTATAATCCAAGGTGATAACTGCAGGGTAGGTATAGAATCTACCGTTGTAGATATGACGGAGGAGATCCCCATCGTTTTAAGACCGGGAATCATTACAAATGATCAGATTGCAGATGTTCTGAACAAGCCTGTTGAATTTGACCCTGCAATCCTGAGGAAACCTGAAATCATCGATAGCGGCAGTCTACTTGAGACAAACAGTGACTATGTGCCTAAATCTCCCGGTATGAAGTATAAGCATTACGCCCCGAAGGCTGAAATGATTATCTTTATGGGCGATGCCGACAAGGTAAGGCTGGCTATGGCAGAAGAAAAGATGGAAAGAATGAGCTATGGACAGAGGGTTGAAGTATTGGTATACGACAATGAAGATCCGAGCAAGGCCGCAAGAGAGTTTTTTGCACAGCTGAGAGAATTTGATAAGACAGGTGTAGATGTAATCTTTGCGACCGCACTTGATGAAAAAGGTGTTGGACTTGCAGTAATGAACAGAATGTTCAAATCTGCAGGCTATAATATTAGAGAAATAAAATAGAGGTGTAATATGAAGATTGCATTGGCAAGTGACCATGGCGGATTTGAGCTTAAAGAAACAGTTAAGAGGCATCTGCTTGAAAGAAACATAGAGGTTATTGACCTGGGAACAAATTCAACTGAATCTGTAGATTATCCTGCATACGGAACGCTGTGTGGAGAAACAGTAGTTGCGGGTAAGGCAGATGTAGGTATCGTTGTTTGCGGAACAGGAATAGGAATTTCAATTGCAGCAAATAAGGTTAAAGGTGTAAGATGCGGCCTTTGCACATCTGTTGAGATGGCACATCTTACCAAACAACACAACAATGCCAACGTGCTTGCTCTTGGCGGAAGAACAACAGAGCCAAAGCTTGCCCTTGAAATTGTTGACGAGTGGCTTGATACAGAGTTTGAAGGTGGAAGACATCAGCGCAGAGTTGATATGCTTGACTCACTATAATGTTTAACGAAGGAGAAGAACAATGGGAAAAGTACATGTATTTGATCATCCGTTAATTCAGCATAAGGTTGCTTTAATGAGAAAGACAGACACTGTAACTAAAGAGTTCAGAGAGCTGGCTACTGAAGTTGCAATGCTTATGGGATTTGAAGCAACAAGAAATCTTGAGCTGGAAGAGGTAGAAATTGAAACACCTTTATGCAAAACAAAGGTAAATATGCTTAAAGGTGAAGACATTGCAATTGTGCCGATTTTAAGAGCAGGTCTTGGCTTTGTAGATGGAATGTTAGCCTTAGTTCCTAACGCAAAAGTTGGTCATATCGGATTATATAGAGATCCTGAAACTCATGAACCTGTGGAGTATTACTGCAAGCTTCCTGTTGATATTGAAAAGAGAAAAATCTTCGTTGTGGACCCAATGCTTGCAACAGGCGGAAGTGCAGTGGCAGCAATAGACTTTATCAAGCAGAGAGGCGGCAAGGATATTGTATTCATGTGTCTTATTGCGGCTCCTGAAGGAATTGAAGTCCTTCAGAACGCACATCCTGATGTTGATATTTATATTGCCGCAAAAGACGAAAGACTAAATGAACACGCATACATCATTCCAGGACTTGGAGATGCAGGCGACAGATTATACGGAACAAAATAAATATTAAATTATATATAAATAAGCACTTAAGGAGAAATAAAACAATGGATTTTAATTTTATCCCAGACAGCGTAAGCAAGCATGATAATGTTTACGATGTCCTTAAAGAAAGAGGATTTATAGAACAGTGCACTGATGAAGACAAGGTGCGCGAACTGCTCCAGAATGAAAAGGTAAAGTTCTACATTGGATTTGACCCTACTGCAGACTGCCTGCACGTGGGACATTTTATGCAGGTTATCATAATGATGTACATGCAGAAATTTGGACATACTCCTGTAGTTCTGATTGGCGGAGGAACAGGAATGGTTGGAGACCCTTCCGGAAGAACTGATATGCGTCAGGTTATGTCTGTTGAGACAATTGAACATAACTGTGAGCAGTTTAAGAAGCTTTTTGATCAGTTCCTGGATTTTGATGAGGAATGGAAATATGAAGGAAACAACGGCGTATATGAGCCCGGCCATGAAAACAAAAAGCCTGCACCTGGCAAAGCCGTAGCGGTGAACAATGCTCGCTGGCTCAGACCTCTTAACTACATCGATTTCTTGAGAGAAGTAGGCTCACTGTTTAACATTAATACAATGCTTCGTGCAGAGTGCTTTAAGCAGAGAATGGATCGTGAAGGCGGTCTTACAATGTTTGAGCTTAACTATATGCTTATGCAGAGTTATGACTTCATGGTAATGGCGCGTGATTTTGATGTTAAGATTCAGTTTGGTGGCAACGACCAGTGGTCAAACATCATCGGAGGCGTTGACTTAACAAGAAAGAAGACAGGTAAAGAAGTTTACGGCATGACATTCTCCCTTCTTACAAATTCAGAAGGAAAGAAGATGGGTAAGACTGCCAAGGGAGCCCTTTGGTTAAGCCCAGAAAAGACAAGCCCGTATGAATTCTTCCAGTACTGGAGAAATGTAGGCGATGCTGATGTAAATAAGTGCCTTAGAATGTTAACCTTCCTTCCAATGGAAGAGGTAGACAGACTGTCTTCACTGGAAGGCGCAGAAATCAATAAGGCAAAGGAAATCCTTGCTTATGAAGTAACTAAGCTGGTTCACGGAGAAGAAGAGGCAAAGAAGGCCCTAGACGGCGCAAGAGCTGCATTTTCCGGCGGCGGAAATATGGCAAACATCCCTACAGTAAAAATGGATAAAGCCGTATTTGAAGGCGAAGGAATTGGCGTGGTGTCACTGATTAAGGAACTTGGACTTGTACCAAGCAACCGTGAAGGTATGATGACTATTGAGCAGGGCGGTTTGACTGTGGCTGGAAACAAGGTTACAGACAAAAAGCTTCAGGTAACTACCGAGATGTTTGATGGAGAAGGAAAACTTCTGATTCAGAAGGGTAAGAAGAAGTTCCTGATGGTTGAAATCTAAAAAATAAAGAAGGGGGCATATCAAAATGCTCCCTTTTTCATTGCATACTTTGCAGCTAATTTGTGTTTTAATTATTTCATTGCCCACATAACAACCTCTACTTTAAACCCAGGAAGCAAGCCTACCTGCAAGGCTTTTCTGGTTGGCAAAGGATCCGGCATAAACTCTTTGTATACTTTATTGAAGACTCCCCAGTTATCCAGATCACTCATATACACTTCAACATGAAACACGTTTGTGAAATCACAACCTGCATCCTTCAAAATGCTCTCACAGGCTAAGAGCGTATTCCTTGCCTGTAACTCCATATCTTCCGGAATGTTGCCATCGTAATCATCGCAGCACACGCCTGATGTTATAACAAGCTCTTTTCCTTCAACTGATAATACCGGCGAATATGGAAAACCGGTAGGGGTTTTTACATATTTTTCAGGTAATGTCTTTTTCATATCTACTCCTCCTTTAGTAATTGGATACGACCTATTCTATCGAAGGCTTCTTTAAGGGTATCAACTCCTACTGTGCAGGCGATTCTCAAATAGCCTTCTCCACAAGTGCCAAATGCATTGCCGGGCAAAACTAAAACATGGGCTTCCCTCAGGAACAATTCGGCAGCTTCTTCACTGGTCAGCCCTGTTTCCTTGATATTAACGAAGAGGTAGAAGCTCCCCTTTGGTGGGTTTGCTACGCTGAGCTTTGGAATTTCATTAATTCTTTCTGCCGCATAAAACATTCTCTTTCGGTATTCTTCTACCATTGCCGGTTGAATCTCTTTACGGTGTCTAAGAGCGAAAAGTGCTGCCCTTTGTGAAATTGACGGCGCGGTAAATACAACATTTTCATTGATTTGCTGGATAACTCTGATAATTTCAGCAGGTGCGATAATATTACCTATTCTCCAGCCTGTCATTGTAAAGTTCTTAGAAAATGAATTAAGCGTAATAGTTCTTTTTTTCATGCCCGGAAGTGATGCGAAAGGCACAAACGGATTCTGATAGCTGAAGGCTGTATAAATATCGTCAGCAATTACCAGCAAATCATGCTTTTTCGCAACCTGACCGATTTTCTCCATTGTCTCTACGGTCAGGCAGTTTCCTGTTGGATTGCTTGGGCTGTTGATGATTATCGCCTTTGTCTTTTCTGTAATCAGGCTTTCAAGACGCTCAATGCTAATCTGAAAGTCCTCTTCCTCCAGTGTGGTTAATTCTATAGCAACACCTCTTGCAAGCTCTATCTGCTGCTTATAAGGCGTGAAATATGGTGCTTGAATAATAACCTCATCGCCATCATCTAAAATAGCTTGTAGAGCCAAAAACATTCCTTCGCAGCCAGAGGTGCAGACAAAGACTTCCTCGTCTGAAACATCCATATTATAGTCTTCCTTGTAGAACTTAACTATTTCAGCTCTAAGCTCCGGATCGCCTCTAAAATCGGTGTATTTGGTGTGACCACGCTTTGCATCTGCAAAGGCAGCATCAATAATTCGTTCGTCTGTTATTAAGTCCGGATCGCCCAAGCTTAAATTAATAACATCGTCGAAGGCCTTAGCCATTTCTCCGGATTTTCCCATGGCAGTGCTTTTATCCTGCCAGTATCTTTTTGATATGTAAGGGTTTTTCATTTTTAAATCTCCTTAAGAAACTCTGCAAAAAGATCTAAGCCCTGTTTTAATAACTTCGAGTCAAAGGCATAGCCTATACGAACAGAGCCTTCCATTTCAAAACACTCACCAGGTGTGAATAATACACCTTTTGATTCTAACAGTTTGACGCAAAGATCATAGGAAGGCATGTCCTTCTTGTAATATACAAGTGCGGTTGTACCGGCAACAGGCTTCTGATAGTATACTTCAGGAGTTGCCTTTACCCAGTCGTCAAGAATCTGTCTGTTCTTTAGGAGAATTTTGCTGTTTCTTTCGTAAATTTTTTCTTTGTTTTCAAGAGCTAAAGCAGCAAGCTTATCATCGATTACTCCGCAGCTGATGGTGTCGTAGTCGCGTCTTTCCTTGAGAAGCTCCAGCAATTCTGTGTCTCTGGTTGCAATCCAGCCAAGTCTTACGCCAGCCATAGAAAATGTTTTTGACATACTTCCCACGGAAATTCCTTTTTCATATAGGTCCACGATGGACGGCATGTAACTTCCGTCTTCAGAAATACCTCTATAAACTTCGTCGCATAGAACATAAGCATCTACACTTTTGGCAATTTCCACGATTTCCATCATCTCATCTACCGGAATGAGAGAACCTGACGGATTGTTTGGACTGTTTATGGTAATCATTTTAGTATTTTCATCTACAAGGCTCTTAAGCTGATGGATATCCGGCAGGAAGTGATTGTCCAAATTCAGGTTTAAAATTCTCACTTCTGCACCAATTGATTCAGGAATAGAATAATGCTGCTGATATGTAGGCATAACTGAAACCATGTTGTCCTCAGGGCAGATGATGGTGGTAATGGCTAGGTTGTTTGCACCGATAGCGCCGTGAGTAGGAATAATGTGTTCAGGCTTTGCCTCCTTGTAAAGCACGGAAATTCCCTTTAAAAGCTCAGGGGAACCAAAAATATGACTGTAAGTAAGTCTGGTGTCTGCCAAATCAACCATATATTCTGTAACATCTTTTCCGCACATTTCCAATAATTCCTTAATAGTGATGGAATCGATGCATGTCTCGGCTAAGTTGTAAGTGCAATTATCTTCATAATCATTCATCCAACGTTCGACTTTAAATGTTTTAATATTCATTTTGACCTCCAAATTGTTTGATAGCTTTATTTTAATACTTAAAAATTTTGCGTGAATTGTGTGATAATAAAAAATAAGGTATAATAATTGTAGATTACACAAACAAGGAGACACAAATGGCATTTACAGTAAGAGAAATAATGACTTTGCCAAGTTTGAGCAAGTTTAATTTGGTTGCAGGAAAGGGCGGATTAAACAATTATATAATTACAGCAGGAATCGTGGATTATGAATTCGTAGAAGGGCTTGATTATGACTTGTCCAAAGCTTTTGAAAAGGACAGCATAGTTATTTCAAGTCTACTCTTCGCAAAAGATAAGCCGGAGTTGATTTTGCCTGCCATAAAGTTTCTTAAAAAATCCGGCGTTGGAGCCTTTGCCTACAAACAGATTTTGTTTGAAACATTGCCTGAAGATGTTATTGCTTACGCCGATAAAAATGATTTTCCTATCTTTTCCTTTAGAGATGGCGCGTGGTTTGAAAACATTATCTTTGAAGTAATGGCGGCGGTTGAAAAGGATGATGCACGTTACCTTTCGGAGGCACATATAGAAAAGATGATTAAGGGAGAAGCCACTCAGGAAGAAGTAGACAATATTCGCAGGGGCGTATCGTTGCTTATTGACAGGGCCGTATCTGCAGGATATGTAAAAATGCCGGAGCTTGATGCAAACAGAGTTCTTCGTTCCTTTTACATGAGCAAGAATCTTAAAGAGAAGGTCCTTGTTTCCAAGTACGAAGAGGGGATTTTTGTGCTTATCACAACTTCAAGCTAGAAGGAGGAGTCACACAGAATTATCCTGGAGGAGGTGTGTCAGAGCTTGTCGCTTCCCGTGGAGGCAAAGAATATAATACTGAGTCGGATGCATTCCGCGTCGGAACTGGATAAGGCCTTCAGAGAAGGTTATTTTGCCTGGATTGCAGGATTAATAGATTTAAGAAAGGTTTCAAAATTTGAAGATTTAGGAGTATATTCCGCAGCCTTGCTTCTGGCAAATACGCCGGAGCTTAAAGGATTTTCAAAGGGGTATATGCTAAGGCTAAAAGGCTATGAGGAAACCGTTTCTTCGTATATAAGAAACGGTGGTGATGTAGTGGCAACATCTGTAGACCTGGGATGCCATTCCAATACGATTCGTTATCGATTGAACAAGATGAAAGAACTGGTCAATGCACCAAATGAAACAGACCACGAATTCTTTCGTGATCTGTCTATTGCATATATGGTTGCGAAGGTGTTGACTAGATAGTTTTTTTGCTTCTGTTACCGAAGATTTCCCCTATAGCAGCACCGCCAAGAATCATAATTGCTCCAATAATCTGTAACGGCGAAAGTACATCTCCTAAAAAGATTGCGGCAAATATCAAAGCTGAAGCAGGGTCAATATAGCTGCAGAGAGCAACGCTTTGTGCAGGAAGCTCCTGGATTGCCGAAAAATACAGGAAAAGAGCAATGCCGGTGTGAACAAGGCCGACAGTTATTGCAAGCAGTCCTCCTGTGGACATGAGGTTCAGCCAAGGTCCATCGTGAGTAAAAAGGTTATAGGGAATCATTGCTATGGCAGCACCTGCAAGCTGCAGGATGGTCATTTCAAGGCCTGAAAGACCTTTTGTAGTCTTATTGATAAGTGTAACGCAGGAATAACATACAGCAGAAATAAGACCTAAGACGATGCCTTTAAAAGGATCTGCACCTCCAACGTTTACGCCTGTAACAATAATCATACCCATTACTGCAGAAATCGTTCCAAGGATTTTGGCGATTCCTGCATGCTCCTTGAAAAGGAATACAGAGGCAATCATTACAATTATTGGCGCAAGATAATATGTAAGAGTGGCAATACTTACATTTACCCAGCGGTAAGCCTCAAAGAGTGCTACCCAGTTTAGTCCCATTAAAATGCCTGTAAAAAGAAGTTTCGGCGCCAATTTCTTATACATTTCCTTGCCGGATTTATTCTTTGTCAGAGCGAAGACAGCTGCCAAGAAAATCATGCCGAATATGATACGCCACATTACGATTTCGGGGCTGGAACAAGGTATGCCTGCCACAAATATAGGCAGTGTTCCCCAGATAAGCATAGATAGAATTACTTTTATATATGATTTCATTGATTTCTCCGTATGATTATTTCGTGTCTTAAGACGACGTTTTCATTATATAGGTGTTTTATAGCAAAATCAATAAAAACACTTTAAGTAAAACTATTGAATTTTCGAAGTATAGAGAGTAAAATACGTATATGGAAAAAATATACATTTATTATTTCCTCCGGGCTTTGGGTTTGTAAAGCCCTTTTTTGTTGGAATAGAGGAGGAATATATGAAAAAACCAAGCGCCATACTCTTAATAATGGCAGTCGTATTCACTTGTTTCGGATGTGTCGGCAAAGATGCAGCTGAGAATCCACAGGAGGATCAGAGAAATCTTGAACAGACTAAAGAAGAACAGCTGGAAGAAAACTCCGGCAATCACTCAGATAATACAGCTATGCCCAAAATAAGGGTTAAAGTTCCTGTGTATGGAGCTCAATACAGAGAATATTGGATAAAAGATAAAAGTGGTAAGGTTGTTCTGTCTACAAGTGATGTAGAAGAATATGATAAAAAATGCATGGAATGCTGGAATAGAGGAGAAGAGATAACATACGGTTCTTCAAGCAAACAGGATATAATAGACTATGAGATACATTTGATGACGCGAGAAGAATATGAAAACTCCAAGATGTACAGCGATCCCGACTGTATAGTAGACTAGCTTCTTAAAATAAGCTAGAATATGATTATATTCCAAAAGTAAATGGGGGATTAACATGATAAGACTTCCCAAACAGGTAGTTACTGCTCTGAAGCTACTGGAAGCATCAGGGTATGAAGCATATATTGTTGGCGGTTGTGTAAGAGATTATATTATGGGAATAGAACCTCATGATTATGATATTACAACCTCAGCCCTGCCTGAAGAAACAAAGCAGGTATTTAAACGGTATAAGGTGATAGAAACGGGGATTAAGCATGGTACTGTGACTGTCCTCATGGATTATGAACCTATAGAGATTACAACCTTTAGAGTAGATGCTGACTATATCGACGGAAGGCATCCAAGCAGTGTCAGCTTCACGAAAAGTTTAAGAGAAGATGTTGCTAGGCGAGATTTTACCATGAATGCCATAGCCATGGACTGCAGAGGAGATATTTTTGATTATTTCGGTGGCAGGCAGGACATAGAAAAGAGAGCTATTCGATGCGTAGGAGAACCAATTACACGCTTTAATGAGGACGCACTTAGAATAATGCGTGCATTGAGGTTTTCTTCGGTTACAGGCTTTAATATCGAAGAAAAAACCCATGAAGCCATGAGAGAAACCAAGGACCTTCTGTGCAAGGTAAGTGCTGAACGGATAAGAGAAGAGCTGGTTAAGCTTCTTTGCGGAAAGAATGTAAAAAAGGTTCTGATGGAAGATGTGGATATTCTGGCTGTGTTTGTGCCCGAGATAACAAAGATGAAAGGTTTTGACCAAAGAAACCCTCATCACATTTTTGATGTCCTTGAGCATACGGCAACGGTGGTCGAAAAGGCTGACAAGGAGCCTGTTGTCCGATTGGCAGCACTTTTTCATGACATTGGTAAACCTGACTGCTTTACCGTAGATGAAGCTGGAATTGGGCATTTTTATGGTCATGGGGCAATAAGCACTGAAATTACACGTTCTGTTATGAACAGATTGAAGTTTGACAACGATACCAAGAAGAAAGTCCTAGAACTGGTTGAAAAGCATGATGCGCCTATAGAGTCCAGCCAGCGTGCAGTGAAAAGGGTATTGAACAAGCTTTCCGAAGAACAGTTCTTTAACCTAATAGCCCTTAAGCGCGCTGATAACCTTGGTCAGAGCCGGGAGTTCAGCGACAGGCAGTTGTATTATGACAGGCTGGTGGAAATTGCCGGGGAAATAATAGAACAGGAGCAATGTTTCTCTCTAAAAGACTTATGCGTAAACGGCAGCGACTTAATCTCAATTGGATTTAAGCCCGGCAAGGAGATAGGAGAAATGTTAAAATTTCTTCTGGAAGAGGTAATAGACGGAAAAATTGAAAATGAAAGGCAAAAACTCCTTGATTTGGCTCAAAAAAAACAAAAAAACTATTGATTTTCCAAGGAAGTGCTTATATAATATAAAAGCACGTTTGTGCACTGGGAGCAGGATGGGAATCCGTCCGGTAGCCCCAAAACTGAAAGAAGTTTTAGTATATCGAAACAGATTTTATTTACCGCAAGAAATAAAATCCCAGTAGACAAAGCCGAAAACGTTTGCAAGGATGCAAACCCAGTAGGTAGAAAGGAAAAGAAAACATGAAATCATTCATCGCTAAACCTGCAGAAGTTGAACGTAAATGGTACGTTGTAGATGCAGAAGGCAAAACATTAGGAAGAATGGCTTCCGAAATCGCTTCAGTATTAAGAGGCAAGAACAAACCAACTTACACTCCTCACGTTGACTGTGGTGACTACGTAATCGTTATCAACGCAGAAAAGGTTGAAGTAACAGGTAAGAAGAGAAAAGAAAAGATCTACAAGAGACACACTGGTTATCCAGGTGGCTTAAGAGAAACTACTTTCGAAAAGCTACAGGCTAAGAAACCAGAAGAAATCATCAGACATGCAGTTAAGGGTATGTTACCTGACGGCAAGCTTGGTAGACAGATGTTCAAGAAGTTAAAAGTTTATGCAGGTCCTGAACATGCACATGCAGCTCAGAAGCCAGAAAAATTAGAATTCTAGGAAAGGGGAAAAGACAATGGCAAAGATTCAGTATCAAGGAACAGGAAGAAGAAAAAGTTCAGTTGCTAGAGTTAGATTAATCCCTGGAACTGGAAAAATCACTATCAATAAGAAAGAATTAGACGTTTACTTCCCAACAGAAATCGTTAAGAGAGAAGTAAAGAGACCTTTCGAAGTTGCTGGTTGTGAAGGCAAGTTCGACGTAATCGCTACTGTATACGGTGGTGGTTTCACAGGTCAGGCTGGTGCTTTAAGACACGGTATCTCAAGAGCACTTTGCCAGGCTGACAAGGAAGCTTTCAGAGCTCCTTTAAAGGCTGCAGGTTTCTTAACAAGAGACCCAAGAATGAAAGAAAGAAAGAAATACGGCTTAAAGAAAGCAAGAAGAGCTTCTCAGTTCTCAAAGAGATAATTATTTCTCTTATCAAAGAGAGCATACAAAGCGTATTCAACACCCTGGAATTATTTGTTCTGGGGTGTTTTTGCGTTCCAATAAAGAACAAATGTTTCTAAAAGTGCTTGCAATTATTCAGATAAATGAATATAATGGTAAATAGAGTAAGGAGGCGCGATATGGAATATTTAACAACATTAGAAATGTCGGAAAAATGGGGCATATCAGCAAGAAGAATAGCGTTGTTATGTGAGCAAGGACGGATTGAAGGGGTTGTGAAGAAAGGAAAAACTTGGTTGATTCCAGAAGATGCAGAAAAGCCTGCGGATAAAAGAAAAAATGAAGCAAGTGCATTATAGGAGGGATAGTGTGAGCAACACAAAGAAAA
>JAQXRN010000206.1 GCA_029218545.1 Bacillota bacterium | reverse complement strand
CTTTGCTGTCATCAGACAGCTTATTTATATTATCACTTGTTAAGTCCTTTGTCAACACCCTTTTTCTACTTTTTTCAAGTTTTTTTAGTTTGTCTTCTCAGTCTTTCTCAAGCGACAGCTTTGTTATATTACCACCTTTTTTTGTCTTTGTCAACATAGTTTTACAATTTTTTATCACTTTTATAAAGACCCATGGCTATATACAATACAACCGATATTGCATTAAATGCCGCAAAGAATAGATATACCATGTTTGGTCCTGCAAAATCCAGCACAACTCCTCCCACTATGCTGCAGAATATGACACTTAAACTGTTTCCTACTGCGTAGTAGATGGAGATAGACATACTGGACAGCCTTTCCTCAACCACACGTCCAAAAGCCTTTACTATTTCTACTAAAACTATGCCATTGGTCATTCCCTGAAGGAAAAAAGTAGCAAGAAGCATCTGGCTGCTCGGACCTGTTGCATAGAAACCAAATCTAATCACAGTCATAACCATTGCCGCCAACAGCATTTTTTCTGCGCCAAACTTTCTAGAGAGAACGGGAGTAAGCGCCATAAACGGTGCTTCACTTCCTGCCATTAGAAGAAATGCCAGACCTATACCTGCTACGGTTCCTCCGCCTTCTCTAAATAAGTATCCATAGTATGTGCTATTGGCAATGTTTGTTCCCATAAGGAAAAATGCACATATTAAAAGTTTCAGAAAGGCTTTGTTTCTAAAAACTTCAGACATATTAATCTTTTCAGTTTTTTCTTTATAGAATTCCGGCTCACTTTCCATTAAAATCATTACACCTGAAATTAAAAATGTAATGGCATACAAATAGAAGATTCCTTTTAATCCATAACCTTCAGCAAATCGTCCTGCAACAAAGACTGCGATTGCATATCCGCCTGCCCCCACAGCTCTTATTATTGAAAAATTTTTGCTCTTGCTGATTATGAATGCGTCCGCTAATCCATGAACTGCACCTTGAAAGAAATACAACAGGCTATATATTACTGCATAAAGAATAAATACAGTTGTAGTAGTTGAAAAAATACCAAACGCTGCAGAACCTATGCAGAGCACCGAAATAATGATGCGTTTCTTATGGCTGTTTGCATATATTTTCCCCCAAACCAGAGTTGCGATAATTGCTACGCCTGTTCCAAGAGAGGTAATGGTTCCTACCTGAGTACCGCTGAAGCCTATGGAACTAAGATACTGCCCTATTAGCGGACATATAATTCCCAGTGGGCTGTATAAAAAGAAATAAAAAAAAGCTCTTTGTATATCACCTTTTTGCATTGTTAGAACTTCTCCTTATTTTAATAAAAATGAGTATATCAAACATTTATCCCGTAAACAATATGATTATATAATATATTGTGGAGGAAAAAATATGCTTATTGTTGCTGTGCGTACATTTATAATGTACATCGCTTTGCTTTTTGCCATACGCCTTATGGGAAATTCAGAGCTTTCAAAGATGTCACCCTTCCAGCTTGTCGTTGTATTTATGATTGCGGAGCTTGCAGCCATTCCCATTGATTCTACCAGTGCTTCATTGCTTAATGGTATAATGGCAATTTTCACTTTGGCATTTTTTCAGATATTGATTTCTTATATTTCCACCAAGAGTGAAACCGTCAAGATGATTTTCTCCGGTAAGCCCATCCTTCTTGTGGAAAAAGGTAAACTAAACTACAAGGAGCTCTCAAAGCAGAGAATTACGCTTACAGATCTTATGGAACAGCTTAGAATTCAGAATTGCCCTTCCATATGTGATGTTGATTATGCAGTTCTTGAATCTAACGGAAATCTTTCTGTAATAAAAAAGAACGAAGGGGAAGTACTCCCCTCCATCCTCATATCCGATGGACATTTATATCCTAAAAATCTGGAATTTGTCAATTTAACGCAGAAGAAACTGGAAAAAAGGTTGTCACGAATCGGAATAAACTCTTTTTCCGAAGTGTTTCTTGCATTTTGCGATGAATCAAAGAAGCTTCACATATATACAATAGATGATGCCGCAAAACCTTTCACAAAGGAGCAGATAATATGAGAAATCTGATTATTTCATTCACAATCCTATTGGTAATGATTATTACCTGGAGCGTATTTTTTAATCATGCCTCAGACAGCTTCAAAGCCCTTTCCCACGAAATCGCTACAGAGACTGTTGACGCTGTTGAAAAAGAGGACTGGAAAGGGGCAATGGATTCCTTTGACAAAATAAAGGATAAATGGAAGAAATTCCATACCACTTCTATGTTTTTTCTGGAAAACGAAGAAATAATAGAAGTTGACCTTTGCATCGCTAAATCCCATGAATATATATCGGCCCAAGACGTCTCAAATTCTGCGGGCGAGCTAAAATATCTATCTAAACAGCTCAGCATCATGGCAGAAAAAGAAGAACTGTCATGGCACAACATCCTATAAAAAATCTTAATGGTCTTTATGGCAACTTTTGCAGTTGCCTGCGGCAGGGCATCCTATACATTTAACGCCCTTCTTTTTTGCCCTGAAGATATATGTGAGCGCTGCACCTAAAAGAACTAAGAGTATTCCTCCGACAACAAAATCCCCCATATCAGTTCCCCCTCACAACATTTATAGCCTCAGCCAACTCATCGCCAATGTTATATCGTGCATCCTTTATGGAAACAGTACAGCCTCCCTTTCTACGGGATACAACAACTATAGGTTCACCGCTATAGCATCCCAAAGAAAACAAAAATGCATTCATTTCTTCATCTTCTGTACTGATATTGTCAATAATATATTCTTGTCCTGCTTTTGCATTTATTAAGCTCATTTAAACCTCCTGTACCTCTCTTCGTTAGTTAAAACTAACCACATTTATATGTTAGTACAGGCTAACTCTTTTGTCAATCACTTTTTTGACATTATTTAAGCATATCAGCAATATCGTATATAAGTTTCTGGCTCTTTTCCCATCCAAGGCATGGGTCTGTAATGGATTTTCCGTAAATAGTACCATCTATGCTCTGGCATCCGTCTTCAATATAGCTTTCAATCATCAGACCCTTAACCATCTTTTCAATATCCTTATCAAACTGTCTTGACTGCAAAACTTCCTTGGCTATTCTAATCTGCTGAAGGTACTGTTTACCTGAGTTTGCATGGTTTGTATCGATGATGACTGCAGGGTTTGCAAGGTTTGCATCTTCATACATCTGTCTTACCAGCTGAAGGTCCTCATAATGATAATTCGGTATTGACTGACCGCGCTTATTCATATGTCCTCTCAAAACAGCATGTGTGTATGGATTTCCCTTGCTCACAACTTCCCAGTTTCTATATATAAATGTATGTGAGCTCTGCGCTGCAATGATTGAATTCATCAGAATAGAGAAATCTCCACCTGTAGGATTTTTCATTCCAACAGGCACGTCAAGTCCGCTGGCGGTAAGTCTGTGGAACTGGTTTTCTGCAGATCTTGCTCCAACTGCCACATAAGCTAGAATATCGCTTAAATATCTGTAGTTTTCAGGATAAAGCATTTCATCCGAGCAGAAGAACTCTGTTTCCTTCATTGCTCTGATAAAGGTTTCTCTTATCTTGATAATGCCCTTAAGCATGTCTTCATTCATGCTTGGATCCGGCTGATGAAGCATTCCCTTGTAACCGCGACCGTTTGTACGAGGCTTGTTGGTATATATTCTCGGAATTATGCAGATCTTATCTTCTACATCATCCTGGACTTTTCTTAATCTTGTCAAATAATCTATTACGGCATCCTCATTGTCAGCTGAACAAGGACCCATAATAAGCAAGAACCTGTCAGAAGATCCGTTTAATATGTCTTCGATTTCTTTAATTTTTGCTAGACGTTTTTGTGCGTACTCATCGCTTATCGGGTACATTTCTTTTATATCTTTTGGTATTGGTAATTTACGCTTAAACTCCATATTCATAACTAGTCCACCACCTTTTCTTTGTCAAACAGCTTTCTTCTTGCCGTTGAATGTCTCATCATTTCTTTGATTCCTGCCTTGTCGGCTTCCATCAGCATTCTTTCCAATCTGGAAAACTCCATTGTAAACAGCTTCATCTGATGAAGCAATGCATCTTTATTTAGCAGGAAAAGCTCACTCCACATAACTTCATCGATTCTTGCAATTCTTGTTAAATCCCTAAAGGAGTCTCCTGTATAATCCTCAACATTGTCGCTGTCATTGCATGTCATAAGTGTCATGGCGATGCAGTGAGTCAGTTGAGATACAAATCCTATCATTTCATCATGGTCATAAGGAGAAAGAGTGGAGATTCTGTTGAACTTCAATGCCTCTCCTATGCTTCTGCAAAGCTCAATTGCCTCTTCTGTATTTCTTTCAGTTGGCACTATGATATAGTTTGCCTGATGAAATATTTCTTCATTGCTGTTTTGAATCCCCAGCTTCTCACATCCTGCCATAGGATGGGCTGCAATAAATTCGCAATCATCCCTGAGCATATCCTGAATATCATCAACTATGCATCCTTTGACACCTGTTACATCTGTAATTACAGTGCCTGGGCTGAATTTTAATTGATTGTCTCTAATCCATTCCTTAAAAATATGTGGATATAATGCAAATATTACTACATCTGCACTTCTAATCATTTCATCATCAGCTTCAGTCGATGCCTTCTCAACAATATTGTTTTGAAGAGCAAAGTCGATAGTATCTTTGTTTGTATCTATCGCATTAACCTTATATCCACCTTTTGTTAAACCTTTTGCATAGCTTCCTCCGATAAGCCCAAGTCCAACAATCAAAATATTTGTATCTTTATTAATCTTCAATTTTCGCTACCTCAATTCCAAGAGACGAGAGTTTTTCAAAGAAGTCCGGAAAACTCTTTGTAACTGCTTCTGCTCCTTCAATTATTCCACCTGTTAAAGTCAGCAGAACTGCATTTGCCATTACAATACGATGATCATTATGACCAAAGATTGCTTCCTCCGGTTTTTTTAATTCTGCAGACTCAACAATTATTTCATTGTCATAAAGCTCAGTATTAATTCCGAACTTTTTAAGCTCTGCAGCCATAGTTTCGCCTCTGTCGCTTTCTTTTATTTTTAACCTTTTTGTACCTTTAAATGTGGCTCCATGCATTGCACCAGCCATTGCAAACAAAACAGGTCCAAGGTCAGGACAATCAGAAATATCCAGAACCGGGCACCCTGATGCCAGTTTTTTGAACATTTCGGCATAAACCTTATCACCCTGTATGCTTTCTCTAGAGAGGTTTCCAACCTGAACCTGACCGCCAATCAGGTTAAATGAATCCAAAAATGCGCTATTGGAATAATCCCCTTCAACTGAAACTTCACAAGGGCAATATCGCTGATTACCTTTTAAATAAATGGTTTTTCCGTCCTGCCATGAAGCGATAACTCCAAACTGTTTCATAGCAAGCATTGTCATATCTATGTACGATTTACTCTCAATAGGTAATGTGATTTCTATAGTGCTGTCTCCATCAAGCAGTGGTAAGACAAATAAAAGACCGCTAATAAACTGGCTGGACACATTTCCCGGTACAGAAAAACTACCCGGTTTTAATGGTCCCTTCACAGTTACACCCTCTGCATCCTGAGAAAAACAAAGTTCCTTTTCCTTGCACAAATCACTATACACGCCTAAAGGTCTTTCCAGGAGTCTCTGGGCACCGATTAACTCAAAGGTCTGCCCTGATGCCAGACAAATAGGAATAAAAAATCTCAAGGTGCTTCCACTCTCTCTGCACTGCAGCTTGTCCTCAGCAATCGCAGTCTTTACATCTATTCCCTTTACAAATACAGAGCTGCCATCGTATTTGCACTTCACACCTATTGCTTTAAGGCAGTCCATGGTTGCCAGAATATCTTTTGACTGGGCAATGCCATGTACTACACATTCCCCACCGGATAGTCCGGCGCAAATCAACATTCTATGTGCCATACTTTTTGATGGTGGTGCATCCACACATCCCTTTGCAATTCCTTTTTTTATGCTGACTTTCATTTTTTATCCTTATACTCCGCCCACAAATAGTCAATAGCTTCCAAATAACCATCAGTTCCATGTCCCATAACGGTAAAACAGCAGGCTGCTCTTATGTAACTGATTTGTCTAAAATCTTCTCTTTCTTTCACCTTTGAAATGTGGACCTCAGCCGTAGGAATTCCTACACTTTTTACAGCATCGAGAAGTGCTATGCTGGTATGTGTATATGCTCCCGGATTAATGACAATTCCATCCACCTTATCCCAATAAGCCTTCTGAATCCTGTCAACCAAATCTCCTTCGTGATTTGACTGAAAGAATTCAACTTCTATGTTATTATTTTTGCAATGACTGCTGATTCTATCAAGCAAATCATTGTAGCTTTCTTTTCCATATTTATCCGGCTCCCTAATTCCAAGCATATTTAAATTAGGACCGTTTATTACCAAAATCTTCATCTATAGTGCCTCCAATATCTCTGCAGCAGCCTTTTCCAATGAGTCCTGTTCACGAACCACATAATCACAGGTTTTCATATAGATTGGATATCGTTCTTCATATCTTTTCATAATCTGTTCCTTTGTTGAGGCTGTAGGTCTGTCCCCTGTAGGTACAAGTTTTTCAACGGCTCTGTTTCTGAAGAATATCTTGCCGTTCTGCTTAAGTGCATCAATATTTTCTTTTCTCAGGACAGCCCCTCCACCTGTTGCGATTATTACGCCGCTTTTTTGAGATACTTCCTTAATGATTTCTGATTCCAGATTTCTGAAATGTTCTTCTCCGTATTTTTTGAATATTTCAGTTATAGGCATTTCTGCCTTTTTTACAATTAAAGCATCTGTATCAAGAAGCTCTCTTCCTGTCTCTTTTGCCAGAATCTTACCAATAGTGCTCTTGCCGCTTGCAGGCATTCCTGTTAAAACGATGTTGGTCTTTTGGGCAAGAATCCCTTTGAATATCTTTTCTGTCACATCATCGTCAAATCTTGTGGAAAGAAAAAATTCCGAAGCCTTAACTGCCTGAGCCACCAGCATATACAGTCCGCCTTCTGCCTTTATTCTCTTTTCCAAGGCCTGTGAAACAAGCTTTGTTCTCAGCGGATTATATACTACATCAA
The DNA here is from genome assembly GCA_029218545.1 of Bacillota bacterium. Lineage (GTDB taxonomy): Bacteria > Bacillota > Clostridia > Peptostreptococcales > Anaerovoracaceae > Fimisoma. The sequence goes on along the minus strand of JAQXRN010000206.1, from coordinate 22,299 downwards.
TAACACCTTCTACCAAAGGGAAAGAATTCAGGTCAACTGCCTGCGTATCAACATTTGGATACATGCCGCAAGGGGTAGTATTAACTATAATTCTGGCATCATCATGTAATAGAATCGCGTCTTCATATGAAACACACTTATCTTTTCCTGTTCGGCTTACACGGATAATATTAGAAGCACCCATATTTCTCAACACAGCCATAGCTGTTTCAGAAGTTCCTCCTGTACCTAAAATGAGCGCTTTTTTACCGCTAACATCTATCCCGGCATGCTCAATCAAAGCCTCCAATCCGTCAAAGTCCGTATTGTGGCCAAATAGCTTACCATCAATGTTTTTTACGCAATTAACTGCACCTATGTCTGAAGCAACATGACTCATTCTGTCCAGATACTTGATAACCTGCCTTTTATAAGGAATTGTTACATTTACCCCCTTAAAACTGCCGTTGCACATAAAATCATGAAATTCCTCATGATTAAGTTCTATAAGATTGTATGTATAATCTGCAACCTTTTCATGTATTTCCTTGGAAAAACTATGTCCAAGTTTTTCGCCAATCAGTCCATATTCAGTCATTTTTTTCTCCATGTTGTCATTTATTTTGCAAGATAATCAGTTCCAAATTTTACAGTAAGTAAATCAGCAATAACCAGTGCTGTTACCGCGTCTATAACAGCTCTTGCTCTGTGAATTATTGCCGGGTCGTGTCGACCTTTAAGATTCAATATTGTATCTTCCTTCTTTTTAAAATCCACCGTTTCCTGTTCTTTAAAAATGGAAGGAGTAGGTTTAATTGCCGAACGGAAGACTATTGGCATACCATTGGTTATTCCACCGTTGATTCCACCGTTGTTATTAGTCTTTGTTACAATCCTATCGCCTTCGTATCTTAATGGGTCATTGGCCGCTGAACCCCTCATGGATGAAAAATCAAAACCAGCTCCAAATTCAATTCCTTTTACTGCAGGGACAGAAAAAATCCCATGGGAAAGCATGCTCTCTACAGTATCAAACCAAGGTTCACCAACTCCCTTAGGAATACCGATTACAGCAGTTTCCAATACTCCGCCCACGCTGTCACCATCTGCTGCCGCTTTTTCCATTTCAAGCTTGATTTTTTCTGAGCATTTCTCGTCCAAAACAGGGAACTGAGCCTCAGACAGCATATTAATATCATTGAAGTAATCATCAAACTCTCTGTCATACACTCCATGGCAGTTTTTAATATGAGTTCCGATGTATATCTGTTTTTCTTCAAGTGCTTTCATTACTATAGCACCTGCCGCAACTAGAGCAGCTGTTATTCTTCCGGAAAAATGTCCGCCTCCCCTAAAATCTTCGAAACCATTATATTTATAATAAGCTGTCAGATCTGCATGGGAAGGTCTAGCCACTCTTGAAAGATTGTCGTAATCCTTGCTCTTTGTGTTCATGTTCCTTATTAAAAGGCAAAGTGGCGTTCCTGTAGTATAACCATTAAAAACTCCACTTAAGAACTCAACTTCATCAGCTTCATGTCTAGGTGTGGAAATTTTTCCATAGGCACGCCTTTGATTCATTCTATTATCGATATATGCTTTATCAATTTCAATGCCCGGAGCTATTCCATCTATCACAGCTCCGATAGCAGGACCATGGCTTTCGCCAAACAGAGTTACTGTTATTGCATTTCCAAAAGTATTCTTCATTTGAAAGCCTCCTCATAATCTGATAAAAGCTCTTCTTTAGTTGACTTCTCGAATTCGTATATGCCAATTTGTCTTACCCTTACGGTAACAACTTCATCTCCTTCTGATTTTTTATCATGCATAGCAGCATCAACAACTTCTCTAGGATCAGCATTACAAGTAACCGGAAGATTTTCCTTTTCCAAAAGAGCTTTTAGTCTCTCCCTTACGGGTCCCTCCGTCATGGTAAGCATACCCAATGCTACGCATTCTCCATGTAAAAGGTTAGTGGAACTTTCAATTCCATGTCCTAGGGTATGACCAAAGTTAAGCACCTTTCTCAGCCCTTGTTCTTTCTCATCTAGCTCGACTACTCTCGCTTTAATTTTCAATGCGCTGGCGATAATGCTTTCAAGGTTCTGTTCTATGCCGAAAATTTCAATAAGTTCAAACAGGTCTTTGTCGAAAGTTGCTGCCATTTTAATAATTTCTGCACAGCCACAGGCAAACTGCCTTTTATCGAGAGTTTTTAAAACATCCGGATCTATTACCACTGCCTTTGGCTGGTAAAAAGCACCTATTATGTTCTTTATTCCACAAAAATCAACAGCAGTTTTGCCGCCGACAGACGAGTCAACCTGTGAAAGCAGGGTTGTAGGAATGTTATAAAAATCTATGCCTCTCATAAAGCATGCCGCTGCAAATCCGGCAAGATCACCTACAACTCCTCCACCTACTGCAACAACACAGTCTTTTCTTGTAAAACCGTTATCCAGCATTACCTTGCAGAGGTAAGAAAAATTATCTAAGTTCTTTGAAGCTTCTCCTGAAGGACTTCTAGCCAGAACAGCCTTTTTTGAAGCTTTGCAGATTTTTTCTGCATACAAAAGCGGCACCTGATTGTCTGACACCACCAGAACTTTTCTTTCCAAATCAAGAATTGTTTCTATTTTATCTAAAGCACCTCTCTCGAGGGTTATTTCATAGCTGTCTTTTCCTAAACTGACTGGTATTTTCATCTTTTCCTCCCGGATAATTAGCCTATATCCTGGCTGTGAAGGTTGCTGTATGAACCAACTACTTTTATTCTGTCACAGCATTCTTTCAATTCCTCAAGACACTGTCTTCCATCTTCTCCATATATATCACCTTCTGCTTCAATGTAGAAGTAATACTGCCACAGAAGATCTTTCATCGGTCTTGAACGAAGAGTTCTCATATTAAAACCGTGATTACCTATTATTGTCAAAGCATGTGCCAGCGAACCCGCTTCATTTCTTGCAGTAAATAGCAGCGAGAAGTACTGGTTCGAACTACCTTCCAGCGCTCTGTTGTCAGATCTCGAAAAAACTGCAAACCTTGTTGTATTTGATCTGTCGTCATTTATACTTCTTGCAACGACCTCAAGTCCGAAAAGCTTTGCAGATTCCTCACTTGCCACAGCAGCAACGCTTTTGTCATTTTGAGTTTTGACATATTCAGCTGCAAGCGCTGTGTTGGAATACTCAATTTCCTTTAGTTCGTTTCCCTTAATAAATACAGAACACTGAGATAATGCCTGAGGATGGCTTACGACAGTCTTGATGTCTTTTATAGTTGCCCCCTCAACACCAAGAAGATCATGCGTCACAGGTAAATCATACATTCCGTTAACAAACAGGCTCCCGGAAAACATCAAATCATTTACTTGTCCCACGTCGCCTGCAAAGCTGTTCTCAATGGGTAGAACTGCACAATCACATTCACCACTTTCTACAGCATCATATGCCTTTTTGAAGCTCGTATATGCAACCTTAATTGCCGAAGGGAAAATTTTGCTTGCCGCAATATGAGCAAATGCACCTCTTGTGCCGCAATAGGCAACCTTAAGTCCTTCCATAATGCTGCTCTGATATCTTCTTGAAAGTTCCATAGTACCCTTTAAGAAACTTACATAGTATGACTTCAAATCCACATCATCAATTCTTGCTGCTCCGTTTATCAAAACCTGTTCTTCCCGTTCTCTATCAAGAATCGGAAGACCACATATTTTTTTATATTCAGCAACCTTGGCAACGAGCTCCATTCTCTCCCTGAACAGCTCTGCCATCTTATTGTCTACCTCTGTTATCTTAAGTCTAATATCCTTTAAGTCCTGCATTTTACTTTACTCCATTTAATAATCTTTCACAATGTACAGTTTAAAATTATATGTTAGCTAAACAAAAAAGTCAATAATCTTTCGTGTACAAAAACAAAACCACAACAGAGTTTACCCGTTGTGGTCATATGCTTATATCATTTCATACATTGTCTGAGCGTCTTCTTTTTTGCATGATTCGCTAAGTTTCAAGACTCTTAAAGAGATTGAGCTATTACCGAATTCAACTCTTACAGTATCGCCAACCTTTACATCAGTTCCGGCTTTTGCAACCTTGTCGTTTACATACACCCTTCCCTGATCACAGGCATCTTTTGCAACACTGCGACGCTTTATGAGCCTCGAATTTTTCAAAAACTTATCTATTCTCATCTGGCTCGATTACGGCTGGCAAACTATTTGTTTACAGCATCCTTTAAAGCCTTACCTGCTTTGAAAACAGGTGCTTTTGAAGCTTCAATTTCAATAACTTCTTCAGGCTTTCTTGGATTTCTTCCCTGTCTAGCTTTTCTTTCTCTAGTTTCAAAAGTACCGAATCCGATTAACTGTACCTTATCTCCCTTTACTAAAGCTTCTTCAATGCTTGCTACTAATGCATTTATTGCTAATTCAGCGTCTTTCTTTGTAAAGTTAGTCTTTTCTGCTACTGCAGCCACTAATTCTGCCTTGTTCATCTAAAATTCCTCCCTTTAATCATGACATTGGTTCTTGTTATTCTCTATATTCTTGGCCTCATTCCACAATATGTCCATCTCTTCAAGACTCATGTTTTCAAGTTGTTTGCCGCAAGCCAAACTTTCCTCTTCCACATAAGAAAATCTCTTTATAAACTTCCTCGTTGCAGACTGAAGGGCCTCTTCGGGATCAATTTTTAAGAATCTGGCAACATTGACTACTGAAAACAGCAAGTCGCCTAGTTCTTCTTCAATATGTCCCTTATTGATATCCTCGCCGCCGGTTGCTTCAATAAGCTCAGAAGTCTCCTCTCTAACCTTATCTAACGCTCCTGTAATATTGTCCCAGTCAAAGCCCACATCTGCGGCCTTTTTTTGGACTTTGGCAGCTCTCGTTAAAGCAGGAAGTGCCTTTGGAACGCTGTCCATTCTACTTGTCTGAGTAGTTCCCTGCTTTTCTGTCGCCTTGATATTGTCCCATTTTTCAAGTACTTTGTCAATAGAATTTATTCCATTATTTAGGTTTTTCTCTAAAAAAACATGAGGATGCCTTCTAATCATTTTTTCACATTCCTTGTTGATTACAGAGGTTAAATCAAAGCTGTTTTTTTCCTCTGCGAGATTGGAATGAAACACAACCTGTAATATTACATCGCCCAGTTCTTCTTCAAGATTATCCATGTCTTTTTCGTTGATTGCATCTACGACTTCATATGCCTCTTCCAGCATACAGCGCCTTAATGTTTCATGATTCTGCTCTCTGTCCCATGGGCATTGAACTCTCAATATGCTTACAATTTCTTTTAATCGTGTAATTGCCTTTTCTGAATCATCTGCACTTTTTAACAAATGCTCATATTCCTTTTTCATAGCCTTTTCCTTATTTTTATTATATGAATTTATCTAAAATCTTAACTAGTTTATCGCCCTTTGGTAGCATTCCTATTTCTTCCTTGGTAATAGTCTTTGTTGCTAAAACAAGGACTGCGTATACAACCACGCCTACCATTACAGAGACAAGCATAGCAATGCTGTTTCTGTGAAGAAGCATAAATAAAAGCTTATATGATGCAAAGGCACACACTCCCATTGCAACTGCAGAAACGATTGGCTTAATGAATACCAGTCTATAATCAAGCTTTACATGAGTATATCTGCTAAGATCCTTCATATTAAGAATGAAAGCAGTTAAATATACTATTACAGATCCGATTGCCGCACCCTTAATGTTAAGGAAAGGAATAGCAACTAATATATATGTGAACACAACTTTTCCTACTGCACCTATTGCAAGGTTCTTTACAGGCAGAGACTGTCTGTCTATGCCCTGCAAAATGCCATTTGTTGTCTGTACTAAAGACATAAGAACCACGGTCAGGCACATTATCTGAAGGGTAGGCGCCGCGTTTAATGCACTTTCCTGCTCAGAGGCAAAAATAAAAGTCAGAATAGGAGCTGCCAGAGCCATCATACCCATTGCACATGGCATACCGATAATCATACTGATTCTCATGCCCATGCTGATGTTATCTTTTAGTTCCTTTTGGTTATTAAGTTTATAAGCAGCTGCAACAGCCGGAACCATCGCCACGGATATTCCCTGTGTGATAACCTGAGGTAATCCAATCATCGTATAGCAATAGCCGCTCAGCTGTCCCCAAAGTTCTCTTGCTTCCGCAGCAGTGAACCCTCCATCCAGAAGTCTTCTCGTTACTATGGCGCTATCTGCAAAATTAATTATAGGAAGTATTGACGCCCCAATGGTAATAGGAATTGCAATAAGCAGTATTTTTTTTACTATTGCAGCACTTGATTCATGTCTGCCGTTCTTCGAGCTGTGAGCCACATGAAAATTGATTGCCTTCTTATTGAACTGATAAATGACCATAATAATGAGGAGGCCCCCTACGGCACCCATGCTGGCACCAAAGGTTGCACCTGCTGCTGCTACATCAAGTCCTTTGTCAAGCAGTATATATGCAAATACCAACCCTACTGCCACTCTCACAATCTGTTCAAAGAACTGGGAAATAGCTGTAGGATTCATGTTCTGTCTTCCCTGGAAGTAACCTCTGTATGAGGACATAATGGGAACAAAAATGAGAGCCGGTGCAATGGCTTTGATCGGTGCAAGAGCACCGGGATCTTTATAAACATGCTCAGCCATAAAGCCCGCACCAAAGTAACATAATACAAAAGAGCCTACTCCGATAAAAAGCAGCAGCCATCTGGAGGTATTAAATACTCTTTGTGCCCCAATATAATCATTTATTGCGACTCTTTCTGATACCAGTCTTGAAATGGCAACAGGAATGCCTGCTGTAGCAATTACAAGAAAAAGGGAATAAAGCGGATATGCGTACCCGTAATATGCAAGTCCCTCCGTACCTATCAGTGCAGTCAACGGAACCTTAAACAGTGCCCCTAATACTTTTACAATTACTCCCGCAATACCAAGTACTGCAGTACCTTTTAATATCTTATTGTTTGACACCTGATAATTATCCTTTCTTTAACCAATCCTAGCACTCTTTACAATTGAGCTAAAATATTCTTTGTGGCCTTTTCAGCTTCAAAAATTGTTCTTTCCAGATCTATTGTCAGGAAGTCTCCATCCTCATATAGAACTTTTCCATCTACCATTGTAAGTACAACGTCACTTCCTGATGCTGAATAAACGATATTATTCTTCAAATCATGTACAGGATGCATATGAGGTCCTGAAACATCAAGTACAATCAGGTCCGCCTTTGCTCCTTCTTTCATTATGCCACAATCATCTCTGCCCTGGCTGAGTGCACCTGCCCTTGTAGCTGCATAGATTGTCTCTGTAGGTGAAACTGCTTTGGGATCACAGTAATACATCTTGGAACAAGTTGCAAAAACCTTCATCTCTTCAATAAAGTTCAAGCTGTTGTTACTTGAAGTGCTGTCTGTACCTATAGCAACATTTATTCCTCTTTTTAGCAGTTCAGGAACATTGCACACACCGCTGGCAAGCTTCAGATTGCTTATAGGGTTAGAAGCAACTGTAACGTTTTTCTCCTTAAGAATGTCAAAATCTTCACCCTCAAGCCAAATACAATGAGCTGCAGTTGTCGGAACGTCAAACAATCCAAGGGAATTAAAGTACTGGCAAGGTGTTTTGCCATTTCTTCTTTGTTTACACTCTTCATGCTCAGACTTTGACTCAGACAGATGTATCTGCATACGTGCATTGTTTTCCTTGGCATATTCAGTAACAGCAAGGACAGCCTCAGGTCCTGATGTATATTCAGCATGTATGCTCATATCCATCTTTATTCTTCCATCTTCAATATTATGATATTCTTCAAAGGAACGTTTCATTTCATGCATTGATGGCATGGACCATATATCGCTATTATCAAAATGAACAATAGATCTTGAAATATTTCCTTTTATCTTTGCATCTACAGTTGCTTTAACCATTTCATCCATGAAATAGTACATATCACTGGAAGAAACGATTCCAAATCTGAGAGACTCGGCATATGATAGCATTGTTCCCCAATAAATTGCATTTCCGTCAAGCTTATCTTCGAAAGGGAAAATCTTTGTATTTAACCAGTCCTGAAGGGCAAGATTCTCACCATATCCCCTCATCAGTGACATAGGAGAATGAGCATGACCATTATAAAAGCCGGGCATCAGCAGTTTGTTCCTGCCATCATATTCCCTTTCAAAATTGCCCTCCGGTCTTTTTTCCCCGATATATTTGATGATGTCGCCTTCTGTAAGCACATACATATCATTTTTTATTTCTAAATTATCATCCAATATAGTTATATTCTTAAATAACATGTTTCGATCTCCCTTTAAATCATATTTTAACAGTTTATTATAACACAAAAAAATATCTACGCATAGTGTGAGACCCAAATAATGTTTCCGGTAAAATAATCAGAGGATTTTATTATAAATCCAAGTATAAATATCCTTGTTTTACAGATACTAACAACACAACCCGAAATAAAAGGAGATTTGTGTATATGAAAGCAACAGGCATTGTGAGAAGGATTGATGATCTTGGCCGCGTTGTTGTGCCTAAAGAAATCAGAAGAGTCTTAAGAATACGCGAGGGCGACCCACTGGAAATTTACACCAGCACCTCAGGTGAAATTATCTTAAAAAAATATTCTCCTATAAGCGATATGAGCCAGTTTGCAGGTGAATATGCAGAAACTGTTTCAAAAATTCTAGGCGGTACAATTATTGTTTCCGATACAGATCAAATTATTGCCGCATCAGGCTCAGGTAAAAAAGAATACACTGACAAGCACATCGACCCTGAACTTGACAAAATCATACAAAGCAAAAATAGAGTTCTCAACGATAATAAAATCATCATACCAATTGTTTCCCATGGCGATCCTATCGGCTCAATAACGGTGCTTCCAAAGGCAGGACATGCATTAGGTGATACAGAATTAAAAGTTGCAGAAGTTGGAGCTACCTTTCTCGGAAGGCAAATGGAAAGCTAGTTGAAATTTTGAAGATAGAGTGAAAGCATTATAGCCTTCACTCTTTTTTTGGATAAAAATCAAGCAAATCGCCAGTCATTGTCCTCAGCATAAGCTTAGTATATTCTTTTCATAATACGAGTACTTAAATATCTTGTACGAAAGAATTTCACTGGCATTAACGAATTCGTCATTGATTTCTTTTACCATTTCTTTTAAATAATCTTCACTAAAATAATGTTTCGCAGAAATCAGAATTACTTCATGCATTGAACTTGGTAAAATATAAAAATCAAAACCAAAGAACTCATCAAGTCTCTCAATAACCCCTGGATAAAACAAAGCACACGGACCTGCCGTTCCTCCCTTGCATATGAGCAGGTACATAACATATTCATTTCTTGAATAATTGCCTTCTTTAAGAAGATTTTTTTCTTCAGAATACAATCTCCCTTCTACTTCGTTTATTATTTCAGCCATATCTATTAAACATGGCGGATATAGCCTCATTGTATTGTTAACCGCGTCATTGTGAAGTGTTTCAAGGTCATATGACTGTTCCTTTGCCAAGGCTTTTGTAATTGGAGATTTCATTTCGCTGTTCATCTCTATGTAATATACATATGCAAGCCCATTGTCCATAGGTCTATATACCAGTGATGCCAAACGTTCACGATTCAAGTCCATATCCACAATATTAAATGTGATTTTTTCCTTTATATAATCATACTCCAGATTATAAAGGAACTCTGTACTTGGTATACTTTGCCATGCCTCTACAAAGCCATCCTTAAAGATTTCAGCTATTTCAGGTATAGTTCTGCCGGACTCATAAAGATTGAAGAAACCATCCATATAATATACAGGTGATGGAAGACCTGTCTTTCTCTCTACAGTCAGCCCATGTAAAACCAAATCGTTAGTCTTAACAGTCTTCAGTATTTTTATTTCACCTTCTCCTAATATTTCTTCCGGTAAAAGCTTCTCAACTTCCTCTTTTACAGATTCAAAAAATTCTTCCTTTTTCATAATACGTCTCCTTTTCTAAATAAAAAAAAGACCCTTATTATTAAGAGTCTTCATCTAAAAGAAAAAGGACCTTGCAACGATGCACAGGTCCTCTATAAACACTTTTAGATTTAACAAATTATACCACATAAAAGAGAATTATGGAATATCTTTTTTACAGTTTTTGGTATTCTTTTGCTTTTGCTTGATTTTAATGGTCTGGAAATTCTTCTCTGCGGTAAATAATCTGCATTGATGTATTTCTGAATCCACATTTTGCTTTTTAATGCAAGTCCGTCCTCGTGGCTGCAATCATAAAACAAGTCATCGGCAATTTCAATTATTACATTCTTCAGTTCTAGCTTGTCCAAATATTTGTCAGGAATAGAGTTCATCCCCAAATATGCTCCAAGGATGTTTCCTGTAAGTGCGCCTGTTGAATCACTATCTCCATCATGGTTTACAGCAGCAATCAGCGCCTTGTCAAAATCATCATGATATTTCAAAGAACAATATACTGCAATTGCGAGAGTTTCCTCTGCAACCCATCCCATTCCCAACTGAGCTATGGCTTGACGATCATCAATTTTTTCCTTTGATAAGGCAATGGCCCTATCAATTAAAGAATTCATCAATGCAATATGCTGTGATTCCTTAAATATTCTTTTAATTGTCGATTTAGCATCAAGCACAGCCTCCAGAATACTTATATTTTCTTCATAAATAAGCATATTGACTATATGTACCAGTGCAGCTGCAGGAATATACCCAAGGGGATGACCTTGAGTAATAGCTGCCGCTTCTGCTCCAAACATATCTATTTGATCTCTCGTATAATGTTTATCACAAAAATAAGCGCCAATAGGAGCAACTCTCATTACTCCATCGCATCCTTTGCTCTGATTTACAGGCATGAGCATGCTTCCATCTCTGCCATCTGAAAGTGTATCTATACATATGGCTCCGGGAGATCTTCTGCTGTACATCTGAGGAATATTGCATATCCATGAAGAATAACTGCCGTCCGTTAGGGGAAACATTTCATCCTGCGTCTTAAGCCAATCCTTATACGCATCAGCAATATATGAAGTGTATGATTTCATAACACTGGAGGTTAGACCTTGAGTTGTACCGTATAATAGTCCGTTTGCGGTAAATAATGACATCTGAGTATCGTCTGAAATTCTTGCAATGCCCCCTGTTAGATCGTACTCTGTAATGCCATCCTTGCCATAAGTTTCTATAATAGAATCATTGTCCAAGAATTCTACAGCATAACCAAGAGCATCTCCTGCAGCGCCTCCTACCAAACATCCTCTTACCTTGTCTAAAGTTTTCATCAATATACCACCTTTTAATATAATCCTTTCTTCAAAAATTGTATTTTTATGTTCTTTGAATACATTGTACCAAAGGTGGTATGTCGAAAAATGTCAAAATAGAGTGTACTAAAAAATAAACTTTTAGTAGTATTTTTTCAACTTTTGGCTTTTTTTAGCGTTTTCTGTTCTCTGCCAGCACCTGCAGAAGTTCAAGGGTTTCATCAAGATTCTTCTTTTCATTAATTGATAATCTTAAAAACGGCTGCTTGCCTCCGTGAATGAATAACTTCTGTCCAAACCTTTCAGTTGCATTTAACAGAGCAAAACCGCTCAGTGGATTTTCAGAGGAAAAGTTGAGGACAACTTTATTGCCCACTTGCTTTAACTCTGTTATTGCAAGAAGATCTGCCAGATATCTTATATGGGAAATCTTTATTAAATTAATACAAGGTGCAGGCACATCTCCGAAGCGGTCCAAAAGTTCATCAAGAATTTCATCCTCATCATCTGTAGTTCTTATTGATGCAATCTTCTTGTACATCTGCAGCTTTGTAGCCTCATCAGAAATGTATCTTTCAGGGATATATGCAGAAGCCTTCAGCTCAACTGTCGCCTCTTCTCTGCTTTCATCGTTTACTATTTCGCCTTCTAATGCCCTCACTGCATCATCGACCATCTTGCAGTAAAGTTCATATCCCACATTAACAAGATGTCCGCTCTGCTCGTTTCCCAGCATATTGCCTGCGCCTCTTATTTCTAAATCGCGCATTGCAACCTTAAAGCCTGAACCGAACTCTGTGAATTCACGGATTGCCTTAAGTCTTTTCTCTGCAGTCTCAGTTAAAACCTTATCTTTCTGATACATCATATATGCATAGGCCTGCCTGTTTGCTCGTCCAACGCGTCCGCGAAGCTGGTATAGCTGTGATAGACCATATCTGTCTGAATCAACAATTATCATGGTATTGGCATTTGGAATGTCGATACCTGATTCTATGATTGTCGTTGCAATAAGTACGTTGTTTTCTCCGTTGATAAAGCTCATCATGGCATCTTCAAGGGCATGCTCATTCATCTGACCGTGGCCAACTACAATTCTTGCCTCAGGCACAAGGTTTTCAATCCTTTCTGCCAGCTGATAAATACCTTTGACTCTGTTGTAAACTACATATACCTGACCGCCTCTCGAAAGTTCCCTCTCAATAATATCTCTGATTACCCTGTCATCCTGTTCCATTACATATGTCTGAACAGGATATCTTTCTTCAGGTGGCTCCTCGATTAATGACATATCCTTAATGCCTGTAAGAGACATATTTAAGGTTCTAGGTATAGGCGTCGCAGATAAGGTGAGAACATCTATGTTTTTCTTAAGCTGCTTGATCATTTCTTTGTGCTCAACGCCGAATCGCTGTTCCTCGTCAACCACAAGCAGACCTAGATCCTTGTACTCAATTTCTTTTGAAAGCAGCCTGTGAGTTCCGATGATTAAGTCGATTTCTCCGCTTTTAAGCTTAGAAATAATTGTCTTTTGCTGTGTGGGAGTCTTAAATCTGGAAAGGACTTCAACAGTAAAGGGAAATTTCTCGAATCTTTCTTTTAAGGTGTAGAAGTGCTGATTTGCCAGAATGGTGGTGGGTACAAGGACTGCTGCCTGTTTGCCATCCGAAACACATTTGAACAGTGCTCTGGCAGCAACTTCAGTCTTGCCAAAGCCAACATCGCCGCACAAAAGTCTGTCCATAGGGAAAGGCTTTTCCATATCTGCCTTTATTTCTTCCGTTGCCCTGAGCTGATCATCTGTTTCCTCGTAAGGGAAACTATCTTCAAAGTCCTTCTGCCATACTGTATCTTTGCTGAAGGAATACCCCTTCTCCATCTTTCTTTTTGCATAAAGGTCTATGAGGTCCTTTGCAAATACAGCTACAGCTGCCTTTGCTTTTGCCTTGGTTGCTTTCCATTCTCCCCCAGACAGCTTATTTATCTTTGGAGCTGCCTGGTCGTTTCCGATATACTTCTGAACCAGATCCATCTGTTCAACAGGTACATAAAGCATATCGTTTCCCGCATATTTAATTTTAATGTAATCCTTTTTTTCACCTTGTACCTTTAGCTGCTCAATTCCAATAAACTTTCCTATTCCGTGATTAATATGAACTACATAGTCCCCTGTTTTCATTTCGGAGAAGGAATGAATCTTCTGGCCCTTGTCCTTAAAGGCTTTGCGGCGCTTATGCTTTTTGCTGTACTTGAAAATATCGTTTTCACTTATCCAACAATGCTTTTCCTCAGGGAAATCCATCCCGTTGCTTAATGTTCCCTTCTCAAAGGAAATTCTATCGTAATTATCTATTCTCGATAGCATTTCTCTTAGATTATCAAGTCTGGCATCGGAATTTGAAACGATACTGATTTTATAGTTGCGCTTAAGATAGGATTTTATCTCATTTTCAAGCAGTGTAAGATTACCGCTGAAGCTAATCATCTGCCTGCTGTTAATGTTGTGAATTTCATCGAAGGAATCTATCCCCTTGACACGCTTCGGAAAAGGAGTAAAAATCACTGTGTCACGTTTTTCAAGAACTTCCTTAAGGTTTGCTGTGCCTGTTATCAACGCTGAATCCTTTGGTACAGCTTCCCCTCGTTCAAGCAGGACTTTAAAATCTTCCTTTAATTCGTTTTCTCTAATCTCTAGTATCTCAAATATTCTTTCAGGGTCATCCAGCATCACCCTGCCGTCATCCATGTAGTTCCATATGAACTCTGTATCATCGTAGAAGTAATGTATATAATTCTCCAATAACTGCAAATTTGAAACATTTTCAATATATTCACAAATACTGTTTTTAAGCTCAATGAGCTTTCCGGAAGCTTCAGGGCTTGATACTTCCAGCTTTTTAGACTGCTTTTCGTACTCCTTGGCAATGGCCCTGCCGGCCCTTTCAAATGCCTCTGATTCTATGGTAAGCTGTTCTGCAGGATAAATCTCAACATATTTAAGATTCTCAATTGAACGTTGTGTATCCTTATTAAAGGTCCTTATGGAGTCAACTTCATCTCCAAAAAGCTCTATTCTATAGGGGTTATCATTATCAGGTGTAAAAATGTCTACAATTCCACCTCTCACGCTGAACTGTCCATGGCTTTCTACAGTTACAGAAAACTCATAACCCATGGCAACCAGGTCTGCCTTTAATTTTTCTAAGTCAGCTATGTCGCCCAGCTTAAGCTTTATGACCTTTTCTTCAAAAGCTTTGTGAGGGCTGATTTTTTTAATTGTAGCAGAAACAGGCGCTACTACAATTACCGGTTGTCCGGTCCTTAGCGCCTTCAATACCTTCATTCTTTCAATTAATCGATCATGATTCTTTGCTTCATATCTGAGAAAAACCTGTTCCTCTTCGGGCAGCACCAGAATGTCTTTATCCTTTACAAAAAAAGAAAGGTCACCGGCTAATCTCTGTGCTCTTACATAAGTAGGTACAATGATTATGCTTTGACTCTTTTCTTTAGACATATGAGCTGCACAAGGGGCAACACGCGCCTCAGAAACACCAGAAATATTAATCATCCTTAGTCTCTTCCCCTATTGCAGTTTTTTCTTTCTTTTCTTTCTTTGGCCTTACATTATATTCATTCATGGCTTTGTCTATACCTTTTTCAATAATGCAGGCTGCTGCTTCAGCAGACTTAATTAAGGCTTCATCAAGCAAAGACTTCTCGTCCTTCCTTATTCCGCCAGTCACATAGTTAATAAGATCTTCTTTCTTGCCTGAGCCGATTCCCACTCTTATTCTTGGAAAGTCATTGGTCTGTATATGCTGAAAAATATTTCGCATACCGTTATGAGTTCCGGGGCTGCCTTTCTTTCTGATTCTAAAGGTTCCTGTTGGAATATCAATATCATCGTATATAACTATCAGCTCTTCCGGATCAATCTTATAGTAATCGATCGCCTGTCTTACCGATTCACCACTGAGGTTCATGTAAGTCTGAGGTTTAACCAATAAGACCTTTTGGCCGGCGATTCTGCCTTCGCCGACCAAAGCCTTAAATTTCAGTTTATTTACTTCGATATTATATTTTTCCGCCAAAAGATCTACAGCCAAGAATCCCATATTATGCCGAGTATTCTCGTATTGCTTGCCGGGATTGCCCAGTCCTACTATTATGTACATAGTTTAAATCCTTTCGTGGAATATTTGGATGGCTCTATAAAAAGCCTTAAAATAATAGTCTTAAAATTAGTCAAAGAGCTGGCTGATTGAGCCGTTGGTGAACACTCTTGACATAGCCTCAGCAAATAATGGAGCTGCTGATAAGAATGTCATCTTGTCAAGTACCTTTTCTTCAGGAAGCGGTACTGTGTCAAGAAGAACAAGTTCTTCAATTGCAGAATCTCTAAGTCTTTCAACTGCAGGACCTGATAAAACAGGATGGGTAGCAGCTGCTCTTACAGACTTAGCACCGAGGCTTTTAATTGCATTTGCTGCATTGCAGATTGTACCTGCTGTATCGATCATATCATCGATAATAATGCAGTTCTTACCTTCGATATTACCGATAATGTTCATGATTTCGCTCTTGTTTGGTTCAGGTCTTCTCTTATCGATAATAGCAATTGGACAGTTTAGCATCTGCGCTAAGTTTCTCGCTCTTGTTACACTTCCGTGGTCAGGAGAAACTACGCAAAGATCTTCAATGTGTGTTTCCTGGAAATACTTTGCGAGGATTGGCATTCCAAGAAGGTGATCTACTGGAATATTGAAGTATCCCTGAATCTGGTTTGCATGTAAATCCATTGTCAGAACTCTATCCGCTCCTGCTGCCACAATTAAATCAGCTACCAATTTAGCTGTAATCGGGTCTCTTGCTTTAGCTTTTCTGTCCTGTCTTGCGTAACCATAGTAAGGAATAATTGCATTGATTCTTCCTGCAGATGCTCTCTTCATAGCATCGATCATAATCAGTAGTTCCATTAAATTATCGTTAACAGGATTGCAGGTTGACTGAACGATATATACATCAAGTCCTCTGACAGATTCCCAAATGTTAACAGATACTTCACCGTCACTAAATTTTGTTACTGTTGCTTTGCCTAATGGCTTACCCATAATGTTAGCAATCTTTTCTGCTAATTCAGGGTGTGAATTTCCTGAGAAGATTTTGTAATCAGCATAATTTCCGCTTTTCAATTTGTTTACCTCGCCTTCTTTTTTTGATTTTGCTTTAATTTTTGCTAAATTATTTCTTTTTGTTCAAAATCCCTTTTTTCGAAACCCAGTTTGGTTTCTTTGTCCCTTTTGCACGTGCAACGTACAGTGCGTCCCCCTCAACATCTTCAGTCACTGTACTTCCTGCCGCTATATATGCTCCCTTGCCAACTTTAACCGGTGACACAAGGTTGCTGTTACATCCTATGAATGCGCCGTCTTCTACAACTGAACGATATTTGCTTGTACCATCGTAATTTACAAATACCACTCCGCATCCTAAATTTACCTTCGAACCTACATCGGAATCTCCAATGTATGTCAGGTGAGAAGCCTTTGCACCATCACCCATTGTGGAATTCTTAACCTCAACAAAGTCTCCAACCTTGCAATCTCTGCCGATGTGGCTGTTTGGTCTTAAATAGGCAAATGGTCCCACTGTTGTGCCGCTTCCTACTGTGCTGTCTGTAATAACAGAACTTTTAATATTTACATTATCATCAATTGTTGAATCTGTAATAACAGTGTTCTGACCAATAAAGCAATCCCTGCCGATTACGGTTTCTCCGCTCAGGGTTACACATGGTCCGATCACAGTTCCCGCACCTATTACCACCGATTCATCTATATAGGCACAATACTCATCAACGAAGGATACCCCGTTTTCTATATGCTTTTTTATTATTTCAAATCTTTTAGCTCTCTTTTTTTCAATATCAAACATCCTGTACCTCCATCAAATGCTTCTAATTATCTAAAATCATATCGCCGATTTTATATATATCTCCTGCACCCATAGTGAGTACCAAATCTCCGCATTGAGCATTTTCCTTGACATAAGAAGCAATCTCATCGAAGCTTTCGATAAACATAACGTTCTTTTGAGGATGAGTTTCTTTGATTCTTTCGGCAAGCTGCTTAGAAGAGATCTTATAAATATTCTTCTCTCTGGCTGCATATATTTCTG
The DNA here is from genome assembly GCA_029218545.1 of Bacillota bacterium. Taxonomy (GTDB): domain Bacteria; phylum Bacillota; class Clostridia; order Peptostreptococcales; family Anaerovoracaceae; genus Fimisoma. The sequence continues at coordinate 4,826 of JAQXRN010000206.1, read as the reverse complement.
CCAGAATCAACTCATCAGCCTTTTCGAATGCATCTGCAAATTCATCAAACAGTGCAAGGGTTCTTGTGTAAGTGTGAGGCTGGAAAAGAATCCACAATCTGTTGTGCGGAACATTCTGGCATGCAGAAAGAGTCGCTTTGATTTCTGTAGGATGATGCGCATAGTCATCAACTACCTTAACGCCCTTTGCAGTAGTTCCGATAATATCGAATCTTCTCTGAGTGCCATGATAATCGTGCAGTGTTGTGCTTATTACAGTTTCATCTATACCGAGGCTGTGACAGCATGCAAAGGCTGCCAGTGAATTCAAAATATTATGTTCTCCCGGCACAGATAGCTGCACTCGGCTTAAAACCTTACCATCCTTTTTAACATTAAATGAAGGTAATCCGTTTTCGTTGAATACAACATCATCAGCACAGTAAGTGCAATACTCATTGAATCCGAAAGTCACAACGTTTTCAAGATTTTTTATAACCTGGTTGACAAAAGGATTTGCATCAAAGGCAACTATCAATCCTGTTTCAGGCACAAGATGTGCAAACTTATCAAAGGAATTAACTATGTGATCTATATCCTTGAAATAGTCAAGATGATCCGAGTCAATATTCAATATAACTTCAATTTTTGGTCTGAGACTTAAAAAGCTGTCCATGTATTCGCAGGCTTCAGTGACAAAGAACTGTCCGTCTCCTATCTTGACATTACCTCCGATTTCAGCAAGGTTTCCTCCAACGAGAATGGTAGGCTCTACCTTTGCATTCTCAAGAATAAGCGAAACCATTGATGTTGTAGTTGTTTTTCCATGAGTTCCTGAAATTGCAATACTGTTTTCATATTCATCCATCAGTATTCCCAGCATATGAGCTCTTGTAACGGCAGGAATATCGTGATCTTTGGCATATGCAAGTTCCGGATTGTCCCATCCAACTGCTGCAGAATAAACGATTAAGTCAGCTGTTTCAACGTTTTCAGCCCTGTGGCCTAAATAAATTCTTGCACCCTTTGAAGCAAGCTTTGTAGTTATATCAGATTCCTTCATGTCAGAACCTGTCACATTATAACCTCTCGCCAAAAGAATCTCAGCAATGGCAGAAAGGCCAATTCCACCAATGCCAATGCAGTGAATTGTTTTTATTTTTGAAAAATCTATCATAATTAATAATGCCTCCAAATTAATGACGCAACGGTCTAAAATATTATATCATATCGGCGGCTAAAATGCCTATAAATTTGACAAAAAATATAAAAAGAAATAATATATCATTAAAAATGAAAGGAAATATTCTATGAAGCGTACAGAAAGAGTCGGTTCCATAATTCATATACTGACAAGAAACCCTAACAAAGCATACAGCCTTCAATATTTTTGTGATTTCTTCGGTGCAGCCAAATCAAGCATTAGCGAAGACATTAAAGCCTGCAACGAGGCTCTTGATATTGTCGGAATGGGCAGACTTGAAACTGAAACAGGTGCAAAGGGTGGGGTAAAATTTGTTCCCCATATTTCCAAAGAGGCTTTACTTAAGCTTCAGGAGGAATTCTGTGAAAAGCTGTCTGATTCTTCAAGAATGTTGGGAGGAAATTTCCTGTACACATCTGATATCTTCTTTGATCCTCAGTTTGTGAAAAGGCTGGCCACAGTTTTTGCTGTAAAGTTCAAGGACTGTCAGGCAGATTATGTCGCAACCGTTGAAACAAAAGGTATACCTCTTGCTACGGAAGTTGCATATCTGTTAAATCTGCCATTGGTAATAATAAGGCGAGAGGCAAAAATTTCAGAAGGCTCTACTGTAAGTATTAACTATTTCAGCGGTTCTTATGACAGAATACAAAGAATGTCTCTGTCAAAGCGCGCCATCAGGCAGAATTCAAAGGTAATCGTTATAGACGACTTTATGCGCGGCGGCGGAAGCATAAGCGGCATATCAGAAATAGTCAGCGAATTCAACAGTTCAATTGTAGGTGTAGGTGTCGCCATTTCCAGCATTGAGCCTAAAAAGAAAAAAATAGAAAATTATACATCAATTATACAACTTGGTGATATTGATTTTGAAAATAAAAAGATCGAGACATTACCAACATTTGACATTATATAGAAAATATTTATTGCAAATTTTACCACATTACAGTATACTAGAACATGTCATATAGTGTTGTATAAGGAAGGTGGACAAAAATGAATATTACTGATGTAAGAATCAGGAAACTGAGTGAAGAAGGTAAGATGAGAGCTGTTGTCTCAGTTACTTTCGACAACGAGTTTGTTGTGCACGACATCAAAATTATCGATGGACAGAACGGCCTTTTTATTGCCATGCCTAGTCGCAAGGTAGATGATGGTGAGTTTAGAGATATTGCACACCCTATTCTATCAGATACTCGTAACAAAATAAAGGAAGCTATCTTTGCAGAGTATAACAAATTATTAGACCAGGGTGATAAGATAATCGATGAAGTCCTTGTCGAAGAATCAAACTAAACATGAACGGAGTAAGCCACCTCACAAGAAGGTGGCTTTAACTTTTTTGAATTATTTAACTTGTAACACTTTGATGATATTTGTGTTTCCAGGCACATCTACAGGTACGCCTGCACTTATTACAACATGGTCATCTTTATCCACATAGTCTGCTTCTTTTGCACGCAGAGCACAAGCCTCAAAAAGCTCCTCTATTCCGTTGCAGTACTCGACCATGAGAGGACTTACACCCCAAATCAAAGCTAACTGATGGAATGTTTTTTCATATGGTGTTGCACCTATAATAGATGTACTAGGTCTGAATTTTGACATTCTTCTAGCTGTATATCCTGTCTTTGTAATGGCTATAAGTGCTTTGGCATTTATATCCTTTGCCAAAGTACATGCCGCATGTCCCACAGCATTCGTAACGTCCAGAGAATCCATTTCATGCCATACCATATTTCTTGCAGGCATTTTCCTCATATCTTCCTCTGCCTGAAGAGCAATCTTTGCCATTGTTTCAACGGCTTCAACGGGATACTGTCCTGCTGCAGTTTCACCTGAAAGCATCACAGCTGTTGTTCCATCGAAAACAGCATTGGCAACATCAGTTATTTCTGCTCTTGTAGGGATTGGGCTAGTGGTCATGGATTCAAGCATTTGAGTTGCAGTAATTACAATCTTACCTGATTGAACGCATCTTCTAATGAAGCGTTTTTGAATTCCGGGAAGCATTTCATATGCTACTTCTACACCCATATCACCTCTTGCCACCATAATTCCATCTGCTACATTTAGGATTTCTTCAAAGTTCTCAATTCCCTGAGTGCTTTCAATCTTTGCAATTATTTTAATCACATTGTTGTTTTTCTCTTCAAGAATTTTCCTGATTTCTAAAACATCATTTGCTGTTCTCACAAAGGATGCAGCGATATAATCAACATCGTTTTCAATACCGAAAATTATATCTGCTCTATCCTGAGGACTGATATAATTCATCTTCAGATTAACATTTGGAAGATTAATTCCTTTGTGGTTGCTTATCTTTCCACCGTGAATGACAATGCCCCTAACCTCGGTATCTGTTGTTTCTTCAACACGGATAACGATTTTACCATCGTTTATTAGAACAAGGTTGCCGGCTTTAACCTCCTTTGGCAGATTCTTATATGTTACTGATACTATCTCGTTTGTACCTTCAACCGCTTCTGTTGTAAGAACAAATTTCTGACCGTCCTTAAGGATTTCCTCGCCCTTTGCAAAATTACCTGTTCTTATTTCAGGTCCTTTTGTATCGAGGAGAACTGCAGCCGGAACACCAAGTTCATCTCTCACTTTTCTGAATCTTTCAATAGTAGCCTTATGGCCTTCATGTGAGCCATGGGAAAAGTTCAATCTTGCAACATTCATCCCGGCAAGAAGCATTTTTTTAAGAGTTGCTTCATCAGACGATGATGGTCCCAGTGTACAAACAATTTTTGTTTTTCTCATAAAACACCTCCGGAATATATTTAATAGAAGGTTGCCACATCTTCAACAAGCGGTTCAACTTTTTCTACTTCTAAAACGTGGAAAACAGGTCCAATACTCTGATACATCGGGCTAAATTCTCTCCTTACCTCAGCAGTCATTACAACCCATCCGCCGTGTTCTAAGTCCTGTGCCTTGTCATACTTTGCAACAAGACCTCCAAACTGTATATCTTCAACACAGCAGGTCATAATGTGTCTTCCTATTACGAACTCGTCATCGCCCAGTCCACCGCCTAAAAGAGAACGCCCCTTGATCTTAAGTGTCTTTCCATAGTACTTATCTTCGTTCTCGTTCATATCTGTATACCAGATAGCATAGTCCTTGTCCTCGATTTCAATATAGTCCTTATCAATATCGTAAGGAAGGCTGTCCTCAATATCGTCAAATACAGCATTATCCTTATCGTATTCATAGACAATCTGGCAGCGACGGTTTATAACTCGCACAAGCTTATGGTATTCCATTTGGTCCATGGATTCATCAAAGAACTTAAACACTATGAGTTCCGGTGACTTCATCTTGTCCACAGTAAGGTTTCTCATATTGTTGTTATATGTCATGTATGTTCTTGCATCCGCAAACATCATTTCCTGATAGACAACCCAGTTTTCGGGAATTGAATTATAGAAATTGTCTAATATCCACATTCCATTGTATTCCACAATTACTCTGTCAAATTCGTATTCAGATTCGAGGGCGGAAAAGAATTCAGGCTTGAGTTCTTCCTCATCCTCAACTGTAACAATATTGACATCATCACATGCAAATTTGGCAGGCTCCAGCTCTATTTCACCTTCTTCACAAAGGAGAACAAGAGTCTTCTCACCGC